>JBBRVJ010000035.1:0-23748 GCA_038246975.1 Rhodobacterales bacterium | reverse complement strand
CGTAAAACCCCAGATACAGTGCCCAAAGCCTGCGCCACGCCGCCTCGTCGCGGGGGTCTGCGTTGCGGATGATCATGTCAGTCGGTCCAGTACCCGTGCCCAACTGCGGATGCCCTTGTGGAAGCTTTCCAGATCGTATTTTTCGTTCGGCGAATGTATCTGGTCGTCGTCCTTGCTGAACCCCAGCAGCATCGCGTCCATGCCCAGACAGGTCTTGAAATACCCTGCCACCGGAATTGACCCGCCAGCACCGACATAGGCCGCAGGCCGCCCCCATTCCTCGGTCAGCGCCAGTCGCGCTGCCTCGAAGGCCGGATTGTCGATCGCCATGACCGACGGTGGCGAATTGCCGTGGCCCTTGAACTCCACCGTCACATCGGCGGGCAATTGCGCGGTCACCCAGGCACGGAACGCTTCGCGCAGCACAAAAGGGTCCTGTTCCCCGACCAGCCGGAACGACACCTTGGCATGCGCGCAGCCCGGCAGCACGGTCTTGAACCCGTCGCCCGTATATCCGCCCCAGACGCCGTTGACCTCGGCGGTGGGCCGCGACCAGATCATCTCCAGCGGCGTGCGGTCGACCTCGCCTGCGGGGACCGACAACCCGACATCGCCCAGAAACCGCGCGTGGTCGAACGACAGCGCCTGCCATTGCTGGCGGATCGCGTCGGGCAATTCGGTGACGCCATCATAGAACCCCGGCACCTGCACCCGGCCTTCGCCATCGTGGAGCCCGGCCAGAATGCGCGACAGCACATGCAGCGGGTTGGCCGCCAACCCGCCATACATTCCCGAATGCAGATCGCGGCTCGCGGCACGGATCGTCAATTCTTCGCCCAGCAACCCGCGCAGCATGGTGACGATGGCCGGATTGGTGCCTTCAAACAGCCCGGTATCGCAGATCAGCGCGATGTCCGCCGTCAATTCGTCCTTGTTGTCCTGCAAGAACCCGACCATCGACGGCGAGCCGGATTCCTCTTCGCCCTCCAGAAAGATCGTCAGCCGGCAGGGCAGGGCCCCATGCACCGCCACCCAGGCGCGGCACGCCTCAAGGAAGGTCATCAATTGCCCCTTGTCATCCGACGACCCCCGCGCCCGGATGACGCGGCCTTTCGCCGTCTCCTGCACTTCGGGGTCGAACGGGTCGCGGTCCCACAGCGACAGCGGATCGACCGGCTGCACGTCATAGTGCCCGTAGAACAGCAGGTGCGGCCCGCCCGCACCGCCATGCCCCACCACCATCGGATGCCCCGGCGTGGGTCGCGCGCTGGCCTTGAACCCCAGCGATTGCAGATCGGCCACCAGCCAGTCCGCCGCTGCCGCACAGTCGGCCGTATGGGCGGGGTCGGTGGAAATAGACGGGATGCGCAACAGCGCTATCAGCCGCTCCAACGCGGCTGGAAGGGTGTCGTCGATCCGGGCCAGTACGGGGTTCAGGGTCATGGCGTCGTCTCCGATTTGTGATGCACGGTTCAGCCTAGCAGCGCCAAGCCCACTGTCCACCCCGCGCGCCTTGCGTTAAACCGCCGCCAACCCCAATTGCCGCCCTGCCGCAGCCAAAGGACACCGCGATGAAAGCCAGCCTGACCGTCGCCCTGATGATGCTGACCGCCACCGCCGCGATTGCCGAGCCCATGTCGGGCCGCGCCGCCAAAAAGCTGCTGTTTCCCGCCAAGGCTGCGGTACAGGCGGAAATGCTGCCCTCCTCCGGCCTGTCTGCCGAAGATCAGACCATCCTGGCCTCGGTCGCCACGCAGCAACCTTATTACTGTGCCATCGCGATCAGCCCCGAAGATGGCCTTCTGGCCGAATCCACCGTCGCCGCCGCCAACTATCACGACACCGCCGCCGCTGAAGTCGCAGCCCTTGCGCAGTGCGAAGCCAAACGCACCGGTGCTACCCCTTGCGTCATTGCCGCCCTGATCCGGCCAGAAGGCTATGAGGCCCGCGATCTGTCTCTGTCGCGCGACGCGTCTGCCGCCTTCCGCGCAGATTACCCGGCCAAGAGGGGCGCGCTGGCCATCTCAGGGACGACCGGCGCCTGGGGTTTGGGGCAGGGCGCGGATGCAGCCCTTGCCGCCTGTGCCGCCAAAGGGGCCGAGATCACCGATTGCGCTGTAGTCATCGCCGACTGACCCAAGCGCCGGGGGTGGCAAATTGCCCCGTTTCCCCTGTGACGCATTGCTGACATGCAGCCGCCGCCCCATGTCATTCCCAAGGGTCCATAGCCCCGACCGGAGCCGACCATGACCTATGACCACGCCATTGATGCCGCTCTGAGCCGCTTGCACGACGAAGGCCGCTACCGCACCTTCATCGACATCGAACGGCGGCAGGGACAGTATCCCCATGCGGTCTGGACCAAGCCCGACGGCTCTACCAAACCGATCACCGTCTGGTGCGGCAACGACTATCTCGGGATGGGCCAGCACCCCGCCGTCCTGTCGGCCATGCACGAGGCGCTGGATGCGACCGGGGCAGGGTCCGGAGGCACCCGCAACATTTCGGGAACCACTGTCTATCACAAGCGGCTGGAAGCCGAGTTGGCCGACCTGCACGGCAAGGAGGCCGCGCTGATCTTTACCTCGGCCTATGTCGCCAACGACGCCACCCTGTCGACGTTGCCTGCCATTTTTCCCGGCCTGATCATCTATTCCGATCAGTTGAACCATGCCTCGATGATCGAAGGCATCCGCCGCAGCACCGCCCCGCGCCGCATCTTCCGCCACAACGATCTGGTCCATCTGCGCCAACTGCTGGCTGCCGACGACCCCGCCGCCCCGAAACTGATCGCGTTCGAATCGATCTACTCGATGGACGGCGATTTCAGTCCGATCAAGGCGATCTGCGATCTGGCGAACGAGTTCAACGCCCTGACCTACATCGACGAGGTGCACGCCGTCGGCATGTATGGCCCGCGCGGCGCGGGGGTCGCGGCGCGCGACAACCAGATGCACCGGATCGACATCATCAACGGCACGCTGGCCAAGGCGTATGGCGTGTTCGGCGGCTATATTGCTGCAAGTGCGAAGATGGTGGATGCCATCCGCAGCTACGCCCCCGGCTTCATCTTTACCACCTCTCTGCCCCCGGCCATCGCGGCAGGGGCCGCGGCCTCGGTCAGGGTGTTGAAAACCGCCCAGCACCTGCGCGATGCCCAGCAACTGAATGCCCGCATCCTCAAGCTGCGCTTGCGCGGTCTGGGTCTGCCGATCATCGACAACGGGTCACATATTGTGCCCGTCCATGTCGGCGACCCCATCCATTGCAAGGTGCTGTCGGACATGCTGCTGGACCGTTACGGCATCTACGTCCAGCCCATCAACTTTCCTACTGTGCCACGCGGAACGGAACGGCTCCGCTTTACGCCCTCGCCGGTGCACGATTCTGCGCAGATTGACCATCTGATTGGCGCCATGGATGCGCTCTGGGGGCACTGCGCGCTAAATCGCGCGGAACTTGCGGGTTAGGCTATCTCGCATATGCAATAAGTCTTGCCGTGTGCTAGCTTATGCCCAATACGACAGAAAACGAGTCGTCGGGGCTGCGACTCAGGGTCGGCACGGGGCAGGAATGGAACGCATCGCATGATCGGTTGGAGGTCGAAACCCCCGACACCGGAAGTGGACAAACCCAAGGGGTTTGACGACTTCGACATCCGGCTCGGCGATCTGATGCGCGGTGAACGGGCGACGCTGGGCAAATCCCTTCTCGACGTGCAACGCGAATTGAAAATCAAGGCGACCTACATTGCCGCGATTGAAAACGCCGACATATCGGCGTTCGAAACGCAGGGCTTTGTGGCGGGCTATGTCCGCTCTTACGCCCGCTATCTGGGCATGGACCCCGACGCATCTTTCGCGCGGTTCTGCAAGGAGGCGGGGTTCCAGGTTGCGCACGGCATGTCGGCCGCCGCGTCGACCGCGTCGGTCTCCGCCGCGCGCAGCCGCGCTGTGGCCTCCGAATACCGCGATCCGCTTTCCAACCCAAACGCCAGCTTCGTGCCACGCGCCGAGTCGGCCTTTGCACGGATAGAACCCGGCGCTGTCGGGTCGGTTATCGTGCTGCTGGCGCTGATCGGGGCGCTTGGCTATGGCGGTTGGTCGGTCTTGCAAGAGGTGCAGCGCGTCCAGCTTGCCCCGGTCGATCAGGCCCCCACCGTGGTGGCCGAGATTGACCCCCTGGGCAACGTCAGGGGCGACGCTCCCTTGATCCGATCTGCCCCGGAGGCCGAAGTTTCGGCAGCCAGTGGCGAAATCACTGACCGCCTCTACCGCCCCGAGGCGCTGGACGTGCCGGTTCTGACCTCGCGCGATGGCCCGATTGCCGCGATCAACCCGCGTGCCGTGGCACCCGTGGCAGGTGCGACCGACCTGGGTGTCCTGCCGGGCGACGAGCCGCTGCAGGTCGTGGCATTGGCCTCGCCGGGTGTCGAAGTGCTGGCGGTCCGCCCGTCCTGGGTGCGGGTGTCGTCGGCGGATGGCACGGTGCTGTTCGAGAAAATCCTCGATGCAGGCGAACGCTATCTGGTGCCCGCCATGGAAGAACCACCGCTGTTGCGGTCGGGCAATTCCGGCTCGATCTATTTCGTCGTGAACGGCAAGACCATCGGCCCTGCCGCACCGGGCGCGCAGGTCATCAAGAACGTGCCGCTGACCCCCGAATCGTTGTCTCTGGCCTATGCCGAAGCTGACCTGACCGTCGACGCCGATCTGGCGCTGTTCGTGCAACTGACCCCGACCCAAGGAGTCCAGTCCACCGAACCCCCCGCGTCGGAATAACGCCGCATCCCGGTTGCCGACGCCGGTTTTGCCACTTATCTATGGCCCAAACCTGTAAAGGCCCAGACCTGCAGAGGAGCGTGCCATGACTCACAACCCGATCCGCCCATGGCGCAACATCGCCCGTCGTCCGTCCCGGCAGATCAGGGTCGGCAAGGTGCTGGTTGGCGGCGACGCACCGATCTCGGTCCAGACGATGACCAACACCTTGACCACCGACATCGCCGCGACGCTGGAACAGATTCAGCGCTGCGCCATCGCCGGGGCAGACATCGTCCGCGTCTCGACCCCCGACCCCGAAAGCACGGCGGCGCTGAAATACATTGTCGCCGAAAGCCCCGTCCCCATCGTCGCCGACATCCATTTTCATTACAAACGCGCGATCGAAGCGGCGCAGGCGGGGGCCGCCTGTCTGCGAATCAACCCCGGCAATATCGGCGACGCCAAACGGGTCCGCGAGGTCGTCAAGGCCGCCAAGGACCACGGCTGTTCGATCCGCATCGGTGTCAACGCAGGCTCGCTGGAAAAGCATCTGCTGGACAAATACGCCGAACCCTGCCCCGACGCGATGGTGGAATCCGGGATGGACCACATCAAACTGTTGCAGGACAACGATTTCCACGAATTCAAGATCTCGGTCAAGGCGTCCGACGTCTTTCTGGCTGCTGCCGCCTATCATCAACTGGCCGAAGTGACCGATGCGCCGATCCATCTGGGCATCACCGAGGCGGGGGGCCTGACTTCCGGCACGGTAAAATCCGCCATCGGCTTGGGCAACCTGCTGTGGGCGGGCATCGGTGACACGATCCGGGTGTCGCTGTCCGCCGATCCTGTCGAAGAGGTCAAGGTCGGCTTTGAAATCCTCAAATCTCTCGGCCTGCGCCATCGCGGCGTCACCATCATCTCGTGTCCCTCCTGCGCGCGGCAGGGGTTTGACGTGATCAAGACGGTGACCGCCCTCGAAAACCGGCTGGCCCACATCACCACGTCCTTGTCGCTGTCGATCATCGGTTGCGTGGTGAACGGGCCGGGCGAAGCGCTGATGACCGACATCGGCTTTACCGGGGGCGGCGCGGGATCGGGCATGGTCTATCTGGCGGGCAAACAGCACCACAAGCTGAGCAACGAAAAAATGATCGAGGAAATCGTCGAACTGGTCGAGGCGAAGGCCGCCGAGATCCGCGCGGTCGAGGCGGCGCAGACGGCCGATTAACTAACTGCGCTCTTCCGCCACGATCTGCCGCATCCCGTCCAGCGGCACATAGCCGCGCACCATCGTGTTGTTGATCACAAAGGTCGGCGTCCCGGTAATCTCCATCACATCGGCCAGTGTGTGGTTGGTTTTGATCACCGCTGTCACCTCATCCGTCCCCATTCGCGCCAGAATAGGTGCCGCGTCCAGCCCCAGATCGGTGGCGACCCGCGAAAGCGTCGCCTCGTCCGGCTCGCCTCGCAGGACGATCAGCACGTCATGCACCGACTTGTAGGCATCCGCCCCATGCAGTTGCAGCACCGAAATCGCAAAGCGCGACGACAGCATAGACGCCTCGCCCAGAATCGGGAACTCCTTGATGACAAAGCGGATATTTCCGTCCGACGTCACCAGCTCCGCCACCTCGTCATGCGCGCGGCGGCAATAGCCGCAGCGGTAATCGACGAATTCGACAATCGTGATGTCCCCTTGCAGATTGCCACCAGCCCACGAGGCCGCGTCATTATAGATCAGCGGCCCCTGATCCTTCAGCATCTGCAGATCTTTCGCCGCCGCCATCATCTGATCGCGCGATTGCAGCACATCCATCGCTTCGACAATGATCTCGGGGTTTTCGAGCAGATAGGCCTTCACCTCGGCCCGGAACGTATCACGCTCGGCTTGGGTCATCTCGGCCTGAACCGGGGCGGCCAGCAGACACAGGGCCGTCATTGCAGCAGACAGGAACAGGCGCATCGGCATCTCCGGGAAACTTGGGCAGGACGGCTTGACCGCACACCGCGTGGGCAGGACTATCACGAAAACCTTAGGGGGCGCGGCATGAAAAGATCAAGCGGGGCGGTAAATCAAATCGGGGGCGATCCCCGCTTTGTGATGAAGCGGCCCTTCTTGGGGGGGCGTCACTTGTGGCACAACGGACCAAGAGCCACCGGCGGGTATATTCAAGAACAGATGAAGGGGGCAGCGTGAGACGTCTTTTCGCCGTTCTGTCCGGTCTTTGGCTATGCCTTGCTCCGGCTGCGGCGCAGGACTTGTCGGCGCTGGCGCGGCTTGACCCGGCGGCATCGTCGATCGGTGATAGGGGGCAGGGGGTCGGCATCGCGCTGGCCCTGTCGCAACCCGTGCCGTGGCGGGTCCGGGTGCTGGATGCGCCGCCGCGTCTGGTGCTGGACATGCGCGAGGTCGACTGGACCGGGGTGCAAGGCGTGCCGCGCGAGACTGACCAGATCAACGGTCTGCGCGCCGGGGTGTTCCGTGCCGGATGGTCGCGGTTGGTGATCGAGTTGGCCGGGCCGATGCTGGTGAGTTCTGCCGAGATGGTAACCGATCCGGCGACTGTGGTGCGCCTGACCCTGACCCCTGCGGATCAGGCCGCCTTTGCCATTCAAGCCGCCCTGCCAGAACCGCCCGAGTGGACGCTGCCCGACCCCGCCCTGCTGCCCGCCCGCCCGAAAGACCGCGACGGCCCGCTGATCGTGGTGCTGGACCCCGGTCATGGCGGGCTTGACCCCGGCGCCGAGCGGGATGGGCAGACCGAGGCCGCCCTGATGCTCGGCTTTGCCCGTGAGTTCAAGGAACTGCTGCTGCGCGACGGCGGGTTCGACGTTGTGATGACCCGCGAGGCAGACGAATTCGTGCCGCTGGAAACCCGCATCTCGATTGCCCGCGCCGCCGGGGCCGACGTGTTCCTGAGCCTGCACGCCGACGCGTTGGCCGAAGGCGAGGCGGTGGGGGCCACACTCTACACGCTGGCTGCCGAGGCGAGCGACGAGGCGGCAGCGACGCTTGCCGAACGGCACGACCGCGACGACCTGCTGGCCGGGATCGACCTGACCGAACAGGACGATCTGGTGGCCGAAGTTCTGATGGACATGGCCCGCACCACCACCGCCCCCCGCATAGCACGGCTGGCGGATGCCTTGCAGGCCAGCATTCAGGGGGCCGGGCTCAAGATGCACCGCCGTCCGCAACAGCGCGCCGGGTTCTCGGTTCTCAAATCCCCCGACATCCCTTCGGTTCTGATCGAGTTGGGGTTCCTGTCGTCTGCCCGCGATCTGGCGCGGTTGAATGACGCCGTCTGGCGGGCGAAAATGGCGGCGGCGCTGCGCGATGGGCTGCTGGCCTGGGCCACTGCGGATGCCGCCATGGTCGGGGTGACGCCCTGATCCCGTCGGGCCGTTGTCGGGACGGGTGCCTGACGTTTATCCGACACTTGTCCGACGCCCTGCGCGGCGCTTTGCTGGCGGACACAGCATCGTTTTGACCTTTGTCATGGGGGGGGTGTATAAGGCATCCTTGCATATTGGGGGCGCAGGGTTTGATCAGGTTCATCGCATCGTTCGTTGGGGGCATCTTCTCGATGCTCACGCTGGGCGCATTGTTCGCCGCGCTGACAGTAGGCGGCATTTTCTATATGTTCTCCAAGGACTTGCCCTCGACCGAAACCCTTGCGCAATATACGCCGCCGACGATCAGCCGCATCTATTCGGGGGAAGGGCGCATCGTGGATGAATTCGCGCAGGAACGCCGCCTCTTCGTGCCGGCAGACGAGATTCCCGACCTTGTGAAACACGCCTTCGTGGCGGCCGAAGATCAGCGATTCTATACCCATCAGGGCTATGACGCGACCGGGATGGTCGCCGCCTTTCGCGACGCAATCATTTCGCGTGGTCAGAATGTCAGGGGGGCCTCGACCATCACGCAGCAGGTGATGAAGAACTTCCTTTTGTCCGGGGATCGCACGGGCGAGCGGAAGATCAAAGAGATCATTCTGGCGGTGCGGCTGGAAAAGACCCTGAGCAAAGAGAAAATCCTCGAACTTTATCTTAACGAGATTTTTCTGGGTCAGAACTCTTACGGCGTGGCCGCTGCGGCACAGACCTACTTCAACAAACCGCTGACCGACCTTGCGCCGGGCGAGGCGGCCTACCTTGCCACCCTGCCCAAAGCGCCCTCTGACCTGCACCCCGTCCGCAACAAGGACCGTGCGCTGGAACGGCGGACCTATGTGCTGGACCGCATGGCCGAGGACGGCTACATTACCCAAGACGTTGCGAAATCCGAGGCGGCAAAGCCTCTGTTGACCGTGCAGAACGGCGACTTCCCGGCCTTCCGCGACAGCCTGCCGCCGCGCGATTACTTCACGGACGAGATTCGGCGGCAGTTGTCTGGCACCTTTGGTGAAAAGGAGTTTTTTGGCGGCGGCCTGTCGATTCGCGCGACGATGGACCCCGAGATGCAGGCAATCGCCGCCCGCGCCCTGCGCACCGGGCTGGAGAAGTTCGATAGAAATCAAGGAATTTGGCGCGGTACCGGGCGGGTCTTGCCGGTCGACAAGCTGGGCTCCGAATCCGGCTGGCGTGCCGCTTTGGCCGAGGAAAAGAACCTGCCGCGTGACGTCGAAGGCTGGCATCCCGCCGTGGTGCTGGAACTGGGTGAGACGGACGCGCGCATCGGTATCGACGGGGTGGACGAGGTCGAAGGCGGCAACCGCATCCCCGCCGAAGACGTCACATGGGCAAGAAAACGCAATCCTGACGGTACTTTGGCGCGCAAAGCTAATGTTGCTGCCGATCTGGTCTCGGTGGGCGATATCGTGATGGTTCGCGCTGTGACCAAGGATGAAGACGGCAGTTTCGTACGCTGGTCACTGCGGCAAGTGCCAGAGGTGCAGGGCGGATTCATGGCGATGGACGTGAACACGGGCCGCGTCATGGCGATGCAGGGCGGGTTTAGCTATCAGGATTCGGTGTTCAACCGTGCCACGCAGGCGACCCGGCAACCCGGTTCCAGCTTCAAACCCTTTGTCTATGCCGCAGCGCTCGATAGCGGTTTCACCCCCGCCACCATTGTGGTTGACGCGCCCATCGAGGTCGAAACCCCGCAGGGTCTGTGGACGCCCAAGAACGCGTCGGACAAATTCTATGGTCCCGCCCCGATGCGGACCGGGATCGAGCAAAGCCGGAACCTGATGACGATCAGGATCGCGCAAGAGATCGGGATGGAAACCGTGGCGGGCTATGCCGAACGGTTCGGGGTTTATGACAGGCTTTCTCCGTTTCTTGCCAATGCGCTGGGGGCGCAGGAGACGACACTGTTCAAGATGGTTGCGGCCTACGCCATGTTCGCCAATGGCGGTGAGAGGGTCGAGCCGACGCTGGTCGACCGGGTGCAGGACCGCTTTGGCGTGACCGTCTATCGCCACGATCAGCGCAAGTGCGTGGATTGCCAACTTGCCAGCCTGGATGCCGGCGCTGCGGTCACGATCACCAACAACCGCGAGCGGGTGATGGACGCGATCACCGCCTATCAGTTGACCTCGATGCTGGAAGGGGCCGTGACGCGCGGGTCGGGGTCGGGTGTCGATTTGCCGGTGCCGGTGGCGGGCAAGACCGGCACGACCAACGATGCCAAGGACGTCTGGTTTATCGGCTATACCTCGAACATCGTCGCGGGGTGCTTTCTGGGCTATGACCAGCCGCGCAGTCTGGGCGAGGGGGCGTTCGGCGGGACGCTTTGTGTGCCTATTTTCAACGCCTTCATGCAGGAAGCCGTCAAAAAATATGGGGGCGCGCAATTCAAAGTGCCGCCGGGCGGCTATTTCATCAACATTGATCGCTTCACCGGCGCGCGTTTGCCCGATGGGGCCGCAGGGAACAACGTGGTCGCCGAATACTTCCGCGAGGGCGAAGATCCGATCTTTGGCATCGGTGCGATGGTCGACGGCGGCTTTGCGATGGGGTCCAACCTGCCCTTGTTTGCCTATGGCGAGAGCGACGGTGGTGGCGATGCGACCGTGACGACGTCCAGCGGGAAAACCAGGGTCATTCCCAGGAAAGCCGATTTCGGGACGCTCAGCTCAGGCGGGCTGTATTAGCCGGGCCTTGCCTGACCCCGCCCCCCGCGCTATCACCCGGCCCTGACGAACCGCTCAAGAAAGACCAGACCGATGCGCACCGAAATCCAGTATCATGTTGATGCGATTGCCAAGTCGTTGAAACTGCTGGCACAGCGCATGGATATGGAGACGGCTCCGCATCGGCTGGAAGAGTTCGATGCGCTGATCGAGGACCCAAACCTGTGGAACGATCCGGCCAAGGCGCAAAAGCTGATGCGGGATCGGCAACAATTGCTGGACGCCCTGTCGACCTTCAAACTGATCGACACAGGCCTGCGCGACAATGCCGACCTGATCGAGTTGGGCGAGGCCGAAGACGACGCCGAAGTGGTGGCCGAAGCCGAAGCGGCGATGCGGGCACTGGTCGATCTTGCGGCGGGCAAGGAGTTGGAGGCGTTGCTTGACGGCGAGGCGGATGCCAACGACACGTTCCTTGAAGTCAACGCCGGGGCGGGCGGGACGGAAAGCTGCGATTGGGCCAACATGCTGGCGCGGATGTATGTCCGCTGGGCCGAGGCAAAGGGTTACAAAGTCGAATTGCAGGCAGAGACCGCAGGCGATGAAACTGGCATCAAATCAGCGGCTTACAAGATTTCTGGCTTGAACGCCTATGGCTGGCTGAAATCGGAATCTGGCGTTCATCGTCTGGTGCGGATCAGCCCGTTCGGGTCGGCGGACAAGCGGCAAACCTCGTTCGCGTCGATCTGGGTTTATCCGGTGGTCGACGACAACATCGAGATTGACGTGCAGGACAAGGACATCCGGATCGACACCTATCGGTCCTCCGGTGCTGGCGGTCAACACGTCAACAAGACGGACTCGGCGGTGCGGATCACGCACTTTCCATCCGGGATCGTGGTGACGAGTTCGGAAAAATCGCAGCATCAGAACCGCGACATCGCGATGAAGGCTTTGAAATCAAGGCTGTATCAGATGGAGTTGGACAAACGGAACGCCGCAATCAACGAGGCGCACGAGGCCAAGGGTGACGCGGGCTGGGGCAACCAGATCAGATCTTATGTCTTGCAGCCCTATCAGATGGTCAAGGATTTGCGGACGGGGGTCGAAACATCGGATACCCAAGGCGTGCTGGACGGCGATCTGGACAAGTTCATGGCGGCGACGCTGGCGCTGGATGTGGCGGGTAAAAGCCGCGCCGAGGCTAACGCCGACGCCTGATCTGCAACGCTGACACCACGGCAGAAGCCAATGCCGCGACTGTCGCCGCGATTACCAGATGACCAAAGGCGACGCCAGTTGCCGCGACATGGGCTGGCGAGGCAGAGGGCAGTCCGAACCCCGGCTCGACTTCGCCATACCCCGCCGCCGCAATCCGCCCAAGCAAAGCCACGGCCACCAGCGTTGCTGCGCGCGCGATGGCGTTGTTGATGCCTGATGCTGCACCCTGTTCCGCCTCGCTGGCTTCGGCCATCACGGCGATGGTCAGGGGAGCGGCCACCAGCGCGATGCCAAAGCCGGAAAGGACAATCAGCGGAAACACTTCGGCCCAGAAGGCGGCATCCTGTGCCACCATGATCATGCCGATCTGGGCTATCGTTACGATCAGCGCCCCGAGCGCCATCGGGATGAACGGCCCGATCCGGTCCGCCAGCCGCCCGACCGGCGCAGACAGCGCGGCAATCAGGACCGATGTCGGCAGCAGCGCCAGTGCCATTTCGATCTCGTTCCGCCCCCATGCAGAAATGGCGGTCATCGGCAGGTAAAATCCGACCCCGGTAATTGCGAACCACAACAGGAAGGTGGCAAGATTTGCCGCCACGAAGGCCGGATTCCGAAACATCGCCAGCCGAATCATCGGGTGGGGGGTCTTGCTCTCCCACGCCAGAAACCCTGCAAAAACAACGGCTCCGCTTACGGCCAATAACAGGCCCGCCCGACCCTCATCAATCAATCCGCCCGCAATCAGCCCCAAACCGAGGATTGCCAGACCCGCGCCGACGATGTCCAGCGGCGTATTCCGTTGCCCGGCGTCGGGCAGCGCGTAACGGCGCAGCAGGACGACCGCGATAATGCCAAGCGGCAGGTTCAGGGCAAAGATCAGCCGCCACGCTTCGGCTCCGCCAAAGCTGAGCAGCAGCCCGCCAAAAATCGGCCCTGCGGCGGTGGTCGCCGTCGATGCGGCAGCCCACAGACCCAGCGCGCGGCCCCGTTCGGCGCGAGGATAGGCGCGCGAAACGATGGCCATCGACCCCGGAACCATGATTCCCGCCGCCATGCCCTGCAGAGCACGGGCCGCGATCATCTGCCCTGCGTCCTGGGCCGCAGCGCAGGCCAGCGAGAACAGCACGAACGCCACAATCCCGCCGCCGAACATCCGCGCGATGCCGAACCGGTCGCTCATCGCACCCCCGATCAGCACTAGCGAAGACAGGGTCAACAGGTACGCCCCGCTGATCCATTGCGCCGCCTCAAGCGATGCCGACAACGAAGAGCGGATTGCGGGCAAAGCGACGGCCGTGACCGAACTGTCGATGAATCCCATCGACGATGCCAGAACCGCCGCCGCCAGAACGAATCCGCGATCCGCAGGTTTGCAGATCGGAGGCCGATCGAGGACGACCGACTGCGCGACATCCGGCCCGACAGCCTCCATAAGACGGAACCCCGCGCGCCGCGCGTCGTCGGATCAGATGCTTTCGACGGGCTTTGTCGCGGGGGGCGGCAGAGCCACACGACCGACGGCAAGCGGATCATCCTGACGCTGCACCGATCCTTCGAAATGCGCACCGGATTCAATGGCGATTGTCTTGTGGATGATGTCGCCTTCGACCCGCGCGGTCGAGGTCAGGCGGACCTTCAGGCCGCGCACCTTGCCGATGACGCGCCCGTTGACCACGATATCGTCAGCGACGATTTCGCCCTTGATCGTAGCGGTTTCGCCGACGGTCAGCAGATGGGCGCGGATGTCGCCTTCGACCACGCCCTCGACCTGAATATCACCGCTGGTGCGCAGGTTGCCGACCACGGTCAGATCGGCGGACAGGATTGATACCCCGGCCTTGACTTTTGGGGATGTGGGCATGAAATCCATCGAAGGTTTGCTGGGCGCAAGGGCCGCCGATTCGGGGGCTCTTGGCTTGTCGCCTTCGCCAGTTTTGGAACCCGGTTCGTTGATGCGGCTCTTAGAAAACATTTTGTGCTGCCTTTATGAAGGTCATGGGGTTCACGGGCGTGCCGTTTACATGAACCTCGTAGTGAAGATGTGTGCCGGTTGATCGACCAGAACTTCCCATATCACCGATCCTGTCGCCGCGCGATACCCTTTGTCCGACTTCGACCCTGATCTGCGACTGATGGGCGTAAAGCGTCTCGATCCCAAAGGCATGCTTGATCCGCACGACGCGGCCATATCCGGAATCCCAACCGGCATAGCTGACCACGCCGTCGCCCGTCGCATAGATCGGGGTTCCGACATCGCCTGCCATGTCGGTACCGTTGTGCATTCTTGTGCCATAGCCTTTGGGATCGCGACGATAGCCAAATCCGCTGGTCCAGCGGAAAGCTCCTTTGACCGGCATCGCGAAGGGGGCCTTGTAGGCTGCCAGTCGATACAGATTCATCCGGTCCAACCCGGTCAGAATGGCATTGGCGCGCTGTTCTTCGGGCGAAGCTATCGAGTTCGAGGTCGAGAGCGAGATTTTCGACAGGGGCCCGCCTTGACCCGAATAGCCGGATTTTACGGCGTCGATCATGGCGTCGGGCGACATGCCGGCATCGCGGAACATCTTGTCAAGAGGTTCGACAGAGACGGTCAGCGCCTCTTCCAGCTTGGCAAAGATCACGTCGTTGCGACCCTCCAGTTCCCGCTTTTCCTCGGCAATCTCGTCGACCCGTTCGACGGCGCGTTCCGCCGCATCGACCATCAGGTCGCGTTCGCGGGCGGTGTCGTCCAGCGCATCGGCCAGAATATCCAGCGTATCCTCGGTATCCTTGATGCGACCAAGCTCGGTCACCGTCTCGCCGCCCGACTGTGCCATCGCCAGTTGCGCCCGGTCAAACTCGGCGCGGGCTTCGTCACGTTCCTTGATGGTGCGGCGCAGGGTGTTCTGGATCACGTCAATGCCGGTTTCCAACTCCCCGCGACGATCCTCGGACGCCAGAAGCCGCGCCTGCATGTCGGATACCTGCGCCAGCGCAAGGTTGAAGCGTTCCTGCGCGCCCGCCGCCTCTGAGACGCGCAGATCGCGGTCCTGGCTCAGTGCGTTCAACCTTTGTTCATACAGCGCCTGCTGGCGTTGCGTCTGTTCGCGGGAAGATCCGGCCGAGATCGAGTCCATCAGCAGGATTGCCGTCGCAAAGACCGTCCAGCCCAACACGAGCGACCCCATAGCCAAGGCAACGGCCTGTGTGGTTGCTTTCAGTCGGATAAAGCGGGTTTCGGCATCTGATTTCAGAAAAAGACGCTGTTCGGGCAGATACTGCTCCAACTTGGCGTTGATCCGATAGGCAAGGCGCGTAAGCACGTTGGGCGGTTCCGATCTTGCTGAAAGGGGATGCACAGGCGCAAAATAACGCTGTCGTCTGCTTAGCCAGCAGACGGCAATGTCGCAACAAATTTGAACAAACCCCGTTCAACCCCGGCGGAAACAAGCGCGCCATAGGCAGAAACCCGCCGATTAAGGCTTGGTTCCGTTCATGAGAAACTATTTTCACCCTCAGACAGCGGCCAATAAAAGTCAGGCGGCAGGCCAGCTTCAGCGCGTTTCTGAATGTTGAACGGCGGTTTCAGATTGCCTTGAAAATACTGCCGGACCAATTTGTGGAAAACGTCCTTAGGGTCCGACCCGTCGCGTCCGCACAGCCAGTTGAACCATTTGGACCCATAGGCGACGTGAGCCACCTCTTCGGCGTAGATCACCTCCAGTGTCGCCAAGGATTGTGCATCGCCCGCCTTGCGAAACACCTCGATCATGGCGGGTGACACGTCCAGCCCGCGCGCCTCCAGCACCATCGGAACCACGGCCAGACGGCCCAGCAGGTCGCCCGCCGTATCTTCGGCGGCGCGCCACATGCCCGCATGGGCGGGCAGTGCACCATAAAAGCTGCCCTGCGCCTCCAGACAATCGCAGATCAGGTTGAAATGCTTGGCCTCATCGTCCGCAGCCTGCACCCAGTCGTCGTAGAAGCCCGGCGGCATCGGCGTGTCGGTAAATCGCGCGATGATGTCCCAGTGCAGATCGACGGCGTTCAACTCGATATGCCCGATGGCGTGCAACAGCGCGATCCGCCCGGCAGGTGAACCCGGCTTGCGGCGCGGCACGTCGCGGGGGTCCAGAAGGTCGGGCTTGGCTGGCCGGGCCGGGCGCATCGGCGGTTGCGCCTGCCCGACCGGCAGCGGATCGCCCGACCCCCGCGCCGCGCGCCAGGTTGCTGCGTGGGTGTGGGCCAGGGCGGCCTTGGCGCGGCCATCGGCGCAGGTCAGCACCGCGACCGCCATGTCGGCCAAGGATGTCACAGCGCCCGGACGGCCGCCAACACCTCGTCCGCGTGGCCCTTGACAGAGACTTTGTTCCAGACCTGCGCAATCTTGCCTTCACCGTCGATCAGGACAGTGGTCCGCTCGATCCCCATATAGGTCTTGCCATACATGCTTTTCTCCAGCCACACGCCATAGTCTTCGGACGCATGCCCCGCCTCGTCGGACACCAGAACGATGCCCAGCCCGTGCTTTTTGCAGAATTTATCATGCGCCTTCACGCTGTCTTTGGACATGCCGATTACGGTCGCCCCGGCGGCGGCAAATCCGTCCAGACGCGCGGTGAAATCCTGCGCCTCCAGCGTGCAGCCGGGGGTGTCGTCTTTCGGATAGAAATACAGCACCACCTTGCCGGGCCGAAGCGACGACAGGGAAAGCTCGGTGCCGCCATCGCGGGGTAGGGTGAAATCGGGGGCGGTTTGACCGGCGGTGATCATGGGCGGCTCCTTGCCATTGGGGGGGTGACCCTTTGCGTTCTAGTTGCCAATCCGCAAAGATAAAGGCAAGGGCTGCGACAGGCGCAAACCCGGTGCGCCAAGGTCGGCAAGAGTGGAAAGGTCGGGAATGGCAGAGGTGACGGTCACGGACAACGCGGCGGGTGCCCCTGCCGCAGGTGTGCCGCAGCCGCGATCCGCCACCGCCGATCACGCTGCGGCAAAGCCGGTCCGCCACCCAACCCACGACCGAAGTGCGGTGCGCGCACGGGCCAAGTCGCGGGCCAGACGGCGGGTCGGGCGTGGTCTTGGCGCGCGCATCTTTCTGATTCTGCTGGCGCTGGGACTGGTGTTAGGTGCGCTTGGCTTGTCTGGCCGGTCAATCAGCTTTCCGGTCTGGGCGGTGGCAGAGGTCGAAGCCCGGCTGAACGGCGCCTTGGCCGAGGCTTTGCCACAGGGGTCGGTTTCGGTCGGCGCGATTGACGTGATGGTGGATGCCGACTGGGTGCCCCGCTTGCGGTTGCAGGATCTGCGTCTGTTGCGCCCCGGTGGGCGGGCGATCCTGACCCTGCCCGACACGCGGCTGACGCTGGATGCACGGGCGCTGTTGTCAGGCACGTTCCGGGCGCAAAGTGTGCGGGTGATCGGCGCGCGCGTGGCCATCAGACGCGATGCGGCAGGGCAATTCGATCTGACCTTCGGGGCAGGCAGCGGCGGGCCACGGATCACCAGTCTGGCCGGTCTGTTCGACGCCGCCGACCGCCTGTTCGCCGCGCCCGTCCTGGCCGATCTGCTAACCGTCGAGGCCGAGGCGCTGAGCCTGAGCCTGTCGGATGCGCGCACCGGCCAGACCTGGGAAGTCGGCGACGGTCGCCTGAGCCTCGCCAACCGCAAGACCGAACTTGCGGCAGAATTGAGTCTGAGCCTGATGGGAAATGCAGCGACCCCGGCCCGCGTGGTTTTAACGGTGGTATCGGAAAAGAATGCAGGCCGTGCCCGGCTGACTGCGCAGGTCGATCAGGTGGCCGCAGCCGACCTTGCGGCGCAGACGCCGGTGCTGGGCTGGCTGGGTGTGCTGGACGCGCCGATTTCGGGCAGTCTTGCGGCAAGTATCGATTCGGGTGGTCTGGCAGCTCTGGAAGGCAGGCTCGATCTTGGCAAGGGCGCGCTGCGACCGTCGCCTAACACCTCGCCCATCGCATTCGACAAGGTCAGCCTGGGGATCGGCTATGATCCGGGGGCCGGTCGCATCCTGTTGACCGGGGTCAATGTCGAAAGCCGGTCGCTGCGGCTGGCGGCTTCGGGCCACGCTTATCTGATGAATGACAAGGGGCAGCCGATCACGGGGCCGCTGTCGGGCCGGATTCCTGCGGCGTTTGTCGGGCAACTTGCGATGACCGATGTTGGCATCGACCCCGAGGGATTGTTTCAGGCTCCGCTAAAGTTTGCCCAAGGTGCGTTGGACGTGCGGCTGCGGTTGAACCCCTTTGTGCTCGACATCGGACAGATGTCGCTGACCGCACCTGATCGCCGGTTGTCGCTCAAAGGGCGGATCGGGGCAGAGCCGGGGGGGTGGCGGACCGCCCTTGACCTGACGCTTGACCGCGCGAGCCGGGACGGGTTGCTGCGCTTGTGGCCCCTGACCGCCGTGCCGCCGACACGCGCGTGGATCGAACGCAATCTGCTGGACGGGTTGCTGACCGATGTGGCGGCGTCGTTTCGCGCCGGGCCGGGATCGGAACCGCGCCTGCATCTGGGCTACAGCTTTGCCGAGGCGCGTTTGCGGGTTCTGCCGACGCTGCCCCCGATCGAGGACGCCGTGGGTTATGCCACGGTCGAGGCGCAGACGTATACGCTGGTGCTGACCAAGGGCCGGGTGACGCCGCCCGAGGGTGGGGCCATCGAGGCGGGCGGATCGGTGTTCGCGGTGCCCGACATGACCGCCAAACCCGCAAGCGCCCGGATGCGGCTGGTGACGTCGTCAAGCCTGACGGCGATGCTGTCGCTGCTGGATCAGCCACCTTTCGGATTTATGACCAAGGCGCAGATGCCGGTGGGGCTGGGGCAGGGCACGGCCCGGATGGAGACGCGGATGACCATGCCGCTGGGCCGCAAGCTGACGCTGGCCGATGTGGATTACACGGTGACCGGCACGATCAGCGACTTCACGTCCGACGTGCTGGTGCCGGGCAAGGTGATCACCGCCCCGATTTTGTCGATGTCGGCGACGCCGCAGGGCATGACCGTGGCGGGGCCGGGGCTGATCGGGGCGGTGCCGTTCGATGTGACGTTGACCCAAGGCTTCGCGCCGCCATCGGCTGGCCCGGCCCCTGTCCCCCCCGGCTCCGGCCCCGACATTCCGGCGCAGATCGATGGCACCATCACCTTGTCCCCCGTAGCGGTGGCCGAGTTCGGCATGGGCCTGCCCGACGGCATGGTGACCGGCGCAGGTCCGGCGCAAGTGAGTGTCACTGTGCCGCGTGGCGAGCCTGCGCGATTGGTTCTGGTGTCCGATCTGAACCGGATCGGCATGACGATCCCCGAGCTTGGCTGGACCAAGCCCCCCGGTGTACGCGGTCGGCTGGAGGCGCAGGTCAGACTGGGCGCGCTGCCGGTGATCGAAAAGCTGTCCTTGTCAGGCGCGGGGTTGGAGGCCGAAGGGTCCGTAACCCTGCGCCCCGGCGCGGGTCTGGACGTTGCCCGCTTTTCGCGGGTCCGGCTGGATGGCTGGCTCGATGCGGCAGTCGAGATCACCGGGCGCGGCGCAGGGCGGTCGGTTGGTCTGGCGGTGACCGAAGGTGTGGTCGATCTGCGCCGGTTCCCCGAACAGCGGGGGTCGCCCGAGGGTGGCGGGGGCAGCCCGCTGACCCTGACGCTGGACCGCTTGCAGGTGGCCGACAGCATTGCCCTGACACGGTTTCGTGGCGCGTTTTCGCTGTCGGGCGGGCTGAACGGCGATTTCAGGGCGGATGTGAACGGCGAAGCCCCGATTACCGGCTCAGTGGCCCCCGCTAAGGGGGGCACAGCAGTCCGCATCCGTGCCAAGGACGCCGGACAGGTCATGGCCGCGACGGGCATCTTTGCCTCGGCGCGGGGTGGCACGCTGGACCTGCAACTGATCCCGCGCAAGACGCCAGGGCATTACAACGGCCGCGCCGACATCGCCAACATCCGGGTGCGCGATGCCAACGTGCTCGCGGAACTGCTGAATGCAATTTCGGTCGTCGGCATTCTGGACCAGTTGAACGGCGAAGGGATCGTCTTTAATGAGGCGGATGCCGACTTTGTGCTGACCCCGGATGCCATCCAGGTTACGCGAGGCGCGGCGATCGGGGCATCGTTGGGGGTTTCCATGGCAGGTCTGTACAGCACGGCGGACAAGCGGTTGCAGTTGCAGGGCGTGATCTCGCCGATCTATCTGGTCAACGGCATCGGCGCGTTGTTCAGCCAGCGGGGCGAGGGGCTGTTCGGCTTCAACTACGCCTTGGGCGGCACGGCGGACGCGCCCGAGGTTTCGGTCAACCCCCTGTCGATCCTGACACCCGGCATGTTCCGCGAGATTTTCCGCAGACCAGCCCCGATTTTGCAGTCGACCACGACCGAACCCGCCATCGGCTTTGCCGCCCCTGAACAGGATCCTGTTCGGCAACCAAAGGTACGGCGGGGGGAAGACCGATGAAGCTGGACGATTTCGACTTTCACTTGCCGGAAGGTCTGATCGCCACCCGCCCCGCCCGGCCCCGCACCGCCGCGCGGTTGCTGGTGGCGCGGGGCGACAATATCACCGATCTGCATGTGTCCGACCTTGTGTCGGTCTTCCGCCCCGGTGACAGGCTGGTTCTGAACAACACCCGCGTCATTCCGGCGCGGCTGTTCGGACAGCGGACGCGGGCCGAAGCTGTGGCAAAGGTCGAAGTGACGCTGCTGGAACCCTTGCCTGCCGGTTGGCGCGCGCTGGCCAAGCCGCTGCGCAAGGTGCTGGTGGGCGAGGTGATCCGGTTTTCCGATCAGTTGCAGGCGGTTGTCGCCACCAAGACCGACAGCGATCTGGTGTTGGCGTTCAACCTGACCGGCGCGGATTTCGACGCGGCCCTGGCCGAGGCGGGCCAGATGCCGCTGCCGCCATACATCGCAGCCCTCCGCCCAGCCGATGCGCAGGACGCCACCGATTATCAGACGGTCTTCGCCAAATCGCCGGGGGCAGTCGCCGCCCCCACGGCCAGCCTGCATTTCGACGCGGCTCTGCTGGCCGCACTCGCGGCCAAAGGCGTGCAATTCACCGAAGTCACCCTGCATGTCGGCGCAGGCACCTTTCTGCCGGTCAAGGTCGAGGATGTGACCACCCACCGGATGCATGCCGAATGGGGCGAAGTGACGCCAGAGGCCGCAGCCGAGATCAACGCGACCAGGGCGGCTGGGGGGCGGATCATCCCGGTGGGCACCACCGCGCTGCGGCTGATCGAAAGTGCGGCGGTCGGGGGTCAGGTCGCACCATGGCGCGGGCCGACCGATATCTTCATTTATCCCGGCTATCGGTTTCGGGTGACCGACGCGCTGATGACCAATTTTCACCTGCCGAAATCGACGCTGTTGATGCTGGTGTCGGCGCTGATGGGGCAAGATCGGATCAGGGCGATCTATGCCCATGCGGTACGTCAGGGCTATCGGTTCTTTTCCTATGGCGATGCGTCGCTTCTGTTTCCCGAGGCGGAGGATGATCTGCTAGACACAGACTAGGGCTGCGTCCTTGACCGCGAAGCCGGGGGTTTCACACCCCCGGACCCCCGTGGGATATTTGGGCCAAGAGGAAAGGGGCTTGGCAGGCTTGGCCCTTGCGGAGATCTGGATGCTGAAAGTTCTTGCCCAATCCTGGCCGTTGCTGATGGGGGTGATGCTGCTGATGGTCGGCAATGGCGTGCAGGGCACGCTGTTGGGCATTCGCGGCGCGCTGGAAGGATTTACGACGTTCGAGCTTTCGGTGGTGATGTCGTCTTACTTTCTGGGCTTTCTTGGCGGGTCGCGGCTGGCCCCCGAGATGATCCGCCGGGTGGGGCATGTGCGGGTGTTTGCGGCATTCGGTTCGATGATTTCGGCGATCCTGGTGCTGTATCCGTTGTTGATCGACTGGCAGACCTGGTCGGTGATGCGGGTGCTGATCGGGTTTTGTTTCTCGGGCATCTATGTCACCTCGGAAAGCTGGCTGAACAACACCGCGACCAATGAAACCCGCGGGCAGACCTTGTCGGCCTATATGATCGTGCAGATGCTGGGAATCATCGCCTCGCAGGGGTTGCTGGCGCTGGGTGATCCGACCGGGTTCGGGTTGTTCATCATCCCGTCGGTTTTGGTGTCGCTGGCCTTCATGCCGCTCTTGTTGGCCGATACACCTGCGCCGACGTTCGACAGCATCAAGCCGATGAGTTTCGGGCGGCTGTTCGCCGTCTCGCCGCTGGGCTGTGTGGGGATGCTGCTGACCGGGGGAATCTTTGCTGCGATGTTCGGGATGGCGTCGGTTTGGGGGGCGAAGTCGGCGCTGACCGTCGGGCAGATTGCGGCATTTGTGGCGGCGCTTTATGCGGGCGGCCTGGTGCTGCAGTATCCGGTGGGCTGGCTGTCGGACCGGATGGACCGGCGCGCGCTGATCTTGTGGATGGCGGCGGCGGGGGCGGTGGTGATGCTGGCCGCATCGTTCGGGCGGTTGCCGTTTCCGGTTTACCTGGGGGTGGCGATGCTGTTGGGCGGAACGATCAATCCCCTGTATTCGCTGCTGATCGCGCATACCAACGACTTTCTGAGCAAAGAGGAAATGCCCGCCGCCAGCGCCGGGATGATCTTTCTGAACGGGTTCGGTGCGATTTTCGGGCCTTTGGTTGCAGGCTGGATGATGGGGGAGGTGGGCGCGCGCGGGTATTTCATGGTGATGGGAGTCCTGTTTGCGGTCTTGGCCGCCTACGCAGGCTGGCGCGCGACGCAGCGGGCGGCACCGGTCGGCGGCGGCTATGCGGGTCTGACGCCCACCGCATCCTCGCTGGCGGTGGGGGCTGTGCTGGACAAGGACGACCGCCGCTAAGGTTGCGAGGCTTGGCTGAACCTGTCAGGGTCGTGGCGAATGGGGGATTGCATGGCGGAACCGGTGGACGTGCTGGACTTCTGGCTGGGCGAGGTGGGCCCGGACGGCTGGTATGCGGCAGGCGATGCGCTGGATGGCGAGTGTCGCGCGCGGTTTGCCGATCTTTGGCAGGCGGCTTTGGGCGGCGGGCTGGAGCATTGGGCAGAAGGGTGTGCCGGGACGCTGGCCTATCTGATCCTGACCGATCAGCTTTCGCGCAACATGCACCGGGATACGGCGCTGGCCTTTGCGACGGACGCCTTGGCCCTGTCAGCCGCGCGGCGGGCTTTGGCCGAAGGGTGGGACATGGACGCGCCCGAACCGGACCGGCAGTTCTTTTACCTGCCGTTCGAGCATTCCGAGAACGCGGCGGATCAGGCGCTTGCCGTGCAGGTGATGACCGAACGGATGGCATCCGACCCGGAGTCCGCACTGCACGCCCGAGCGCATCAGCAAGTCATCGCCCGCTTTGGCCGCTTTCCGACCCGCAACGCGGCGCTGGGGCGCGAGACCACGCCGGAGGAGGCGATCTATCTGGCCGAAGGCGGTTATGGCGCGGTGGTGCGCGCGTTGCAGGAAAGCAATGCGCCAGATGCATAGCCCTATGCTGCCCCCTGCGTTGCTTGGGGAAAGAAAATGGTTTAGGGCCAAACTACTTTTCCAGGGAGGGAAGAATGGCGGCTGCATCCTTCGACATCATCGTGATCGGGTCCGGGCCGGGCGGTTATGTCGCGGCCATCCGTGCCAGCCAGTTGGGCCAGAAGGTCGCGATCGTCGAGCGGGAAAACCTCGGTGGCATCTGCCTGAACTGGGGCTG
>JBBRVJ010000034.1:0-23835 GCA_038246975.1 Rhodobacterales bacterium | reverse complement strand
CTGGTCCAAAGCGGCCTCGCGGTCTGGGAAAATGGTGGCGAGCGGTCGGAGCGGCTGATCGTGCGGGGCCGCGCCAATCTGATCGACGAGGCAGGCGATTCCGCCGACCTCGACCGCATTCGTACCCTGTTCGACGACCTCGAACGCAAGCGGGATATCGCCGATTTCCTCGAATTGACCGAGTCTGGCGAAGGTGTGCGCATTTTTATCGGCTCCGAGAACAAGCTTTTCTCACTTTCGGGTTCCTCTCTGGTGGTCTCTCCCTATATGAACGCGGATCGAAAGATCATCGGCGCAGTGGGCGTGATCGGACCGACTCGGCTGAACTATGGCCGCATCGTTCCGATTGTCGATTACACCGCGCAACTCGTCGGGCGGATAGTTTCCGAGCGCGGCAAGGGATGACGGCGGCAGATACGAAGGAAGACGACAGATGGCGCAAGACCCCAACATGGCCGAAACCGAATCCGCGTTGGAGGACTTCGAAGAGTTCATCTCCGCCGATGATCTCGAAGCCCTGCGGGCCGAGCGTGACGACCTGCGAGATCGCTTCATGCGCGCCTTGGCCGACGCCGAAAACGCCCGCAAGCGCAGCGATCGCGACCGGCGCGAGGCGGAACAGTACGGCGGTTCCAAACTGGCCCGCGACTTGTTGCCGGTCTACGACGCCCTCAAGCGCGCGCTGGACGTCGCAACCGACGACACCCGCAAGGACGCGGCCCCGCTGATCGCAGGCGTGGAACTGACCCTGCGCGAGCTGACCAATGTGCTGACCAAACACGGCGTCAAACCGATTTCCCCTTCCATCGGCGACGTTTTCGACCCGCAGCAACATTCGGCGATGTTCGAGGCCCCGTTGCCCGGCACGAAGGCAGGCCAGATCATTCAGGTGATGACCGAAGGCTTTCTGCTGCATGACCGCCTACTGCGACCCGCGCAAGTCGGTGTGTCGTCCAATACCCAAGGCTGATCCAAAGCGGGCGAGGATCTAATCGCCCCACGCCAAACAAAAAGCACCGTGTCTGCGTACCCTTGGTTGCCGTTCGGAAACACGCGAAGTTGCGTCAAACCGCTCGGCTGATCCAAACTGATGTGATCTGAGGTGTTATGGCCAGATTACATCGGCGACAGATGCTAGATCAGCAGGGCCGGGCCGCAAACCCCCTCAACACGCACAACTGCCCAACATCACACACAGCATGACCCCCGCAAACCCTGATCCCCAACCGGCCCCCCGCCGGACCAGCGAAACCTGACCCATCGACATGACACAGCTTTACGGCAGATCAATGGATGCGGCGACAATCGCCACCCATACCGGCAGCCTTTCCCAATTCGGCGGTGTGCGCCTCGTCACGCTGGGCGACGGGGTCGAGCGCGGCCAGAGGATGTTGGAGTTTCGCACGGGGTCAGGCCTGTGCTTTTCGGTCCTGATCGACCGCGCCATGGATATCTCGGAGTTGTCGCACAACGGACGGGCCATCGGCTGGCATTCCCCAACCGGCTTCCGCCATCCCGGTCTGCACGACCCCGAGGGCGAGCAGGGGCTGGGCTGGACACGCTCTTTCTCGGGGTTTCTCAACACTTGCGGCCTCGACCACATCCTGGGCCCCGAAGAAGTGCCCGCCGAAACCTACAACTATCCCCGCCGCGCCACGGCGCGTCACGGTCTGCACGGAAGGATCGGCACGATCCCCGCCCGACTGACCGGTTATGGAGAGCGGTGGGACGGCGACCGCTGCATTCTATGGGCCGAAGGCGTAGTGGTGCAGGCCGCCGTCTTTGGCGAGGTGCTGCATCTCCACCGCCGGATCGAGGCTGATCTTGGTGGCAACGAGGTGCGGTTGACCGACCGCGTGGTAAACGCAGGCTTCGCCAGCACGCCGCATATGTTCTTCTACCATATCAATCTGGGCTATCCGGTGATCGACGACGGCGCGCGCTATGTCGCGCCGATCCGGCAAGTGGTCTGGGCAACTCACGCCGACGCGCTAGAGGCCCAAGGTGTCGGCTATCGCCGTTGCCCACCGCCGATCAGAGGCTTTGGCGAGCAGGTCTGGGAACACGAGATGGCCGCCGACGCCAATGGTCTGGTCCCCGTCGCGGTGATCAACGACCGCATCGGATTTGGAATCGAGATCGAGACGCAGGCCGCCCAACTGCCCTGCGCCTATCAATGGCAAAACTTTCAGGCCGGGCATTATGTGATGGGGGTAGAGCCGTCGACCCATCACGCCCTTGGCAATCTGGCGGCACGGGCGCGAGGCGAGATGATCTGGCTCGAAGCAGGTGACGCGCGCAATTATGTGACTCGCTTTCGCGTGCTGGACGGTGCGACTGCCATCGCGGATACCGTAGCCCGGATCGCCGCCATCGCCTGGCAGCCCGACACCGATTATCCACCCCCGACAGGGCAGTTCGCCCCCCTTCACGGCGCAGCACAGACCGGCAAGGAGCCTGCATGACCGCCACAGTCACCCCCTACACCCCCCGCGACTACAGCCTGACTGGCCCCGAGGCGCGCCATGCCATCGACACAGGTCTTGCTTCGGCGGAATGGTATCACTCGGACGTTCCTCGCAAGGCGATGAAAGACCTGATGCAACGGCGCGACGGCCCCGCCCTGCGCGATACGGCGATCTGGATCGGGCTGCTGGCGCTGTCAGGGATTGGCGGCGTGTTGACCTGGGGCACCTGGTGGACAGTGCCGTTCTTTGCGGTTTACGGTGTGCTTTACGGCTCGGCCTGTGACAGCCGCTGGCACGAATGCGGGCATGGCACGGCGTTTCGCACCTCTTGGATGAACGATGCGGTCTATCACTTTGCCTCGTTCCTCGTGATGCGCAATCCGGTCAGTTGGCGGTGGAGCCACGCGCGCCACCACACCGACACGATCATCGTGGGCCGCGACCCCGAAATCGGCCATTTCCGCCCGCCGCAACTCGCCCTGACCGCGCTGCATTTTATAGGGATTCCCGATATCTGGCTGCATTTCCGGGTGCTTCTGAAAAACGCCGCCGGGATCATTACCCCGGACGAGGCCGACTATATCCCCGAAACCGAGCGTCACAAGGCGATTTTCTGGGCAAGGGTCCATGTGGCGATCTATGCGGCCACTGTGATCGCCGCCGTTTCGATCGGGTCGATCCTGCCGCTGATACTGATCGGTGGGCCGCGCATCTATGGGGCGTGGCATATGGTGATGACGGGGTTGATCCAGCACGGCGGGTTGGCCGAGGATGTACTGGACCACCGTCTGAACAGCCGGACCGTCTACATGAATCCGATCAGCCGCTGGATCTACTGGAACATGAACTACCACATCGAACACCACATGTTCCCGATGGTCCCCTATCATGCGCTGCCGCGCCTCCATGCGCTGATCAAGGATGACCTGCCACCACCAGACCACTCGATTGCGCAGGCCTATGCCGGGATGATCCACGCGCTGTGGCGGCAACGGACCGATCCCGCCTATTCGATTCCGCGCCACCTGCCCGCCACCGCCCGCCCCTACCGCGCTGAACTGCATGATGTAGAGGTTGCCCGCAGCACCCGTTCCGACTGGAAGGAAACCGCATGACCGACTGGACCGACGTCTGCGATGCCGATGAAATCGACCCCGAGGACGTGATCCGCTTCGACCATGACGGACGCACCTTTGCCATCTACCGCTCGGCCAAGGGCGAGGTTTTCGCGACCGACGGGCTGTGCACCCACGAGAGGGTCCACTTGGCGGAAGGTCTGGTGATCGGCGACACCATCGAATGCCCCAAGCACAACGGCCGCTTCAATTATCGCACCGGCGCACCCCTTCGCGCGCCGGTCTGCGTGGCGCTGGCCACCTATCCGGCCCGTCTGAACGGCGGGCGGATCGAAATCGCACTTGGTGCAGCATGACGCGCAAGCGATTGACTGTCGCCGACCTGAGGGCCCGCAAGGGCAAGGGTCAGATGACCATGCTGCGCTATTTCACCCTGGACGAGGCCGCCGCCGCCGAGGCGGCAGGCATCGACATCGCGTCCGTCCCGCCCGCGCTGGTCACCCATCCCCACTATCGCACCGCAGCCCCCGGCGTGTTCAGCATGACTGGCAAAACCCATCTTGAATATGCCGGAGCCGAAGAATACCTGCGCTTTTCGGGCCAGATGATCGAGGCGGGGGCCGATGCGCTGTATTGTTCCGGCAGCCTGCACACGGTCGAACATCTGGCGCGCGAATACATTCCCATCGTCGGTCATGTCGGGCTTGTGCCGTCGCGCGCCACCTGGACCGGCGGCTTCCGCGCGGTGGGCAAGACTGCAGCGGATGCCGTAGCCCTGTTCCTCGAATGCCGCCGCTATCAGGACGCAGGAGCCTTTGCGGTCGAGATCGAGGTGGTGCCCGTCGAAGTTGCAGCCGCGATCAGCGCACGGCTGGACCTGCTGCTCTGGTCGATGGGCGCTGGCTCCGGCTGCGACGCGCAGTATCTGTTTGCCGAGGATATCCTCGGCGAAAACCGCGGCCACCTGCCGCGTCACGCCAAGGTCTACCGCAACTTCGCCGCCGAATATGACCGCCTGCAAGCCGAACGCATCGCCGCCTTTACCGAATATCGCGACGACGTGGCAAGCGGGGCCTTCCCCGAGGACCGTCATCTGGTCAGGATGGACCCGGAACAGCATGAGGCGTTTCTGCGGGGAATCGGCGGGTGAAGATGGGGCTGTCGGACAAGGTGGTGGTCGTGACAGGTGCCGCCAGCGGCATCGGCCGCGCCATCGCCCGGCTCGCGGCGGAGGAAGGCACTGGCGGGCTGGTCCTGACCGACAAGGACGTCGAAGGCTGCGCCCGCACCGCCGCCGAACTGGCGGTCCTGACGCAAATCGAATGTATGACCGCCGATTTGATGGATCAGGCATCGCCAACAGCAATTACCCGCGCCGCCATCGCCCGCTTTGGCCGGATAGACGGTCTGGTGAATGCGGCAGGGCTGACCACGCGCGGATCGGTCCTCACCGGAACCCCCGCCCTCTGGGACGAACTTTTCGCAATCAATGCCCGCGCGCCGTTCTTTCTGATGCAGGCTGCCATTGCCGATATGCTGGCGCGCGGTGCGGCGGGGTCCATTGTCAATATCCTCAGCATCAATACCCATTGCGGCACCCCCGAACTTGCCGTCTATTCGGGCAGCAAGGGGGCCTTGGTCACCCTGACCCGCAACGCCGCCCACGCCCATATGGCCGACCGCATCCGGGTGAACGGCATCAATCTCGGCTGGGTCGCCACCGAAACCGAGCACCGGATGCAAGCTGACATACTCGGTCGAGGTTCTGGCTGGTTCGCCGAGGAATCGGCGCGCATGCCGCTGGGCCGGCTGGTTACGGAACAGGAATGCGCCCGTCTGGCGATCTATCTGCTGGGCGAGGCGTCCATCCCGATGAGCGGCACGATGATCGACTTCGAGCAGAAAGTGACAGGGGCCGTTTGACCGATGTCGAACCGCAGCGCAGCCCAAAACCCGCACCGGGGGATAGCATGACCCACCCCAACCCGTTTGACTTCAGCAAAGCATCCGTTCTTGTCGTCGGTGCCAGCCGCGCAGGCATCGGTGCAGCCATCGCCCGCGCCTTTCAGGATGCCGGGGCCACCGTCGCCATCACAGGGGCAGAACCTGAACCCGCCGAGGCTGACCGCGCACGGTTCGCCTATACCCAACTGGACGTAACCGACCTTGCGGCAGTTGAAACACTGGCCGCCAGCACCGCAAAACTCGACATTCTGGTAAACTGCGCCGCCATCACCGCGCGGGGCGAGGAAATGGCGCCCGCCTTCTTTCAGCGCGTCGTCGATGTGAACCTGCACGGCACGTTCCGCACCGCTCTGGCCTTTCACCCGCACCTGAAGGCTCGAGGCGGTGTGTTGATCAACATCGCGTCGATGTATGCCAGCTTCGGCAGCCCGCGAAATCCGGCCTACGGGGCCAGCAAGGCCGCTGTGGTGCAGCTGACCAAATCGCTGGCCATCGCCTGGGCGGCGGACGGCATCCGGGTCAACGCCGTGGCCCCCGGTTTCATCGTCACCGAACAATCCGCGCGCAGCCGCACCGACCCGGCCCATGTCGCCGCCGTCAACCTGCGCACTCCGATAGGCCGCTGGGGCCAGCCTGAAGACATTGCCGGCCCTGTCCTGTTCCTTGCCTCGCCAGCGGCAAGCTTCATGACCGGGGTCTGCCTGCCGATCGACGGGGGATATTCGATTGCCTGACAGCCACCGGATCACCACCGATGCCGCCGGGACGATCCTGCTGCGTCATGCCGAGGGCGTTCATGGGCGGCAGCCTCGACCTGTGCAGGTTTTGAAGATCGCCCCCACCAGACGCAATTCTGCGACGCCCTGCTGCACGCCCCCCGAAACGCACACCGCGTCAACATCGCCGCTGTGCGAAGGGAGACTGCCATGAAACTCGGCTTGCTGACCGCGCCCTTTGCCGATGAAACCCTGATGCAGGTCGCAGACTGGTCTGCCTCGGCGGGGTTCGAAGCGTTGGAGATCGCCTGCTGGCCCACGGCAGGGGCAGAAAAGCGGCGTTACGCCGGGACCGCGCATGTGGCGGTCGACGGCATGACGCCCGCCCATGCCCGCGACATCATGGGTGCGCTGGACGACAAAGGGCTGTCGGTGTCGGCCCTCGGTTATTACCCGAACCCGCTGCATACCGACGCTGCCCACCGAGACAGCGTGATCGACCACCTGAAAAAGGTGATCACGGCGGCGGGGATGATGCGGGTCGGCGTGGTGAACACCTTCCTCGGCGGCGACCGAAGCCTGACGGTGGACCAGAACTGGACGCGGGCGATCCAGATTTTCCCCGCCATCATCGCGCATGCCCGCGACTGCGGGGTTGTCCTCGCCTTCGAAAATTGCCCGATGATCTTTTCGCAGGACGAATGGCCCGGCGGCCACAACATCGCCTATGCCCCAAAACTCTGGCGGCGGATCTTCGAGACTTGGGGCGATGCGGTCGGCATGAACTACGACCCCAGCCATCTGGTCTGGCAGATGATCGACCAGCCGCGCTTTATCCGCGAGTTCGGCAGCCGCATGGTTCATGTTCACGCCAAGGATCTGATGATCGACCGCGACGGGCTTTACGACAACGGCATCCTGTCGCTGGGCGTCGGTTGGCAGGTGCCCCGAATGCCGGGACTGGGCGAGGTGAACTGGGCCGACTTCTTTTCGGGCCTGTATCGCGCCGGATATGATGGCCCGGTGATCATCGAACACGAGGACCGCAATTTTGAAGGATCGGACGCCGCCGTCAAACGCGGCTTTCTGTTGGCAAGAGACATCCTGCGTCCTTTTGTGAAATAGGATGCGCGCGTGACTGCAACGACCGGACAGGCATCAAGATGGCCGCGACCCAGAACGATTGTATCAAGACCGGACGGGCAGCGGGTGCGAAGGCCCGGCTACAACCGCGCCGGAGGAAGAACCGCCGTGCTGTCGCGCAAGATCAGCTCGAACGGCAGCCTGATCGACGGGGGGGCCTCGTTGGCGATGATCGACAGCAAAAGCCGCATCCCCGCCGCACCCATTTCGGCGCGCGGCTGGCGCACGGTGGTCAAGGCCGGAATGTAGGATTGCGCGAAGTGAATATCGTCGAATCCCACGACCGAAATATCCCGTGGCACTTCGATCCCGGCATGATGCGCCGAAGAAATGAACCCCATCGCGGTTTCGTCATTGGCGCAGAAGATCGCGGTCGGTTTGAGGGTCAGGGCGCTGTAAAGGTCAAACGCCGCGCGTCCGCTTGCCACCCCGAAGTCGCCCGGCAGTTGATAGTCCGCGCGGCATTCGAGCCCCGCATCGCGCAACGCGCGGCGATAGCCGTTCAGCCGCTCGCGCGTCAGGATGTTGGTGACCGGCCCGGTCAGATGGGCGATCAGGCGGTGGCCCTGACCGATCAGATGCGAAACCGCCGCACAGGCCGCCGCCTCGTTGTCGATCGTGACTGCTGTGGTCGGATGGTGCGGGCCGACTTCGGAAATGGTGACGATGGGCTTGATGCCCAGATCGTTCATTGCCGGAAATCCGAACCAGGCAGCCAGAGGTTCGGCCAGAAGAAGCGCGCCATCGGCCCGTCCGTTCAGCAGATACCTGACGTAAGCCTCTTCCCGCACCTTGTCGCGACCCGAATCGCCAATGAGAATCGTCAGACCGGCGGCAGAGGCTTCGCGTTCGATCCCGCCCAGAATCTCGGAGAAAAAGGTGTTGCCGATGTCCGGCACCACCACAAGGACGGTGTTGGACCGGCGCTGGCGCAGCGATTGCGCGGCGGAATTGAGCGTGTAGTTGGTCTGAAGCACCGCCGCCAGAACCCGCTCACGGGTTTTGGCCGCCACGAGTCCGGGCATGTGCAGACAGCGGCTGACCGTTGCGATGGAAACCCCGGAAAGTCGGGCGACATCCTCGATTGTCGGTCTGCTCATGCGCTGTTTCACCCGAATTGGCCCTGTTGTCCATCTGGCTACTTTCGGCAGATTATCATGAATGTAAAGCTTTACAATGCGACTGAAAAGCATTACATCCAGAAAAAAAGGCCATCAAGAGCCAATGCAGGCGAATTGCGTCCCCAGCCGGTAAACGGGCCGGACGTACGCGAATGAATAATATCGTCAAGCGACACCATGATCGGGAGGATCACCTATGAAAAAGCTGCTGATGGGAACCGCATCGTTGGCCATAGCCCTTGGGCTGGCCGGAATGGCGCAAGCCGAAGGCTACAAGATCGGCATTTCAAACACCGTTCAGGGCAACGGCTGGCGCGAAGAAATGGTCTGCGCGATGAAGGCCGAAGCCTTGGCATCGGGCAAGGTCGCCGAGTTGAACATCGCCCACCGTAACACCGACGCGGCAGGCCAGCTTGAGGATATCCGCAACCTGATTCAGGCCGGTGTCAACGCCATCGTCGTCAACCCGGCCAACGCCGAAGGCATCAACTCGGCGATCAAGGAGGCCACCGATGCGGGCATCGTCGTCGTCGCCGTCGATCAGGCGGTGACCGAACCCTCGGCCTATATCCTGTCGAACAACCAGGAAGAATACGCCTATATCGGCGCGAAATGGCTGTTCGAAACCATGGGCGGCAAAGGGGCCGTGGTCTACATGCGCGGGGCCGCCGGGGCAGGTGCCGACAACGACCGCGACGTTGGCTTCAAGCGGGCGCTGGCTGAATTTCCGGATGTGACGGTGGCCCAAGAAGTGTTCACCGGCTGGCAGCAGGATCAGGGCAAGCAGCAGATCAACGACATCATCGCTGCGGGTGTCGCCTTTGACGGCGTCTGGACCTCTGGCATCGACAACGTGATTGTCGACGCTTTCGTGGAATCCGGCGCCCCTCTGGTGCCGATCGTCGGGGCCGACAACGCGGGCTTCGTCAACCAGTTGATCAGTGTCGAAGGTTTGCAAGGTGCCGCCGTCACCAATCCCGGCTCGGTCGGCGGGGCTGGTGTGGCATTGGCCATTCAGATCCTTGACGGAAACGCCCCGGCGGAAAAGACCGTGCTGGTCGATCCGGTGCTGTGGGACAACATCAGCGACGCAGGCAAGGCCCTGATCGCAGCCGGACAGAACCCCAGCCTGTCGCCCGAATGGCCGGTCAGCGTCTCTATTCCCGGCTGGACCACCTACACGATGGAACAGATCATCGCCTGCAAAGGTCCGGGCGAATAGACCTGCCCACCTGAAACAGACGGGCCTCCGGGGCAATCCGGGGGCCGCTCCCGCACGAATGCCCGGACCTTTTCCCTGTCATGACCCCGCCAGACATCATCCTTGACGCCAAAGGCATCGCCAAACGGTTCGGCGCGGTCGTAGCCTTGCGCGATGCGTCGTTGCAGGTCGGTCGCGGGCAGATCGTCGCTCTGATGGGCGCGAACGGGGCGGGCAAATCGACCTTCGTCAAGATTCTGACCGGCGCGCTCAAGCCCAGCAGCGGCGATGTCCGCATCAAGGGCCGCGTGGCTACCTTCAGCTCTCCCGCTGCCGCGCGGAAGGCCGGGATGATGCCGGTCTATCAGGAGCCGTCGCTGATCCCCGACCTGTCGGTCGCCGACAACTTGCGGCTGGGCGGCACGCCGGTCGACAAGTTCCGGCATTGGGTCGCAGCACTGGGGATATCCGACCTGCGGATGGATGACACGATCGGCCGCTTGCCGCTGGCCAGCCTGCGCATCCTAGACCTTGCCCGCGCCCTGGCGGCCGAACCGGACGTGCTGCTGCTGGATGAAATGACTGCCGCCCTGCCCGCCGATCTTGTGGACCGCGTGTTGCAGGTGGTGCGCAGTCAGGCGGATCAGGGGCGGTCGGTCATCTACATCTCGCATCGCTTCACCGAGATTGCGGCGATCTGCGACCGCGCCACCGTGCTGCGCGATGGCCTGACGGTGGGCGATCTGGCCATCGAACCGGGCATCGAGGACCGGGTTGTCGAATTGATGCTGGGGGTTGCGGCCAATGCCGCCCCCACGGCAAGTCGGGCCACGCCCAGACTGTCGGACCAAGCCACCCCCCGCTTGCGGGTGCGGGGTCTGAAAACCGGCACGCGTCTGTCCGATGTGTCGCTGGACCTGCGCCGGGGCGAGGTTCTGGGGGTGGTGGCGCTGGAAGGTCAGGGTCAGGACGAATTGTTCGACGTGCTGGGCGGCCAACGCCGCGCGACCGCCGGAACGGTCGAGGTGGACGGCAAACCCCGGGTGTTCCACCACCCCGCCGATGCGATTGCGGCAGGCCTGACGCTGGTACCCGGCGACCGCGCCCATGCATTGCTGATGGCCCGGTCGGTCCGCGAAAACATCGCCGTGCCGCTTTTGGCGCGGGTCGCGACATGGGGCGCCATTCCGATGCGGGACGAGGCCGCGCGGGTGAACTCTGCCATCGAACGGTTGCAGATCGACACCCGCGCCCAAGGCGAAGTGCGCCGTCTGTCGGGCGGCAATCAACAAAAGGTCACCATCGCCCGCTGGATCGCGCGCGGCGTGGAAACCCTGTTGCTGTTCGACCCCACGCGCGGCATCGACATCCGCACCAAGCGGCAGATCTACACGCTGGTCCGCGAACTGGCCGATCAGGGGGCTGCGGTGCTGTTCTACACCTCGGAACTGGCCGAAGTGCGGCTGGCCTGCGACCGGGTCGTGGTAATCTTTGGGGGCCGCGTGGTGGACGAGATCGACGCCGCCGACGCCGATGAACCAACCCTGATGCGCGCCGCCTATGGCCTGAGCCGCGAAAAGGCCGCGGAAAATGCGGTGCAGTCATGATGCGGGTTCTTTCGAATAACGGCTGGACCGTCGGGCTGGCGGGCCTGCTGGTCGTCCTGCTGATCGCGACCAAGCTGATCCAGCCGAATTTCGGCGTGTCGGGTCTGGACAGTCTGGCCCGCGCCGCCTTGCCCTTTGCGCTGGCGACGGTCGGCATGGCGGTGGTGGTGATCGCGGGCGGCATAGATCTGTCGATTGCCGCGATGATGTCGGTGGCCAGTGTGACGGGTGCCGTGCTGATGGACGGGGCCACGGACGGGCAGGCGGGTCTTGCCGTCCTGGCGGTTCTGGGTGTCGGGTTGGCGATGGGGGCGATCAACGGCGCGTTGATCGTCCTGACGCGGGTGCCCGATATCGTCGTGACGCTGGCGATGCTGTTCGTCTGGCAGGGCGTTGCGCTGCTGATCCTGAACGCGCCGGGCGGGGCTGCCGCGCCCTGGCTGCGCGGGTTGATCGTGGGGGGCGTCACCCTGCCCGGCGTGCCTGCGGCTCTGACCGAGTGGCTGCCCAAGGCGGTGGTCTTCCTGATGGTCTGCGTCGCCGTGATCTGGTTGCCGATCCGGCGGTCCAAGCTGGGGCTGAGTTTCTATGCCATCGGGTCCGACACGTTGGCCGCGTTCCGGTCGGGCGTTGCGGTGGGGCAGACGCGCGTTGCGGCCTATGCAGTGTGTGGGTTGTTCGCGGCACTGGGCGGACTGGCTGTCACGATGAGCACGGGGATAGGCGAGCCGATCCCCGGCCCCTATCTGCTGGCCTCGGTCGCGGCGGTCGTGCTGGGCGGGGTGGTGCTGGGTGGTGGTCGGGGCGGGTTGCTGGGGCCGATCTTGGCGGTGTTCGTGCTGCGGCTGGTACGGCTGGACCTGACGCTGCTGTCGGTCGATCCAAACGTGGCCGCAATTGTCGAAGGGTTGATCATGGTCGTCGTGGTGATGCTGGGCGGAGTGCTGGCGATGCGGGGGCGGCGGGCATGACGATGGCAGCCGACCCGCCGTCAGTCTTGTCGCGCTTCAGCCGCATCATGGCGGACCGGCCGCTGATCCCGTTGATCCTGCTGCTGATCGGACTGGTTTTGGTCTTGCAGATCATGCAGCCCGGCATCCTCAACGAACGCTGGATCAGCAACACGATGAAATTCGCCATTCCGCTGGCGATGCTTGCGGCCTGTCAGACGCTGACCATGCTGACGGGCGGGATCGACCTGTCGGCAGGCACGGTGGCCACGATCGCCGCCTTTGTCACCGCCACGCTGACCCCGCTGATCGGTGCACCCGAGGCGATCGGGATCGCGCTGGCCGTCGCCCTGGTGGTCGGGCTGCTGAACGGGTTCGGAGTTGCCATCTGCCGGGTGCATCCGCTGATCATGACGCTGGGCACCGGGCTGATCGCGACCGGTTGCCTGTTGGTTTACCAACGCTTCGTCATCTCGACCGGGACCGAGATTCCGGGCTTTCTGGTCTGGCTCGGCACCGGGCGCACCCTGGGCATGCCGAATGGGCTGTTCGTGTTCGTGCCTTTCGCGATTCTGCTGATCTGGGGCCAGCGGCGCACCGGGTTCGGCAGGTTGCTGTATGCCGTAGGGTCCAACGAGGCGGCGGCGCGGCTGTCGGGGGTGCGGGTCTGGCAGGTGCATCTGGCGCTGTATTCGCTGTCGGGCTTCATCGCCGGATTGACCGGGCTGTTGTATCTGGGGCTGGTCAAGACCGCCTCGCTGTCGCTGGCGCTGCCGTTGGACCTGCCGTCCGTCGCGGCGGCGGTGGTGGGGGGTACGTCGATCTTTGGCGGGCGGGGCGGCTATGGCGGCACGATCATCGGCGCGCTGATCCTGACGGTGCTGGCCACGATGCTGACGCTGCTGCAAATGCCCGAGGGCGGGCGGCGCATTCTGTTCGGCGCGATCATTCTGGCCGTAACGGCAGTGTATATCCGGCTGACCGACCGGACCTAGGAGGGTTTCATGGCAAAAATCAGAATCGTCGGCATCAGTTTCGATCATATGCACATGGGCGATCTGCTGCGTCTGGCGCATGACCACCCTGACGCCGAAATCGTCGGTCTGTTCGATCCCGACCCTGCCCGCATGGCCCCTGCTGCGGCTCAGTTCGGCATCGCGGCGGACCGCCTGTTCACCGATTTCGACACCTGCATGGCGGCGACCAACCCCGATCTGGCGATCCTCTGCGCCGCAACCGCCGACCATGCGGCCTACACCGAACGACTGGCGGCCTGCGGCGTTCATGTCTTCGTCGAAAAGCCCTTCGCCGCCTCGATTGCAGAGGCCCGCCGTATGGTGGCGGCGATGGAACCGACGGGCAAGCTGCTGGCGATCAACTGGCCGCTGGCATGGGTCGAAAGCCATGTTACCGCCAAGCGCCTGATTGATCAGGGCTTGATCGGCGATCTGGCTGAAATCCATTACTATGGCGGCAATCGTGGCCCGCTCTATCACCTTGCCGACAAGATCGAAGTGACACCCGAAGAAGTCGAGCGCCAGAAGCCCGGTTCGTGGTGGTACAAACGCGCCTCGGGCGGTGGCAGTCTGCTGGATTATCTGGGCTACGGGGCGACGCTGGGAACTTGGTACATGAACGGCGAGCCTCCCTTGGAGGTCACTTGCGTCGTCGACGAAATGCCGGGGATCGAGGTCGATCAGCACGCGATCACCGTCTGCCGCTATGCGCGTGGCCTGTCCAGGATGGAAACCCGCTGGGGCACCTTCACCGACCCCTGGACGATCCAGCCGCAGCCAAAGTGCGGCTTCGTCTTTGTCGGCACCCAAGGCACGATGGCAAGCTGGGACTACACCGACCATGTGATGGTCCAGACCCGCGCCCGACCCGAACCCACCGCGATTGCCGCCGACCCGCTGCCCGTGGGGTGGCGCAACGCCATCGAATACGTCCTGTCGTGCATCGCGCAGGGCACCCCGATCACCGGCCCACTCGACCCCGCCCTGTGCCTGACGGCACAGCGGATCATCGACACCGCCGTGCTTTCGTCGCGGGAAAAACGCACGCTGGCACTGATCGCATGACCGACGCGATGCCCGATCCCGACACCTATGCGCTGAAATCTGCCGCGCTGAAGGAAGTCCCCGCACCGGACCTGTCCTACCTTCCCCCGACCCCCCGCCATTATCGCCCCCGGATCGGCATCATCGGTGCAGGGGGCATCGTGGCCAGCCACCTTGATGCCTATGCCCAAGCCGGGTGGGAGGTGGCCGCGATCTGCAACCGAACCCTCGCGCGGGCCGAGGCGCGGGCGAGGGATCACGCCCCCGCCGCCCGGACCACCGACCGATATCAGGACGTTCTGGCCGACCCGACCATCGACGTGGTCGACATCACCCCCCACCCAGCCGATCGCCTGCCGATCATCGAGGCGGCGCTGCGGGCGGGCAAGCATGTGCTGTCGCAAAAGCCGTTCGTTCTGGACCTTGCCGACGGCGCGCGGCTGGTGGCATTGGCACAGCAGCAGGGTGTGAAACTGGCGGTCAACCAGAATGGCCGCTGGGCTCCGCATCTGGCATGGATGCGCGCGGCGGTGCAGTCGGGGCTGATCGGCGAGGTGGTCAGCGTCCATGTCAACATCCACTGGAATCACGGCTGGATCGCCGGCACCCCGTTCGAGCGGATCGAGGATCTGATCCTGTCCGATTTCGGCATCCACTGGTTCGACTTTCTGCGCAGCGTCACCGGCCCCCGCGCGCAAAGCGTCATCGCCATGGCCTCGCACGCGGCGGGCCAGACGGCGACGGCTCCCCTGCTGGCGCAGGCGCTGGTGCGGCTGGACCGCGGCCAGGCGTCTCTGGTGTTCGACGGCGCCACCCCCTTTGGCCCGCGCGACACCACCTATATCGCGGGCACCCAGGGCAGCCTGTGCAGCGACGGACCCGACCTTGGCCGCCAGTCGGTGACCCTGACCACCGCCGCAGGGGTAGCCCGACCCACCCTGCACGGCACATGGTTCAACGACGGGTTTCGTGGTGCGATGGGCGCGCTGCTGGTCGCCATCGAGGATGGCACCGAACCCGCAAACGGTGCGGCCGAAAACCTGCACAGCCTCGCCCTTGCCTTCGCCGCCATCCAGTCGCGCCGCACGGGGCGCGAAGTCACCATCGGCGATGCCACGCGGCTGGATCTTTAGTTCGGCATCTTTACCGCACCGGAATATTCTCGCGCAGGATGATCCTCGGCTCGATGTATTTCAGCGTGAGGAAAGGTGCTGTCGACGCAATCGACCCCAGCAACCGGATCACCGCCTGTTCCCCCGTCAGCCGCGCGTTCTGGTCGATCACCACGTCGATCAGATCCTCGGCCAGAAAGCCCCGCGTGCGGTCGGTCAGATCATGAAAGATCACAAAGGGTCGGGGTCGGCCCAGTTCTGCCACGGCGCGGGCAATCCCGGACCTGCCTGCACCCACGCAATAGATGCCGACCACATCGGTCCGGCTTTGCAGCAACCGGGTGGCGGCATGGTAAGACCGGGTGTTATCCTCGTCCGTTTCCAGCGCGGCCAGCAGGTGCAGCGCCGGAAACTGTTCGGTAATCACCGCGCGAAAGCCGTTCTCGCGTTCCTCATGCCCATGATAGGCACGCGACCCCAGAAAAAGCCCCAGCGCCCCGGTCGCAGCCCCCGCCATCCGCCCCATCACCAACCCCGCCGTTCGCCCCGCCACCCGGTTGTCGACGCCGACATAAGCCGACCGCGGCGTCGACAGCACGTCCGACGCGATGGTGATGACCCGCACCCCCGCCTCGGACAATTGCCGGATCGCATTGCGGGTGATCGGATGGTCGATGGTGACCAGCCCGACCCCGTTGGTATGCAGCGCAGTCTTTTCGATCGCCCGCACCAAAGCTTCGGGCGATAACCCGTCGACCGCATGAATGGCACAAGACGCGACCAGCGGCAGGTTGGCCGCAAAGTCGCGGATCGTGTTGGCAAGGTTCTGCAAAAACTCGCTGCGCGCGTAAGGGATGAAGAACTCCAGATGCGCAGGCCGCGACGGCAGCGCCACCTGTTCGTCAGACGGCAGATAGCCAAGCGCCTTGGCCGCCATGTTGACCCGTTGCCGGTTGGCCGCCGAAACGCCTGCCCGCCCGTTCAGCACACGGTCCACCGTGGCGGTAGACACCTCAGCCCGTGTCGCGATGTCGGTGATGGTGGCCTTGCGCATGGTTTGCCCGCGAATGTCCGGACCAGCTTAAACCATCAGCCACCTTGATGTAAGGCAATCAGTTCCTGACAGTAAGGCGCAGCGCAGACACTTATCCATACCGTTGATTTAACTGCACTTTAACGGCACGGCTCGACCCGACCCCATCGACCAGAACCCCTTTCAAACCAGCGATACCCCAGCAATCTGATGTGTTCTGATGCGACTTTGGTTTGCGTCCCGTTTAGGCACGGTCCACCACTTGGGCTGACAAGAGTGCAGGCCGATCCCGTCGGCTGCAACGCACCGACCTTGCGCCGCACACTTTGCGCGGCTGGCGTCACGACGAAATCGGGCCGTTTGCCCGGAAATGGTCAGAGGAGGAGACCACGATGCTGAGACGGACATTTTTGGGCCTGACGACGGCGCTTGTCGCGGTTGTGGCCACCAGCACGTTCGCGCTGGCGGAAGGCAAGACATTCTACTGGGTCTCGCACGGTTCGCCCGCCGACCCGGTCTGGACCTACTTTCTGGATGGCGCAAATCGCTGGGCCGCCGATACCGGCAACACGGTGAACACCTCGTTCCATTCCGGGGATGTGCCTTCGCATCAAGAGGCGGTGCGCGCCGCCATTGCCTCGGGTGCCGACGGGATCGTCACGTCCAGCCCCGATCCCGGTTCGCTGGTCGAAGTCGCCGCTGAGGCCAATGCGGCAGGCATCCCGATCATCAACATGAACACCCCCGATCCGACTGCCAGCTTTGACGCGTATGTCGGTGCCGATCTGGAAGTTGTCGGCGCAGGCTGGGCGCAATATCTGGTCGACAAGGGTCTGGTCAAGGAAGGCGATTTCGTCTGGCTTCCGGTCGAAGTTCCCGGCGCCACTTATGGCGTGCAGGAAGAGGCGGGGATCGCCTCGGTGTTCACGCCGCTGAACATCACCTGGGAAGTCACCGATGCCACGCTGGATCAGGCAGAGATCATCACCCGGATGTCCGATTACCTGACCGCCAACCGCGACAAGATCAACGCGATCATCGGTCTGGGCGATCTGGTGACCGGATCGGTCGCGCGGGTGTTCGATCAGGTCGGCGTCAAGGCTGGCGAGATTCCGGTCGTCGGCTGGGGCAACTCGCTCGATACGACACAAAGCGTGTTGAACGGCTACGTCAACGCGGCCCAATGGCAGGACCCGCAGGCGACCAGCTACGTTGCCTTGTCTCTGGCGGCGATGCAGTCCGGCGGCACACCGGCAGCCTTCGACATCATCACCGGGGCGCTGTATGAGAAAGACACCGCCCAGGTCTATGACGATATCATGAGCGGCAAGTAAGCCGACATGACCTCCCCCGCAGCGGCAACGCTGCGGGGCCAGTCCGGTCGGCAAACCCTTTCATACCCCAGACACAGCCGACAAAGGACCTGTTTTGGAAACCCAGAATTTTGCCAAACGGCTGTTTGCCCGACCCGAGGCCGGGCCCGCGATCCTGCTGGCGCTGCTGATCGTGACCTTCACCTCGCTCAATCCTGCATTCATTTCGATTCTGAACATCTCGAACACGCTGGCGTTTACGGTCGAATTGGGCCTGATCGCGCTGGCCATGACACTGCTGATGACAGCCGGAGAGTTCGATCTGTCGGTGGGTGCGGTGTTCGGGCTGACTCCGGTGATGATGTGGAGCCTGTTCAACTCTGGCGCTGCGTCGATGGAATTGGCGTTCCTGATCTCGTTGGCCATCGCGGGGCTGATCGGCGTCGTGAACGGCTGGTTCGTTACCTCGCTGAAAATCCCGTCGTTTCTGGTGACGCTGGGGATGCTGCTGGTGGCGCGCGGCACCGCCCTGTACATCACCGACGGCTTTCCGCAGCGCACCTGGAACGCCGAGGGCCAATGGTTGGCCTCGGCGCTGGTCGGGGACATCCGGCTGGGTCCGCTGCGGCTGTATATGTCGTTATTCTGGTTCGTGGTTGTGGCGCTGGTGCTGCACTATGTCCTGACCGGCACGCGGGTCGGCAACTGGATTCAGGCGTCAGGCGGCAACGCCAACGCTGCCGCCGCGCGGGGTGTGAATGTGGCACGCACCAAGATCGGGCTGTTCATTCTGACAGCCACCCTGTCGGGCTTTGCGGGCATCATCAGTTCGATCCGCACCTCTGCCGCCAACCCCAACTCGGGCACGGGGTACGAGTTGGAGGTGATCGCAATGGTGGTGATCGGCGGCACGTCCCTTCTGGGCGGGCGCGGCACGATCATCGGGACGATTCTGGGCATCTTCATCCTGCGCCTGATGCGCAATGGCATCGTGATGATCGGGGTGCCCGGTCTGGCCTACAACATCTTTATCGGCGCGATCATTCTGGGGATGATGGCGCTGCATTCCTGGCTTGACCGCCGCAACCAGTCGGGGGGTTGATCGCTTGGCCGAAGAATTGATCCGCATGTCGAACATCACCAAGTTCTATGGCCGGGTAAAGGCACTGGACGGCGTGAACCTGACGGTGAACCGGGGCGAGGTTGTGGGTCTGCTGGGCGACAACGGGGCAGGAAAATCGACCCTGATCAAGGTGCTGTCCGGTGCCGTGCCGTCCACCAGCGGCGAGATTTTCGTGCGTGGCAAACCGGTGCAAATGAAAAGCACCACCGATGCCATCGCCAACGGGATCGAGACGATCTATCAGGACTCGGCCCTCGTCACCCAGCTGTCCATCGCGCGCAATCTGTTTCTGGGGCGCGAGCCTGTGCGCGGCGGCTGGTTCTTCGACCGGCTTGACCTGCCGAAGATGGAAAGGGTCGCGTCGGACCTGCTCAAACAGGTCGGCATCTCGAAAAACATCCCGCCCTCGACTCCGATTTCGGCGCTGTCAGGGGGCGAACGTCAGGCGGTCGCCATTGCGCGGGCCATGCATTTCGACAGCGACCTGATCATTCTGGACGAACCGACCAACAACCTCGGCGTCGCCGAAACCCAAGGTGTCCTGAACTTTGTACGCCGGGCGCGTGACACGGGCCATTCCTGCGTGTTCATCGCCCACAACATCCACCACGTCTTTCAAGTGGTGGACCGGATCGCGGTGATGCGATTGGGCACGGTGGTGGTCGACGACATCGACCCCAAAACCACCACCGTAGAAGAGGTCGAGCGCATAATCACCGGCATGGACCACTAACGCATCCGCAACCCGTCTGCGCCGAACCGGAACACGCGGCCCGCGTCCGGCGTCAGATAAACCGCCTCGTCCACCGCAAACTCCTGTTCACCAAACTGGCGCACGGTCAGCAAGCCGTGCGGGTCGCAGCGTACATAAATCAACGTCTCGCTGCCCAGCTTTTCGACATGGCTGATCGCCCCGGAAATCGGCCCCGCCGCGCGCGAAATCGCCAGATGCTCGGGCCGCACCCCCAGACTTGTCCCCTGCTCTCCCATAGCCGCCGCCTGCAGGAAATTCATCTTCGGGCTGCCGATGAACCCCGCAACAAAGGCGTTGTAGGGGTCATTATACAGCGTCATCGGCTCTCCCACCTGTTCCACCCCCCCACCGTTCAGCACCACGATCTTGTCGGCCAGCGTCATCGCCTCGACCTGATCGTGGGTCACATAGACCATCGTCGCACGCAGTTCCCGGTGCAGCCGCGCAATCTCGATCCGCGTGTTCACCCGCAGCGCGGCATCCAGATTGGACAGTGGCTCGTCGAACAGAAACAGCTTCGGCGTCCGCACGATGGCCCGGCCAATCGCCACCCGCTGCCGCTGCCCGCCCGACAATTCGGCAGGCCGCCGGTCCAGCAAAGCGTCCAGCGACAGCATCCCCGAAGCCCGCGCCACACTGTCCCGCACCTTGGCCGCCCCGGCCCCGGCCTGCTTCAACCCAAGCCCCATGTTGTCGCGCACTGTCAGATGCGGGTAAAGCGCGTAAGACTGGAACACCATCGCAATCTCGCGCTTGGCAGGCGGGGTGGTGTTCACCGACACCCCGTCGATCCGGATATCCCCCGCCGTCGCGTCCTCCAGCCCCGCGATGATCCGCAGCAGGGTGGACTTGCCGCACCCTGACGGCCCGACGAACACGCAGAACTCGCCGTCCTTCACCTCCAGATCGACGCCCTTGATAACGACTGTGGCGCCGAACGATTTAGTGACGGCAGAAAGGGTCAGATCGCCCATGTCAAACCCCCAGCTTCACAGGCCGTCCCGACCGCACGCTTTCATCCGCCGCGAGGCAAATCACCAACGACTGCACCGCGTCGTGCATGTGACGGGTCAGATCCAACCCCTCGTTGACAGCGCGGGCTACATAAGCGGCCTGCCGATTGCACAACTCCTGATGCCCCGGCTCATCCGCCATCGAGATATCCGTATCCCCCGTCGCCACCTTGTGAACCCGCAGCAGCGAGGTTTTGGTGTGGGTGTCGATATCGTCGGACTTGGCGCTTTCCGGCATCCGGATCGAAACCGCGCCGTTCGGGCTGACCACATCCTTCACGAAAAACGCGGTGTCGCTCATCATCGGACCCCAGCCCGCCTCGTACCAGCCCAGACTGCCATCGGCGAAAATCACCTGAAAATGCCCGTAGTTATACATGTCGGGCGCAATTTCGTTCGACAGCCGCAACCCCATTCCCCGCACTTCGACCGCGGGCGCATCGGTGATCTGGCACATCACATCGACATAATGCACCCCGCAATCGACGATGGGCGACGTGGTCTGCATCAGCGCCTTGTGAACCTCCCACGTCGGCCCTGATGACTGCTGGTTCAGGTTCAGCCGGAACACATACGGTCCCCCCAACCCCCGCGCCTCGGCGATCAGCCGCTGCCAGCTTGGATGATGCCGCAGGATATAGCCCACCACCACCTTGCGCCCGGTTTCAGCCGCCTTTGCCTGAACCCGCCGCGCATCGGCAGCGGTCGTCGCCAGTGGCTTTTCGACAAACACATCCGCGCCCGCGTCCATGGCCGCACAGGCAAACTCCGCATGGCTGTCGGAATAGGTCGCCACACAGACCAGATCAGGTTTCAACCGCGCCAAAGCCTCACAGTAATCCGCCGTGACCTCATACCCCGCCAAGCGCGGGTCCAGAACCGGCGCAGACCGGTTGACCAGCCCGACAATCTGAAACGCCGGGTCCAGATGATAGGCCACCGCATGACTGCGCCCCATGTTCCCCAAACCCGCCACCAATACCCGGATCATTTCCCCGCCCTTCACTTGACCGCCCCCGCCGTGATGCCGCGGATCAACTGCCGCGAGAAAATCAGATACAGCACCAGTACCGGAAGGATCGCCAGCGACAGCGCCGCCAGCACCGCATTCCAGTTGGTCACGAACTGCCCGATGAAGACCTGGCTACCCAGCGTGATCGTCTTGGTGCTCTCTGACGGGGCGAGGATCAACGGGAACCACAGATCGTTCCAGATCGGAATCATGGAAAACACCGCAACCGTCGCCATCGCAGGCCGCACCAGCGGCAACACCAGCCGAAAGAAAATCCGGTATTCCGACAATCCGTCGATGCGGCCTGCGTTCTTCAGATCGTCCGAGACCTGCTTCATGAACTCCGACAGGATGAAGACCGCCAACGGCAACCCCTGCGCCGTATAGACCAGAATCAACGCAAACAACGTGTTGACCAGCCCCGACGCCACCATCAACTGCAAGATCGCCACCGTGCCCAGCCGGATCGGGATCATGATCCCCAGCGCCAGATAAAGCCCCATCAGGGTATTGCCGCGGAACCGATACTCCGACAGCGCAAAGGCCGCCATCGCCCCGAACAGCAGCACAAAGAACAGGCTGACCACGGTCACGATCATCGAGTTCAGGAAATAGGCAAAGAAATCGCCCTGATTGAGCACGGTCTGAAACCCGATCCAATCCAGAGTCTCGGCATTGGGCAGCGCCAGCGGATCGTTGAAAATCGCGCGGCGCGACTTGAAGGCATTGATCACCACGACAAACACCGGGAACAACGCGATCAGCGTATACGCAATCAGCACCGCATGAGCGGCGATGCTGCGGGCGGGCGAGCGATAAGAGACGGACATCATCTCCCCCTAAAACTGATACCGACGCAACCGCGTCTGAATGGCGAACAGATAGACGCAAACCCCGGCCAGAATGATGAAGAACATCGCCGTGGCAATCGTGGCGCCCATATTCCGGTCGCCCAGTTGCAACTGAAACCCAAAGAACGTCCGATACAGGAACGTCCCCAGAATATCCGTCGCAAAATTCGGCCCCGCCAACGCACCTTGCGCCGAATAAATCAGGTCGAACGCATTGAAATTGCCTACAAAGGTCAGGACAGAGATGATCCCGATGCTGGGCAGGATCAACGGCAGCTTGATCTTCCAGAACTGCGCCGCCCCGGTGATCCCGTCCATCTCGGCCGCCTCGATCACTTCATCCGGAATCGTCAACAGCGCCGCATAGATCAGCATCATCGGAATGCCGACGAACTGCCACACCGACACCAGCGCCAGCGTGGTCAAGGCATATTCCTCTTTCCCGAGCCAAGGCGCAAACAGCCATTTCAGCCCGATGAAATCCAGCATCCCCGGCGCTATCCCCCAGATCGGCGACAGGATCAGCTTCCAGACAAACCCGACGATCACGAACGACAGTATCGTCGGAACAAATATCGCCGTTCGATAGAACGCAGCCCCCCGCAACCTCGGGTTAGACAACAACGCCGCCAGTAAAATCCCAACCGGATTCTGCACCAGCATATGGATCAGAAAAAACCACCCGTTATTCGCCAGCGCGTTCCAGAAACTCTCCGACCATCGCGGATCGCCAAACAGCGTGCGAAAATTCCCCAATCCGTTGAACCGCGCCACCCGGTCCACGCTGGTGTAAAGCGACAGGTTCAAAGTCGCAAACAGCGGCACGATCATGATCGCGGTATAAACCAACACTGCCGGGGCCAGAAACACGGCAATATGCCACCGTACAGGCTTCTTTACGGCCATTCCGTCCCCTTTCCTCTTGGCAAAAATATCCCACGGGGGTCCGGGGGTGTGAAACCCCCGGCTCCGAACTCAAAATCCGCGCTTACTTCTGCGGCTCATACCAGGACGCCAAACCCTCTTGCAGTCGAGCACCGGCGGCTTCGGGCGTCTCGGTCCCCTTGATCACGTTGGCCGACGCATTCCACGTCTCGTTCTCAAGGTTCGGCATTCCGCGCGACAGGATCTGGTAGGTCGACCGGATCGACGGCTGGCACTTGTCACGCCACGACACAAACTCCTGCGCCAAGGGGTCGGCCATCGTCACAGGCGTCGAGTTCAGGCTGAAGAATCCGGGCAGGGCGTTGGCGTACAGCGTGGCGAACGCAGGCGAGCCGACCCAATCCAGAAACACCTTGGTCTGCTCGGGGTTCG
>JBBRVJ010000033.1:0-23864 GCA_038246975.1 Rhodobacterales bacterium | reverse complement strand
TGTTCGACCGTCGCGAACTGCTTGCTGGGCTGGCGGGCCAGCAGGACGTTCTTGATCACATCTTCGCGGCGCATGCTGTGGGTCTTCATCTGATCGGGGATCTGCGCCTCGACCAGTGGGGTCAGCACATAGCCAGGGCAGATCGCATTCGCCGTGATGCCCATTCCCGCCACTTCCAGCGCGGTGACCTTGGTGAACCCCACCACCCCGTGCTTGGCCGCCACATAGGCCCCCTTGAAGGGGCTGGCCGTCAACCCATGCGCCGAGGCGATGTTGATGATCCGCCCCCAGCCCCTGGCCTTCATCCCCGGCAGCGCCGCCGCCGTGGTGTGGAAGGTGGAACTCAGATTGATCGCCAGGATAAGGTTCCACGTGTCGACCGGAAAATCCTCGATCGCCGCGACATGCTGGATCCCTGCATTGTTGACCAGAATATCGCAGCCCCCCGCCTTTTCGATCAAGGCGCGGCAATCCTCGCCCGTCGACATGTCGGCCGCGATATAACGCACCGTGACCGCATGGTCAGACGCCAGCCGCGCGGCCAGCGCGTGATCCTCGGGGCGGTCGGTAAAGCTGTTCAGCACCACAGTCGCCCCGGCGCGGGCAAATTCCTCGGCGACCCCCAGCCCGATGCCAGAGTTCGATCCGGTGATGACGGCGATTTTTCCTGCAAGGGTCATGGCGGCGCTCCGTGTTGCGGTTGCGCGGAACATAGGGACCAACAACCCGCCCTGAAAGATGCAGCACCGCAGCAAGCATAACGTGGCCGACCCGCGCAACGTCAAAAAAAACGCCAGCACAAGGCTGGCGTTCAGTTATGAGGCAGGTTTCATACAGGCAAGAAACCTATCGAGCAGTAAGGATGTTATACGCCCCTTGCCTTGCGCTTCCAAGTTAAAAGTTTGAAAAGGCTCACAAGCCGCCCTAAGCATGACCCCAAGAAACCCACGGACACGCAGGGCGCGAGGGATTGTTTCCAACATGAGACAGCATTTTTTCGCAAAATTGGGGCTCGCCGCGGTGGCATTCGCCATCAGCACCCAGACCCCGATAGCCCATGCCGACTCACCCGAGTACGGCATAGCTATGTATGGCGACCCCGCCCTGCCACCCGATTTTGTGTCCCTTCCCTATGCCAACCCCAACGCGCCCAAGGGGGGCAAGATCGTTTTCGGCAACGCGGGCGGGTTCGATTCGCTCAACCCGTTCATCCTCAAAGGCGCCGCCCCCGCCGGCGTATCTTTGTTGACGGTCGAGACGCTTCTGGGTCGTTCCTACGACGAACCCTTCACTCTTTACGGTCTTTTGGCCGAATCGGTCACCACCGATGATGCCCGCTCCTACGCAGAATTTACCCTGCGTGAAGCGGCGCGATTCGCTGACGGCTCCCCGGTCACCGTCCAGGACGTACTCTGGTCGTTCGAAAAGCTGGGGACCGAAGGCAGCCCGCGCTATGCCGGGGCATGGGCCAAGATCGCCCGCGCCGAACAGACCGGCCCGCGCAGCGTCCGGTTCACCTTCAACGTCACCGACCGCGAGTTGCCGCTGATCCTCGGCCTGCGCCCGATCCTGCAAAAGGCGCAATGGCAGGGCCGCGATTTCACCGCCACCACCTTCGACCCGGTCACAGGTTCCGGCCCCTACACGGTCGGCGAATTCCAGCCGGGCCGCTTCATCACCTTCCGCAAGAACCCCGACTGGTGGGGCCGCGACCTGCCGTTCAATCGCGGCCAGCACAACTTCGACGAAGTGCGCTACGAATACTTCGGCGACGGCGGCGTGATGTTCGAGGCGTTCAAGGGCGGCGTCATCGGCACCTACCGCGAAACCAACCCGGCCAAGTGGGACACTATTTATACCTTCCCCGCCGTGCAGTCGGGCGACGTCGTGAAATCCGAAATCCCCCACCTCCGCCCCTCGGGGATCGAAGGCTTCGTCTTCAACACCCGAAAACCGATCTTTGCCGATTGGCGGGTGCGACAGGCGCTGATCGAGGCGTTCAACTTCGAACTGGTCAACGCCACCCTGAACGGCGGCGGCTATCCCCGCATCCAAAGCTACTTTTCCAACTCCGACCTTGGTGCGCCTCCCGGCACCTCTGCCACAGGGACGGTGCTGGCCTTGCTGGACCCGTTCAAGGCCGACCTGCTGCCCGGTGCGATCGAAGGCTATACGCTGCCCCAATCGGACGGCAGCGAGTCCAACCGCAAGAACCTGCGCAGCGCGTTGGCCCTGCTGGAACAAGCCGGCTGGACGGTGCAGGATGGCAAGCTGAAGAATGCGGCCGATGACCCCTTTGCCTTCGAGATTCTGCTGGTCAACGGGGCGACCGACATGATCGCCGCCGCCAATATCTATATTCAGGCGCTGACCCGGCTGGGCATCGACGCGCAGCTGTCGACCGTGGATTCGGCGCAGTACCGCGAACGGACCAACGCCTATGACTTCGACATGACGCATTACATCCGTTCGGTGTCCCTCTCCCCCGGCAACGAACAGATGCTTTACTGGGGCGCGCAGGGCGTGACCGAACCGGGGTCGCGCAACTGGATGGGCATGGCCTCTCCGGCCGCCGAGGCGATGATCCAGACCATGCTGACGGCGAGGACGCGCGCGGATTTCGTACCGGCAGTGCAGGCGCTGGACCGGGTGCTGATCACCGGGCGCTATGTCGTGCCGATCTGGTATTCCGACAAGTCGCGTCTGGCCCATCTGCGGGCATTGCGCTTCCCCGCAAAACTGCCGATTTACGGCGACTGGTTGGGCTTTCAGCCAGAGGTCTGGTGGTATGAGGAATGACGATGCGGGTAGGGATGATCGTGGCGTTTCTGGCGCTGGCAGGCTGCAACACGGTGGCCGGGGTCGGCGAGGACGTGACCGCAGGGGCCCGAACCGTGGGTGGCTGGTTCCGATAGGCGCCGTTTCGGCAGAATTTTGCCGTCGGGCAAAATGCCCGACGGTTGCCCGACGCTTGTCCGACAGCTATCCAATGCTTATCCGACCCGCCTTTTCCGCCACAGGACCGCGCCATGATCCGCCTTGACATCTTTTCCGACCCCGTATGCCCGTGGTGCTATATCGGACGCGCCAACCTTGACCGTGCGCTGGAACAGCACGCCGACCATCCGTTCCGCATCGAATACCATCCATTCCAGTTGAATCCCGACATGCCCGCCGCAGGGGTTGATCGCGCTGACTATCTGGAGGCGAAGTTCGGCGGCAAAGCCCGCGCAGTCGAGATTTACGCAAGGGTAGAGGCCGCCGCCAAAGCCGCGGGGCTAGACCTCGATTTCGGCAATATCCCCCTGATTGCCAACACCTTGGACGCCCATCGGCTGATCCATTGGGCGGGGATCGAAGGCAAACAATCCGCCATGGTCGCAGCCCTGTTCCGCGCCTACTGGCGTGAAGGCCGCGACATCGGCAACCCCGAAACCCTTGCCGCAATCGCAGGCGAGGTTGGTCTGGACAGCGCCGCCATCGCCCGCCTTCTGGCGACTGATGCGGATCGCGATGACCTGATCGCCCGCGATAACGACGCGCGCAGCAAGGGGGTAACCTCGGTGCCGACCTTCCTGATTGCACAACAATATGTGGTGTCAGGTGCCCAATCCCCCGAGGTTTGGGGCCAGGTGATCGGCGAACTGGCCAAACTCCCCCCAGCCTGACACAATCCTGACCAGCGCCTTGTGCAGTTTCGCACCTTGTCTTTCGCCCCCCGATCAGCGTTTGTGCCGCCCAAAGCGCCCCCGCACAAAGGCCTCGCCCCATGCCCACAAGACCCCTAGGTCAGGTCGAATTCGTCGCACTGATGGCCATGCTGTCCGCGACAATTGCATTTTCGATCGATTCCATGCTGCCAGCCTTGCCGCAGATCGCACTGGAACTGTCGCCCGACAATCCCAATCAAGCCCAACTGATCCTGACCAGCTTCGTTCTGGGCTTGGGCGTCGGCACCCTGTTCGCGGGTCCCCTGTCCGACACCTTCGGGCGCAAGCCGGTAATCATGGCGGGGGCGGCGCTTTATTCGGTGGCCGCCGTCGTTGCCTACTTTGCTCCTAGCCTCGAAACCATCCTGCTGGCCCGCATAGTGCAAGGTCTGGGCGCCGCCGGACCCCGCATTGTCACCCAGGCCCTGATCCGCGATCTGTATAAAGGTCGCGACATGGCGCGCATCATGTCGTTCACGATGATGGTGTTCATCCTCGTTCCGGCTATAGCACCGATGATGGGCCAAGTCATCATCGCAGGCTTTGGCTGGCGGGCGGTGTTTCTGGCTTTCCTCGTGTTTTCAGCAGTTTCGATGCTGTGGATGACGCTGCGCCAACCTGAAACCCTGCCATCTTCCGCCCGCCGCGCGATGACGCTTGGCGGCCTGTGGTCATCCCTGCGCGAGGTGCTTTCGCACCGGGTAATCGTGATTTCAATCCTTGTCCAGACTTTGGGATTTGCCAGCATTTTCGGATCTTTATCGCAGATACAGCAGATTTTCGATCAAGTGTTCGGGCGCGGCGATAGCTTCCCCCAATGGTTCGCGCTGATCGCGCTGTTCTCGGGGCTTGCGTCGATCCTGAACGCACAACTCGTCGGGCGGCTCGGGATGCGGTTTCTCGTGAAACGCACCTACAGCTTGCAGGCGGCATTCTCGGCGCTGGTGGCTCTGACGTTTCTGTTCGACATCTGGCCCCCTCAGGCCGCCTTCGCGGTTTATTTCGTATGGAGCATCAGTGTCTTCGCGTTGGGCGGTCTGACCATCGGCAATCTGAACGCATTGGGGATGGAACCTGTGGGCCACATCGCCGGGATGGCGGCTTCGGTGATGGGGGCGCTGGCGACGGTTGGGGCTGTGATCTTTGCGGTGCCGCTGGGACTGGCGTTCGACGGCACACCCTTGCCCTTGATGATCGGCATCACGATCTTCGCGCTGCTCGGGTCGGTGTTGATGCGGGCCATGCCGAAGTAGGGGTCAGCCGTTCGGCTTCACCACCTTTTCGGCAAGGCTGCGGGCAATCTCTGCCCCGCCTTTGATCCTGTCGGCTTCGGTTTTCCAATCCCGCAGCAGCACCAGCTTGTTGCCGCTGATCCGCGCCGTAGGGCCTTGCGACTTGATGTAATCCACCAGGCCCGCCGGATTGGCAAATTTATCGTTGTGGAACTGTACCGTAGCGCCCTTTGGTCCGGCATCCAGCCGGCTGATCCCCGCCCGTTTGCACAGCGCCTTGATCCGGACCACCAGCATCAGCGTGTTGACTTCGCGCGGCAAGGGACCAAATCGGTCGATCATTTCCGCAGCAAAACCTTCAAGCTCCACCTTGGTCTGCAAGGCCGACAGCCGGCGATAAAGGCCCAGCCGCACGTCCAGATCGGGCACATAAGCGTCGGGGATCAGGACCGGCACGCCAAGGTTGATCTGCGGTGCCCATTGGTCGTCCAGCTTGGAAAGCCCCTGCAATTCCCCCGATTTGATCTTGGCGATCGTCTCTTCCAGCATCTGCTGGTAAAGCTCGTAGCCCACCTCCTTGACATGCCCCGACTGTTCTTCGCCCAGCAAGTTGCCAGCGCCACGCAGGTCAAGATCATGGCTCGCCAGATTGAACCCTGCGCCCAGGCTGTCAAGCGACCCCAAAAGCCGCAACCGTTTGGTGGCTTGCGGCGTCAGCGGCGCGCGGGGTTTGGTGGTCAGGTAACAATAGGCGCGGGTTTTGGATCGGCCCACGCGACCCCTGATCTGATAAAGCTGCGAAAGGCCAAACATATCAGCACGATGCACGATCATCGTGTTGGCGGTCGGAATGTCCAGCCCCGATTCCACGATGCTGGTCGCCAGCAGCACATCGAATTTTCCGTCGTAGAACTGGTTCATCCGGTCATCCAGATCGCCCGCCGCCAACTGACCGTGGGCAACGACAAACGTCACTTCCGGCACATGGGTTTTCAGAAAATCCTCGATCTCGGGAATGTCGGAAATCCGGGGAACCACATAGAAACTTTGCCCGCCGCGATAGTGTTCGCGCAGCAGCGCCTCGCGCAGGGTGATCGTGTCGAACTCGCTGACGTAGGTGCGGATCGCCAGACGGTCCACCGGGGGCGTCGCGATGATCGACAGGTCGCGCACCCCGGTCAACGACAGTTGCAGGGTCCGCGGAATCGGTGTGGCGGTCAGGGTCAGAACATGCACCTCGGCCCGCATTTCCTTGAGCCGTTCCTTGTGGGTCACGCCGAAATGCTGTTCCTCGTCGATCACCATCAGGCCCAGCGATTTGAACCGGATGCCTTTGGCGAGCAAGGCATGGGTGCCGATCACGATATCGACCGTGCCTTCGGCCATCGCCGCGCGGGTGGCATTTGCCTCCTTGATGCTTACAAACCGCGACAAGGGTCTGATACTGATGGCAAATCCGCGAAACCGCTCGACAAAGCTGCGATAGTGCTGGCGGGCAAGCAGGGTCGTGGGACAAATCACGGCGACCTGCAACCCTGACAAGGCCGCCACAAACGCCGCGCGCATGGCAACCTCGGTCTTGCCAAAACCGACGTCGCCGACCACCAGCCGGTCCATGGGCGAGCCTTTTTCAAGGTCCGCCACCACATCGGCAATCGCGGACAACTGGTCGTCCGTCTCCTGATAGGGAAACCGCGCCGCAAACGCCTCCCAGATCGAATGCGGCGCCTCCAGAATCGGCGCATGGCGCAGCGCCCGTTCGGCGGCAATCCGCATCAGGCGGTCGGCAATCTCGCGGATGCGGTCCTTGAGTTTGGCCTTCTTGGCCTGCCACGCGCCGCCGCCCAGGCGGTCCAGCAAACCCTCGTCATGGCCATAGCGCGACAGCAGCTCGATATTCTCGACCGGCAGATAAAGTTTCGCGTTTTCAGCGTATTCGAGGGCGACGCAGGCATGGGGCGCGCCCAATGCCGTGATCGTTTCCAGCCCCAGATAGCGACCGACACCATGTTCGACATGCACTACCAGATCGCCCGGCGTCAGGGTGTCGACCTCGCGCAGGAAATTTTCGGCCTTGCGCCGTTTGCGGGGTTTGGCGATCAACCGGTCGCCCAGCACGTCCTGTTCGGAAATCACTGCCAGCCCCGGTGCAGTATAGCCGGTCTCCAGCGCCCAGATCATCAGGAACAACCCGCCGCGCCCATCAGGAACCTCGCGGAAGTCCTTGATCTCGCGGGCAGAACGCAAGCCCTGATCGGTCATCAGACCTTTGAGCCGCTCACGCGCGCCTTCGGACCATGACGCGATCACCACCTGCCGGTCTTGCAGCAAGGTCTGAACATGATCCTTCAAGGCTGCGAAAAGGCTGATACTTTCCTGCTGTCGCTCCGGCGCGAAACTGCGCCCGAAACGGCCCTGCGCGTCCAGCACCCCCGGCCCCGGCGCCTGTGGCAAGGGCGACAGTTGCACGACCCGGTGCGCGGCGATCCCCACCTCCCACGCCGCATCGTCCAGATACAGCAGGCCGGGGGCCACGGGTTTGTAGACCGAATCCAGCCGTCCCTTGGCCGTCAACGCCTCGCGCCGCGCATCGTATTGGTCGGCAATGCCCTCCCACCGCGACAGGCGGGCCGCCGTCACCTGATCGTCCAGCATGATCGAGGCGGAGGGCAGATAGTCGAACAACGTCTCAAGCCGCGCATGAAAGAACGGCAGCCAGTGTTCCATCCCCTGATGCTTGCGCCCCGCCGTCACCGCTTCGTACAGCGGATCGTCGGACCCGGCGGTGCCGAACTCGACGCGGTAGTTCTGGCGGAACCGGGTGATCGCGGCCTCGTCCAGAATGACTTCGGACATCGGGGCGAATTCAATGGCTTGCAGCTTGGCCGTCGTCCGTTGCGTGACCGGATCGAACCGTCGCGCGCCGTCCAGCACGTCACCAAAGAAGTCCAGCCGTACCGGGCCTCCTGAACCGGGCGGGAAGATATCGACAATCCCGCCGCGAATGGCGAAATCGCCGGGTTCGGCGACGGTCGACACCGGAGAAAACCCCATCCGGGCCAGAAATCCTTTCAGATGCCGCTCGTCCACCCTGTTGCCGACCCGCGCGGCAAAGGATGCGCCGTGGATCACCTCGCGCGCGGGCAACCGCTGTGTTGCGGCGTTCAGCGTGGTCAACAAGACGAACGCCCCGCGCATTCCGGCAGCCAGCATGGCCAGCGTCGCCATCCGCCGCGCCGACACGTCGGGGTTGGGCGACACGCGGTCATAGGGCAGACAGTCCCAGGCGGGCAGATCCAGCACCAAAGCCTCGGGTGCGCAGACCGACAGGGCGACGCGCATCGCCTCCATCCGCTTGTCGTCGCGGGCGATGTGGATGACCGGCTGACCCCGCGCCAATTCGCGCGCCACAAGGCTTGCGTCATAGCCCTCTGGGGCGCCGCCAAGAAGGATGCGGTCGGCCATGCCTCAGCCCGGAACGCTGATCTGGACGTTCTGGTACATGCCGAACATCGCAGTCACGAAAATCGCCAGCATGCCAAGGACTTGGGTGTGAAACCTGTGGCGGATCAGACGGCGGAACAGGGCCTTGCTCTGCCCCTCGCCAGCCGCAATCAGCCGTGCAGTGCGCAGCGACAGCACTCCAAGGATCGTCGCGGGCACCATCAACAGCAGAACCGCCTGCGCAAATTCAATTTGGTAGGCCACCGCCAGCACGGCCAGCATCGTGATCAGAAACGAGACGAACGCCACCAGCCACAGCCCCGACGTCTGGGCGATGAACAGCATCCGTGTGGTGTTGATCCGCACGATAGCCTCAAGATCGTCCAGCGCCTGCCCCTGTTCGCGGCGTGCGCGGTTGATCATGTCGAACGGCACGCCCAGCACCCAATGGCTGGCCGATGACCACAGCACGGCAAGGGCGATCCAGTACCACAGGTTCGAGAAAGAGCGCATGTCGATCAACTCGAAGATGACCTGAACCCAATCCATGCCTTGCCGCCCCACGCTGATGCCCGCGCCCTTCACATTGCCGACTTGAGGCGCGCGCCTTTCCATGGCAGGCAAGAGCCACAATCGCAAGCCCCCCACCCGGAAAGCCCGCCCATGGACCCGATCCTTGCCCCCTACCCCGCTTCGCGCCCGCGCCGATTGCGTGCGACGCCCGCTCTGCGGGCCTTGGCACAGGAAACCGATCTGTCGGTAAATGATCTGATCTGGCCCGTGTTCCTGCGCGATGGCGACAACTTGCGCGAACCGATCGTGTCGATGCCGGGGGTGGCGCGGCTGTCACTGGATCTGGCGGTCAAGGCGGCGGAAGAGGCCGCAAATCTCGGCATTCCGGCGATCTGCCTGTTTCCCTACACCGACCCTGCGGTCCGGACAGACGATTGCGAAGAGGCGTGGAACCCCGACAACCTGACCAACCGCGCCATTCGCGCGATCAAGGCCGCAGTGCCTGAGATTGCGGTGATGACGGATGTGGCGCTGGACCCCTACAACGCCAACGGCCATGACGGGCTGGTGCGCAATGGGATCATCGTGAACGATGAAACCGTTCAGGCCCTCGTGCGCATGGCCTTGGCGCAGGCCGAAAGCGGGGCCGACATTCTGGGCCCTTCCGACATGATGGATGGCCGGATCGGGGCCATGCGCCGGGGGCTGGAGGCGGCAGGTTACAAGGACGTCGCGATCCTGTCTTATGCCGCCAAATATGCCAGCGCCTTTTACGGCCCGTTCCGTGATGCTGTGGGGGCCTCGGGGCGGCTGGTGGGCGACAAGAAGACCTATCAGATGAACCCCGCCAACAGTGACGAGGCCTTGCGGCTGGTCGCCCGCGATCTGGCCGAAGGAGCGGATATGGTGATGATCAAGCCTGGAATGCCCTATCTGGACATTTGCCGCCGGGTCAAGGACGCCTTTGGCGCGCCGACCTATGCCTATCAGGTGTCGGGAGAATACGCGATGATCAAGGGGGCGGCGCTGAACGGCTGGATCGACGGCGAGCGGGCCATGCTGGAAAGCCTGATGTCGTTCCGGCGCGCAGGCTGTGACGGTGTGCTGACCTACTTCGCCCCCGAAGCTGCACGCGCCATCCGGGCGGGGCGCGCCTGATCGCATCGGCGGGGCTTCGCACGCTCGTCACGGCGGGCATGACAGGCCGTTCAAAACCCGCTATATGTGGCGTAACGGGGTCAGCAGAACCCCAAGGCGAGGCGCACGAGGTCAGATCATGACTATCTATTCGAAACGGAAGTTTATCTTGATGGCGGGGGCTGCTTTGACGCTTGCCGCCTGCGACGGGGCGATCACCGGCAACGGCGTGGGGTCCAACGGGGCAAGCAAGATCGACGCCCGCGTCGACGCGACCCGCGACTATCTGTTCGGCAAATATCCCGGCACGCGTGAACTGGCCGGTCGGGCTGCCGGAGTGCTGTACATGCCTTTGGTCACCGAGGCCGGTTTCGGGATCGGCGGCGGCTACGGGCGCGGTGCGCTGCGGCTGAACGGGGTCACGGTCGACTACTATTCCGCCACCCGCGCCACCATCGGCTTTCAGATCGGGGCGCAACAGTATGCGCACGCGCTGTTCTTCATGACACCCGACGCGCTTGAGAATTTCCGCCGGTCTTCCGGGTGGGCCGCCGGGGCCGATGTGCGGTATGCGACGCCAGAACAGGGCGGCAGCATCGGCAAGGAAACCACCGAACTGGACCCGGTCATCGGGCTGGTGTTCGGTCAGCAGGGGCTGATCGCGGGGGCCACGCTGGCCGGAGTGAAATACAGCCGGATCATTCCCTGATCGAGTTCGTCGATTGTAAACCGGTCACCAGACCAGCCGCTGATTCTTGGTGTTTACCGTAATCGCCGGATCAGCGACGAGGTATCGCCCCGCCCGCCGCCCATGATCTGCACATCCTTGTAGAACTGGTCGATCAGCGCGGTGACAGGCAGGCTGGCCCCGATCTGATCGGCGGTGTCCAGACAGATGCCCAGATCCTTGCGCATCCAGTCGACTGCGAATCCGAAGTCGAACCGGTCGTCCAGCATCGACTTGTGGCGGTTGACCATCTGCCAACTGCCCGCCGCCCCCTGACTGATGACTTCGACCACCGCCGCACCGTCCAGGCCCGCCTTCTGCCCAAAGGCAAGCGCCTCGGACAGGCCCTGCATCAGGCCCGCGATGCAGATCTGGTTCATCATCTTGGCAAGCTGGCCCGCGCCGCTTTCCCCCAGACGCCGGCAGACGCGGGCATAGGACGCCATCACAGGCTCGGCTGCGGCATAATCGGCCTCCGTGCCACCGCACATGATCGACAGCACACCGTTTTCTGCCCCCGCCTGCCCGCCCGACACCGGCGCATCGACGAAACCCAGACCAAGCCCCACGGCCATCCCCGACAATTCGCGCGTGACAGACGCCGAAACCGTGGTGTGATCGACGAACACCGCACCGCCAGCCATGCCTGCAAAGGCCCCGTCCGGCCCCAGACACACGCTGCGCAGGTCGTCGTCGTTGCCGACGCATGCCATCACGAACGCGGCCCCCTGTGCCGCCAGCGCAGGCGTAGCGGCCAGAGTCCCACCATGCCGGGCTACCCACGCCTCGGCCTTGGCGGGGCTGCGGTTGTAGACCGTCACCTGATGCCCCTTGGCTGCCAGATGCCCCGCCATCGGGAACCCCATGACCCCCAAGCCCAAAAATGCTACCCTTGCCATCTACAGCCCCCGATCATTGCCCTTCGATACCGGATCGACTAGGAAGCCATCACGCTTCCGACGTCAAGAACTGGCCCCCCGATGCTGATCGCCTTCCGCTGGCTTCTGCGCCTGTTCACCGGCCTCGTGCTGCTGTCGCTTGTGGCGCTGCTGGTGACGTATTACTTTCTGTCACGGTCCCTGCCCGATTATTCCGAGACGTTCCGGATCGAAGGCATCACCGCCCAGGTAGAAATCGTGCGCAACAACGCCAACGTGCCCCACATCTTTGGCGCAACCGATGACGATGTTTATTTCGCGCTGGGATTCGCCCATGCGCAAGACCGGCTATGGCAGATGACCATGCTGCGCCGCACCGCCCAGGGGCGGCTCTCCGAGATGTTCGGGGCGCGCACCCTGAAGATCGACGAGCTGCTGCGGCGGCTGGATCTGTATTCGCTGGCCCTGTCATCGGTGGACGCGCAGGATGCTCCGACCAAGGCGGCGTTGCAGGCCTACGCAAACGGGGTCAACGCATGGATCGGGCAGGTCAATCTGCAAGCGCGTGGCCGGGGCGCACCCGAGTTCTTTCTGTTCTCCAACGAAATCTCGGCCTGGGCTCCGGGCGACAGCATCGCGATCATCAAGTTGATGGCCTTGCAACTGTCGTCGCATCTGGACTCCGAAGTGCTGCGGGCGCAGATGTCGATGATCCTGTCTGACACCCGCTTGCGCGATATCCTGCCAGACGATCCGGGGGCGGCGATCACCGCCCTGCCGCAGTATTCGCAACTGATGCCCGGACCGATGCCTGCGCGGGCGCAGACCAAAGCCGCCTATGTCGACACTCCCCTGTCGCCGTTCCGCAGCCGCGATCTGGCGGGGGCGTCTAATGCCTGGTCGGCCATGCCCACAAAGTCGGCGGCGGGCGGATCGCTGTTGGCCAACGATCCGCATCTGGGCTTTACCGCCCCGTCGCTCTGGTATCTGGCGCGGTTGGAGCTTTCGACCGGCGGGGTGATCGGGGCCACCATTCCGGGGATGCCGGTGGTGTTGCTGGGGCGGTCCGAGGCGCTGGGATGGGGGCTGACCTCCAGCTATCTGGACGATCAGGATATAGTGATCGAACGGATCAACCCGGACAATCCCGAACAGTATCTGACGCCCGATGGCCCCCGGGATTTCACCACCCGCCGCACCATCATCACGGTTCGCGATGCCGATCCGGTCACCATCACCCAACGCTGGTCGGAAAGCGGCCCGATCCTGCCCGGCACGCATTACGATCTGGCCAGCGTCACGCCCGCAGGCCATGTCGCAGCCCTGGAATGGACGGCGCTAAGTGGGGCCGACACTTCGATGACCTCTGCAATGCGGTTGATGACGGCCAAGTCGGTGAACGAGGCGATTGCGGCGGGCGAGTTGTTCATCGCCCCGTCGCAGAACCTGATGCTGGTCGATCAGGACGGGATCGCCATGCAGACCATCGGCGTGATGCCGATCCGCGATGCCGACAACCGCACGCAAGGCCGGATGCCGGCACCGGGGTGGGAGGGGGCCAACCGCTGGACCGGTACTTTCCCTTATACCGAAAACCCGCGTGTGGTGAACCCCACCACCGGCCTGCTGGGCAACACCAACAACAAGACGGTGGACCGCCCCTTTCCCAACCATGTCTCGTTCGACTGGGGCGACACGCAACGCATTCAACGCTGGCTGACCCTGATGAAAGCGCGCGAAGTGCACACCCGCGAAAGTTTCATCGAGGCGCAGCTTGATACCGTCAGCCCGACCGCCCGCAACCTGCTGCCGCTGATCGGGGGCGATCTGTGGTTCACCGGCGAGCCTGCCGCCGAGGGCACGCCCGAACGCCTGCGGCAGCGCGCGCTCGACATCCTCGCCGAATGGAATGGCGAGATGAACGAACACCTGCCCGAACCGCTGATCGCCGAGGCGTGGCTGCGCGCCTTGCAAGACCGCCTGACTCGCGATGAAATCGGCCCACTGGCCGATGCGTTCACGCACCCTGAGCCTGTGTTCATCGACCGGGTTTACCGCAACACCGATGGGGCCGGGGTATGGTGCGACGTCATCCAGTCCGCCGCCATCGAAACCTGCACCGACATCGCCCGCGTCGCGCTGGACGAGGCGCTGCTGGGTCTGGGCGAAAAGTACGGCAACAATCTGGAAAGTTGGCGCTGGGGCGATGCGCATCAGGCGGCACAGGATCATCCGGTGCTGGGCGAAGTCCCTGTCTTGCGATACTTCGTGAATCTGCGGCAATCGACCTCGGGCGGCGACAACACCTTGCAACGCGGACGCACCAAGGGCACCGGGCCAGAACCTTTTCTGAACGTCCACGGGGCCGGCTATCGTGGGGTCTATGACTTCGCCGACCCGGATTCGTCGGTGTTCATCACCTCGACCGGGCAATCCGGCCATCCGATGAGCCGGTTCTACGATGATCTGAGCGAGTTGTGGCGGCGCGGCGAATACATCCCGATGAGCCTCGACCCAGCGCTCGCGCGCGCGGCGGCCGTCGGGATCACCCATCTGGAACCCGCTGGACCGCCCTAGGGGCCGGGTATTGCTGCACCGCAGAATGCCCCTTGACCTTTGCGCGCATCCTCGTTTCAGTTCGCGACAATATTGCGCCTGTGGGTTTCGGAGAGAACGATCATGTCGGCAACATTCGAGGCATGGCTCGGTCGCACCGAACAGGTCACCGACACTGTGACGATGCGGCAGGCGCGTCAAATGGCGGCCACACTGGGGGCCGAGGGTCTGCCCCTGTCCGACGGCGACCCGCTGCCGCCGCTGTGGCACTGGATGGGATGGTTGCCCGAAACCCCGATGGCGGGTCTTGGCCCCGATGGTCACCCGGCACGCGGCGGCTTTCTGCCGCCCATCCCGCTGGAACGGCGAATGTGGGCCGGAGGGCGACTGACGTTTCACACGGCGCTGCGGATAGGTCAACCGATGGCGCGGCGGTCCGAGATTTTGAAGGTGTCGGAAAAGACCGGAACGACCGGGCGGATGGTGTTTGTCACGGTGGGGCATCACACCCACGGGCCGGACGGGCTGGCAGTGACCGAAGAACAGGATATCGTCTATGTCGCGATGCCCGATCAGTTCAGCCCACCTCCGCCGATCACAGCACTGGAAGGGGCCGTTTGGGCTGACCCTGTGGCGATGGATACCGTCAGGCTGTTCCGCTTTTCCGCGCTGACTTTCAACGCCCACCGCATCCATTTCGACCTGCCCTACGCGATGGGGGTCGAGCAATACCCCGGCCTCGTGGTCCATGGCCCGATGCAGGCAATGCTGCTGATGCAGGCGGCGCGCGACCACAATGGCGGGGCGTGGCCCGCAAGGTTCAGGTTTCGCGGGGTGCGTCCTTTGTTCCATTTCGACAGCCTGCGCCTGATGGGATGGCCGATAGATGACCGCGCGCAACCGCTGGCCACCGTGATCGACGGCAACGTCACCTGCATGCAGGCCGATATCGGGTGGGCGGCATGACCGGCGTTTTGTCAGGCATGCGGGTGGTTGAAAGTGCGGCGTTCATCGCCGTGCCTCTCGCGGGCATGACGCTGGCGCAGATGGGGGCCGACGTGATCCGGGTCGACCGGCTGCAAGGCGGTCTGGACGCCGCGCGCTGGCCGGTCGCGGCGAATGGCAACAGCCTGTTCTGGGCCGGAATGAACAAGGGCAAACGGTCGATCGCCGTCGATATGGCCCGCCCCGAAGGCGTCGAGCTGATCGCCCGACTGATCACCGCCCCCGGCCCGGATGCGGGCATGTTTCTGACCAACCTGCGCGGTCGCGGCCCGCTTGATTATCCCGCTCTGTCGGCCACGCGGCCCGACCTGATCATGGTGTCGCTGCTGGGGACAAGGCGTGGCGAGCCTGCGGTCGATTACACGGTGAATGTCGGCGTCGGCTTCCCCACCGCGACCGGACCGGAGGACTCCGACACGCCCGTCGCCCATGTCCTGCCGGCCTGGGACTGCATTACCGGGCAGATGGTGGTCAACACCCTGCTCGCCGCCGAGCGGCACCGCCTGCGCAGCGGTCAGGGCCAGATCGCCGAACTGGCGCTCAAGGACGTTGCGGCGGCCATGCTGGGTCATCTGGGCATCATCGCCGAAGTATCGGTCAACGGCGTGGACCGCCCGCGCAGCGGCAACGCGGTCTATGGCGCGTTCGGGCAGGATTTCCTCTGTGCCGACGGGCAGCGGATCATGGTGATCGGATTGACCGATCGCCAATGGCGCGGTGTGGTCAAGGCGCTGGACCTTGGCCCGCAGACCGACGCGCTGGGGCATGCACTTAACCTCGACCTGCGCGCCGAGGGCAACCGCTGGCACGCCCGCCACGCGATCGCTGCCCTGATGGCCCCGTGGTTCGCCGCCCGACCCCTGCCCCAGATCGCCCCCCTGTTCGACGCGGCGGGCCTGACCTGGGCCCCGTTTCGCACCTTCGGTCAGGCAGTGCGGGATGACCCGGACCTCTCGCCCGCCAACCCCATGATGCAGGTCTTGGACCAACCCGGCATCGGCCCTTATGTCGTGCCGGGCAGCCCCGTCACCTCGTCCCTGCTGTCCCGCCTGCCAGCCACGCCCGCCCCACAGCTTGGTCAACATACCGAAGCGGTGCTGGCGGATGTTCTGGGCCTCGGCGCAGGTCAGATCGGCAAACTGATGGATAGGCGGGTCGTCGCCGGGCGATGAACGTCCCGCGTCTGTGTCGCGCGCAAACCCTGTCGCGCAGCGCCTGACACCCCTGCCCCATTTTCTGTCCCCAAATATCCCACGGGGGGTCCGGGGGGTGTGAAACCCCCCGGCTTCGCTGACAAACGTGGTGCCTGCCCTGCCTCAGCCGATCTTCTTGCCTGCAATCTCGGTCCCCGAACGGGTCGAGGCGGCGGTCGAGACCGTGGTGGTCTTCACCGCCTCCTTCTTGGGTTTCTTCTTTTCCTTGTTGGTCTTCTGGTTGTTGCCCTTGGCCATCTTGTGTCCTTTCAGAAATCCGCGGCGTCAGTCTGTGGTCCGTCAGTCTGCGGTCCACTGGGCTTTCTGGCGATCCGTCCAGCGCACAGTGATCTGGTAGCTATCATCGCCCTGTTGCTCGGTCATCACAACCCCCAAGGCATGCAGACGCGCCCGCAACCGCCCTTCGGCAAAGCTCAGCGTCAATTCCTCGGCCGACTGCACTTCTTCGAACGCCGACGAGATCGCGTCCAGCAGCCCGTCCACGCCTTCCCCCGTAAGCGCCGACACCGGAAACACCCCGGCGCGGGTTTCGCGTTGTGCCATCAGCGAGTCGCGGGCCGAAGGGTCGACCAGGTCCAGCTTGTTCCACACCTCGAACTGCGGCACTCCGGCACCCACACCCAAAGATGTCAGAATATCGGCCACATCCGCCGCCTGTTCGGCACTTTCGGGATGCGAGATGTCACGGACGTGCAGGATCAGATCAGCCTCCAGCACTTCCTCCAGCGTCGCGCGAAACGCCGCAACCAACTGTGTCGGCAGGTCCGAAATGAACCCCACGGTGTCCGAGGCGATGATCTTGCGCCCTGACGGCAACACCACGCCGCGCATTGTGGGGTCCAGCGTGGCGAAAAGCATGTCTTTCGCCAAGACATCCGACCCGGTCATCCGGTTGAACAGTGTCGATTTCCCGGCGTTGGTATAGCCGACCAGTGCCACCAGCGGAAACGGCACCTTGCGGCGCGCGGCGCGGTGCAACTCGCGGGTTTTAGCCACCTTTTCCAACTGCCGTTTGAGCCGGATGACCTGATCGTCAATCGCCCGACGGTCCGATTCCAACTGCGTCTCGCCGGGGCCGCCGACGAACCCGAACCCGCCGCGCTGGCGTTCAAGGTGAGTCCAGGCCCGCACCAGCCGGGTCCGCTGATAGGACAGAGCGGCAGTTTCCACCTGCAACACGCCTTCGCGGGTCCGGGCGCGATCCGCGAATATCTCGAGGATCAGCGAGGTCCGGTCCAGCAGCTTGACCCCCCATTCCTTTTCCAGATTGCGCTGTTGCACCGGGCTTACGTGCCCATCGACCAGCACCAGTTCGACCTTCGCCTCGGCAAAGCGGTCTTTCAACTCGGCGACCTTGCCGGTGCCGAACAGCAACCCCGGCGCCAGTTTCGCCAGCCGCACGACTTCCCCACCCACGACCTCCATCCCCGGCAGGGCGGCGGCCAGCGCCACCGCCTCGGCCAGCCCGTGTTCGGGCAGACGGCGGCTGTGGGCCGATTTCAGGTCGGGGTGCAGCACATAGGCGCGGGTGGCCGCTGCGGCGGTGTCATGACTTTCAGGCCCGCGGCCATGCGGAGGCAGATCGTCGCCCTCGTCGTCAGGCAGATCAGAGGTCAATCTTCGCCGTCGTACAAGTTGATCGGCGCCCCCGGCATGATGGTGGAAATCGCATGTTTGTAGACCAGTTGCGATTGCCCGTCGCGGCGCAAAAGCACGCAAAAGTTGTCAAACCAGGTGATGACCCCCTGCAATTTGACCCCGTTGATCAAAAAGATCGTGACCGGAACCTTGGCCTTGCGGACATGGTTCAGGAAAGCATCCTGCAAATTCTGTTTGTCGGCAGCCATTTTTGTTTTGCCCTGTTTCTTCTCGTTATGGACATCCCCGTCACCGGTTGTCATCCCGGTCATCAGCCGGGCCGAGTATGGAGGGCAAATAAAGCGGATTCCAGCCCAAAACAACCCGTTACAGCGGCTTTCCTAGCGCCGCCACGCGTCCGGCATCAGAAAAGCCAACACTGCCAGCGTTTCAAGCCGCCCGAGAACCATCGCGGCCGCCAGAATGCCCTGCGGGCCACGGTCCAGATCCGCCCAACTGATCGGCACATCGCCCCCCATCCCCGCCAGAGGTCCGGTGGTGGTCAGCGCCGAAAGGGCAAGGATGATCGCGGCCTCCAACTCGACGCCCAACAGGGTCAACAGCGCGGTCACCAGCCCGATCGACATGGCGAACAGCACAAAGAACACCCATGCCAGATAGGCCCCCTCGCCGCGCAACTGCCGGGCGTCCTGCCCGCGGCCGCCAACAGATGAAGGCTCTATCAACCGCTGCAACTCGCGCTGGCCGTGGCGGTACAGCGCATAAACCCGCAGCAGCTTGACCCCGCCCGCCGTCGTCGCGACCCCGCCGCCGACCAGCGCCAGCGCCAGAAGGATCAGGCCCGGCGGCTGCAAGCCAAACCCGTCTTCCCGCCCGATCCAGTCGGGCGACACAAAGCCGGTCGTGGTCAGGAACGACAACCCGGTAAAAGCCGCCCCCCAGAACCGCCGTGCAGCCCCGGCCAGCGACGTCGCCTGAAACAGATAAGGCGCAACAATCACGACAGCGGCGATCAGCACGATCACTGCCGCCGTCATCAACTCGGGGTCGCGCAGCCGCCAGGTGCGATCCAGACCCGCCAGCCACAACATGATCCCCCGGCTGATCGTGACAAACATCACGGTGGCCATCAACACCTCGCCCGACCTGCCCGCCGCGTCTCCGTCAATCCCCCCCACCGGCGAGATGCCAGAGGTTGACAGCACCGCCATGGCATGGCACAGCGCCACCAACCCGTCATCCCCCGCGATCAGCAACCCGATCCACAACGCCAGCGTCAGCCCGCCATAGATCGGAAACAGCATGACGGCGTAATAGGTGATCCGCTCTCCCTGATCGGCGATGCGGGAGACCGGCATGGCCCCCCCCACACCCCGACCAGGGGTTCGCCCCGTCGCCACCTCGACACCGCCCATGTTGAGCGGCGCCAGCACGGCCAGCGCCATCACCAGAATGAAGAACCCGCCGAACCAGCCGACCAGCGACCGCCAAAGGTGCAGGGTGTCGGGCAGCATCTCTGGCGCAAACAGCGTGGCCCCGGTGGTGGTAAAGGCCGACAGCATCTCGAACCAGGCGTCCCAGGTCGACAGGCCGTCCATACTCTGCGTGATCGGCAGCGCCAGAACCAGCGGCAGCACCGCATAGCTGGCCACCAGAATCATCAGGTGACGGCGCGGAGACGGTCGGGGGCGGCGGTTGGCAGTCGCAATCGCGATCATTCCGGTCAGTACCATCAGCATCAGCGCCGAATATAGAAACGCCCGCCCCACGTCGAACTGCCGCGCCACCGCCGCATGGGCGGCGGGCAGCAGCATGGCCACCGCCGCAAGCCCCATCAGGATCACCAGAAACGGCAGATCGGACAGACGGCGCAGCACGTCAGAAAAAGTCGATGGTGACTTGCAGCAGGTGTTCGACCTGCGGCACGTCTGATGTCAGGGCGAACAAGGCTATGACGTTGCCGGTCTCGATCCGCAGATCGCCGGTCGGTTTCAGGACCTTGTCGCCCTTCATCACCGCGCCGACCAGAACTCCGGTCGGAAACTCGATGTCGCGGATCAGCTTGCCGGACAAAGGCGACGTGCCGAGCACCTGCGCCTCGATCATCTCTGCCTCGGCGTCGCCAATCGAATAGATCGACCGCACCTTGCCATGCCGGATATGGCGCAGGATCGAACTGACCGTGGTGGCGCGCGGGTTGATATAGGCGTCGATGTTCAGCGGACCCATCAGAGGGGCCAGCGTCGGGTCGTTGACAAGGGCAATGACCATCGGACACCCCGCCTGCTTGGCCCGCACGGCAGCCAGAAGGTTGGTCTTGTCATCGTCCGTCACCACCAGAACCGCGTCGGCGCGGTCAATCGCGGCCTCCATCAGGATATCCATATCCATCCCGTCGCCGTGCAGCACGATGGTCCGGGTCAGCGCATCCGCCGCAGCCTCGGCGGTGGCGCGGTCGCGCTCGATGATCTTGCAGCGGACCCGGTCGCTGCGCGCCTCCAGCGCCAGCGCCACGGCCAGCCCGACATTGCCGCCGCCGATGATCACGATGCGGTTCTGCTTGGGGGTCTTCTTGCCAAAGATGTCCAGCGCCCGCGTCACGTCGTCAGAATGGGTAAAGGCATAGATCATGTCTCCGGCAAACAACTGGTCGGCAGGGTCGGGCGCAAACAACCGGCCCTCGCGCCGCACCCCGACGACGATTGCCCGCAAGCTGGGAAACAGATCGTTCAATTGCCGCAACGGGGTGTTCAGGATCGGACAATCCTCGCTCAACGCGATGCCCAGAAGCTGCGCCCGCCCGTCCATGAAGGTTTCGGTGTCGAATGTCGCAGGTGCTGCAAGCCGTTGCAGTGCTGCATCGGCCACTTCACGCTCGGGGCTGATCGTCACGTCGATCGACAGATGACCCTGCCGGTAAAGGTCGGCATAGGCCGGGTCCAGATAGCTTTGCGCGCGGATGCGGGCGATCTTGCGCGGGATCGAAAAGACGGAATGTGCGACCTGACAGATGATCATGTTGACCTCGTCAGAATAGGTCGCGGCAATGATCAGATCGGCGTCGCGCGCACCGGCCCGTTCCAGCACGTCGGGGTGCGAGGCAAAGCCGGTAACACCTTGAACATCCAGCGTATCCGTCGCGCGGCGTACGAGGTCACCGTTCTTGTCAACGACAGTCACGGCGTTGCTTTCGCCTGACAGTTGCCGGGCGATCTGCCAGCCGACCTGCCCCGCCCCGCAGATGATGACCTTCACGCGCGACTCCGATCAGTCATCCAGATCATCGTCATCGTCCATTCCCCGCGCCGCCGATTTCGACGTCGTCACCACCCCAAGCGATTTCAGCTTGCGGTGCAGGGCGCTGCGTTCCATGCCGACAAAGCCTGCGGTGCGGCTGATGTTGCCACCAAAGCGGTTGATCTGGGTCAGCAGGTATTCGCGTTCAAACACCTCGCGCGCTTCGCGCAGCGGCAGGGTCGCCATCGCCCCGCCCAGAACCATCCGCCCGCCACTCTCGATTGGCGCCTCCTGCCCAGGCAATTCGCGCGCCTCGATCGGCCCCGCCCCGTCGCCAAGGATCAGCACCCGTTCGATCACGTTGCGCAACTGCCGCACGTTGCCCGGCCATTGCATCGTTTGCAGCATCGCCTCGGATTCCGGGGTCAACTGGCGCAGCGGCAGACCTTGGGTGCGGTGGAACATGTCGATGAAATGCCGGGTCAGGTCGGGAATGTCCTCGCGGCGCTCTTCCAGACTTGGCACCGGAATCGGCACCACGTTCAGACGGTCATAAAGTTCCTGCCGGAAGCGACCCGCCGATATTTCGGCCCGCAAATCGCGCGTGGTGGACGAAATCACCCGCATGTCGACGCGCACCTTGTCGGCTCCCCCGGCGCGGGTGAACTGCTGTTCCACCAGCACCCGCAGGATTTTCGACTGGGTTCCCAAGGGCATATCGGCCACTTCGTCGAAATAGACCACCCCGCCATGTGCCTGCTCCAGCAACCCCTTTTCAACCCCGCGTTCCGAGGTTTCGCGCCCGAACAGCACCTCCTCCATCCGATCCGGCTCGACCGTCGCCGACGAGACCGAGACGAACGCAGACGCCGCCCGGTTGGAATTGGCATGAATGAACCGCGCGGCAAGTTCCTTGCCCGACCCGGCAGGCCCGGTCAACATGACGCGACCGTTCGACTTCGTGACCTTTTCCAGTTGTGATTTCAACCCCTTGAAGGCCGGACTTGCCCCAAGCATATCGGCCGCGGTCGCATCGCGGCGGCGCAAATCGGAATTTTCGCGACGTAGACGGCTGGTTTCCATCGCGCGGGCTACCACCACCATCAACTGGTCAATGTTGAACGGCTTTTCGATGAAGTCATAGGCCCCCTGCTTGATCGCCGCGACAGCGATCTCGATGTTGCCATGGCCCGAGATGATGACGACCGGCACATCAGGATTGTCGCGTTTCACCGCTTTCAGAATGTCGATCCCGTCCATCCGGCTGTCCTTGAGCCAGATGTCGAGGATCATCAGGCTGGGCAAATCCGCGTTGATCTCTGACATGCAGTCGTCGGAATTTCCCGCCAGACGAACGGCATAGCCTTCGTCCTTCAGGATATCCCCGATCAGTTCGCGGATGTCTTTTTCGTCGTCGACGATCAAAATGCTGCTCAACTCATCCCCCTTGGCCGACGGCGGCCAGATGTCGCACAGCCCGTTTGCGCAGGGCCTTTGGCAGACGGATCTCTGCCATGGCCCCGGCATGGGCGTTTCCTTCAAACACGGGCGCGTCCGTCAGGATCAGCGTCCCGCCATGTTCCTCGATGATCTTCTTGACGATGGGCAGGCCCAGACCGGTGCCCTTTTCCCGCGTCGTGACATAGGGTTCGAACAACCGCGCGCGATCGGGCGGCAGGCCGGTGCCATTGTCGGAAATCGTGATCAGCGCCTCTTCCTCGCCCGCGATCAGGGCGACACGAATCTCCGGCGCAAACCCCGTTACGACTATTTCCTGATAGGCTTCAATCGCTTCTCCGGCATTCTTGATCAGGTTTGTCAACGCCTGCCCGATCATCGTTCCATCAAGTTCCACCATCAGCGGCAGACCGGGCAGGGATTTGACGAACGTCACGTCGGGCTGGCCGTTTTCCTGCAACATCACGGCGGCACGGACCAAGGCGGTCAGGTCGGTGTCGCGTCGGTCGGGTTCCGGCATCCGGGCGAACTTGGAGAATTCATCAACGATGCGCCGCAAGTCATTGGTCTGGCGCACGATAACGTCCGTCAACTGTTCAAGATCGTCGGGGTCCTGCACTTGTCCCCGGAATTTGCGCTTGATCCGTTCGGCAGACAGGGCAATCGGGGTCAGCGGGTTCTTGATTTCATGCGCGATCCGCCGCGCCACGTCGCCCCAGGCCGCCATTCGTTGCGCCGAGACAAGGTCGGTCACGTCGTCGAAGGCCACCACATAACCCTCCAGCCGCCCCCCCTCGCCGCGCCGCCCGCTCATCCGTACCAGCAGGCTTTCCAGCTTGCCCTTGCGGGTCAGGCGCACCTCGTCCTGCACCGCCAATCCGATGCTGACCCGCAGACGGTCGAACAGGTCGGCAAATTCGGGGACCGAGGCCACCAGAGGCCGGTCCGAAACGCCATCCGCCATGTCCAGCAACCGTTCAGCGGCCCGGTTCACAAAGTCGATGTTCCCATCCGCATCCAGCCCGATCACCCCCGCCGTCACGTTCGACAGCACCGAATCGAATTGCCTGCGCCGGGTTTCGGTCTGGCGGTGACTGTCCATCAGGGCCTCGCGCTGGCCCTTCAACTGCCGGGTCATCTGGTTGAAGATGCGG
>JBBRVJ010000032.1:0-24585 GCA_038246975.1 Rhodobacterales bacterium | reverse complement strand
GAACGCCATTTCATAAGCCGCCGGCGCATCCGCCGCCGGCCGGGTGTGCGTCACCAGTCCCGCCAAGGAAAGTGCTCCTGATTCAACGAGTTGCCGGGTGGCGATCAGGTCGTCGGCATTCCATTCCGCCGCGATCCGCAGTCTTGCCTCTTTCATGAAGGCGGGCGGGAAGGCGAAAGAGATCGGCTGGGTATAAAACCCGGCCAGCACGACCTCGCCGCCCTTGGCAATCCGCCCGATCAGCATGTTCAAAAGATCGGGCGCGCCCGATGCGTCGTAGATCGCGTTGTAATTCCGGCGGGAATCGTCTGCGGGGTCGATCACGTCGTACCCCACCCCGCCCGCACGCCGTGCTGCGTTGGTTTCCCAGACGGTCGGCGCAGGCGCCCCTGCCGCCACTGTCAACCGCGCCAGCAGCCGTCCCAGAACGCCGTGACCGACGATCAGATCGGGCAGCGCCCGGTCGAACCCGGCCAAAGCGTGCCGCGCTGTTGCCGCCAAGGCCAGCAGCGCACTTTCCGCGCCCAACCCGGCATCAATCCGCGTCACCCGCGACGCAGGCGACACCAGATAGCGCGAAGCCCCGCCAAACAGGCCGCGAACCGGGCCTTTCTCGGTGGGGGCAAAGCAGTTGGCACCCGGAACAAACACATGCTCCCCAATGGCATAGCCCGATTCGGACCCGGCCTCGATAACCTCGCCCGCAGCCTCGTAGCCTGGCACCAAAGGGTAACCCATGCCGGGAAAGGGCGGCATCGTGCCGGACCAGAACAGCTTTTCCGTGCCGGTCGAAATGCCTGAGTGCGCGATTTTCACGATCACATCGGCCGCGGTCGGATCGGTCAGGGTCAACTGTCCGACAGAAAGGTCTTTGGGCCCTGAAAGGATGATGGCGTCGGTCTGCAAGTTTCCCTCCACGGTCCGGGTTTGCGGTCCCTTGATCGGGACTCGTCAGGCTGTCGAGCCCGTGATTGTCATTCTAGACTTACACTCTGGACTGTCAAACAAAATTGACAGTTTGACAGCAATCAATTCAGTCACTTGCCCGCCGCGCAGTCACGACGGACGTGACGAAGGGCCGAAAACCCTTGATTTGCGCGATATTTACGAAACCCGCCTCGTGCAGCAATCCGGCAATCTCGGCCCCTGACCGGGTTTTGCCGGTTTGCATCGCCGCAGTGTAAAACGCAAAGTACACATCGGTCGCCCGGTCGGGTACTGCGCCGCCCGACATCGGTTCTGATACGATCAATCGTCCACCGGGCGGTAGAACGGCGTGAACCGACGCCAGAAGCCGCCGCACCGTCGAATCGTCGTGATCATACAGAACCCGCACCAGACTGATCGCATCGGCCCCCATGGGCAGCGAATCATCGCGGAAGCTGCCGGGATGGATTGTTGCCCGTCCCATCAGCCCGGCAGCTCCGAGGCGAGACTGCGCTCCGGAAACCACCACCGGCAAGTCGAACAGATCAAGCTGCACCTGCGGATAGGCGACCCCCACTGCCGCCAGAAACGCCCCCGTTCCGCCGCCGACATCCATCAGCCGCCGCACGCCCGTCAGATCGACCATACGGAGAGTGTCTTCGGCGACCAGCGTCTGACTGTCGGCCATCAGATTCGAGTAGGTGGCCGTTACCTCTGGGTCCACGGCACCGCCTGCGCCAAAGACATAGGGCCAGAACTGCGCCAACTGGGTCGGATTGCCGCCCTTCAGGAACGCCACCGGGTCGGACAGATCGGCATAAAGCGCCCGGTGATGCCGCACCATCGCCTCCAGTCCCGGCACGGCCAGCATGGCGGCCCCGCGCATCGCCAGACCAAATCGGCCATCCCGCCGACGCGTCAAAAGGCCCAAGGCAGCCCCGGCCTGAAGCAGCATCTGCATCCGGGCTTCGGGGATTTCCACCTTCAGACCAAGCGCTTCGGCGCTTTGCGGGCCATCGGCCAACCGATGCAGCACCTGCAATTCGACCAGCGCCATCAGCGCCTGCGAATTGACGAACCCCGCCACAAGGTCAAACAGCGCCTCGCCTTCCTGCCGCGCAATCCGGCGCAAGATGGGAGTTCTGGCGGCAAAGGCCTGAAACCGACGCGACCCCGCCAGCCGAAGCATCCACCCGCGCAATCCAACTACCGCCGGGGCGGGGGGGAACGGTGCGGGCACGTCGGCCATTTACTTGCCGCGCGACGCCTGGGCAAAGGCCGGGGCGACCGGGGTCATCCGTTCGGCATAACGGCGCACCATGTCGGCCAGCATCGCCTCGCCGGGGCAGGACGGGATCGAGGCGATGGCCCCGCCCAGAATGTCCTTCAACCGACGGATAGCGCCCTGCACACCCAGTTCCGACACCGCGTTCGGGCGCGCGTGGGCGACATCCTGCCCCACGGGTTTGCCCAGCGTTTCGGCATCATAGAGCGCATCACGCAAGTCGTCGGCCACCTGAAACGCCTCGCCGATCCGTGCGCCAAGCTCTTCCCAAGGTTCGGCTTCCTGACCGGCCGAAATCGCGCCCATTTGCGTGGCGGCGATGAACAATGCGCCGGTCTTGGCGCGGTGATAGGCAGACAGGTTGACCTTGGCCTCGCTCTCCCACCCTTGCCCGGCGCAGATGCCGTCCGGCATGCCCGTGCGCCGCGACAGGACCCGTATCAGGTCGAGCGCGCGACGCGGCTGATCGCCTGCCGCATCGGCCAGAACGTCGAAGGCCAGCACGATCAGGCTGTCGCCTGTCAACACAGCCAAAGGTTCCGAGAATGCGCGATGCACAGTGGCCTTGCCGCGCCGGGTGTCGGCATCGTCAAAGCAGGGCAGGTCGTCATGCACAAGACTGGCGCAATGGATCAACTCCAGCGCCACAGCGGCGGCATCGGTCAGGGCGGGGCGGTCCTCGCCACAAGCGGCTGCTACAGAATACAGGATGGTGGGCCGGATATGCGCGCCCCCCGGCGTTACGGCATAATGCAGGGCTTGCGCCAGACGTGCGGGGCCACCATTCTGCGCCCCGGAGATCACGCGGGCATTCGCCGCTTCGAACCGTGCCGTGATCGCCATTCTGCCCGTCTCCCGCCCGGATGTGTAAACACAAAGTTACACCATGATGTAAATCATACTGGACAGCTTCGCTTCGCGAGTCAACAATCGTCAGGTAATGAAAACCAAATCCGACAAAAGCGTGGTGGTGATCGGCGCGGGTATCGGCGGCCTCAGCGCGGCGATACGGCTGGCGGCCTCGGGTTTGCCGGTGACGGTGATCGAGGCGCAGGCGACGCCCGGCGGCAAGATGCGCACTTTGCCCAGTGCGGCGGGCCCAGTGGATGCGGGGCCGACGGTGCTGACGATGCGGGCGGTGTTCGACGACTTGTTCGCGGTGGCAGGCACCCGGATCGAGGATCATCTGACCCTTATTCCGCAGCCCGTGCTGGCGCGCCACTGGTGGCCCGACGGCAGCCGGTTGGACCTGTTCGCCGACCCGCAAGCCAGTCAGGCGGCGATTGCCGAATTTGCGGGCGGACAGGCGGCGGATGAATTCGGGCGGTTCCATCGACTTTCCGCGCAGTTGTATGAGGCCTTTGATGCGCCCGTGATGCAGGCGGCTCGGCCCCGCTTAGGGTCTATCGCGTTGAACGCGATCATCAATCCCCGTCTGTGGCTCAGCCTCCTGCCTCGGATGACGCTGGCAAGACAGATGGCGCGCAGTTTTGCCGACCCCCGCTTGCGCCAGTTGTTCGGGCGTTATGCCACCTATGTCGGCGGCGCGCCGGACTTGTCGCCCGCCGTTCTGGCGCTGATCTGGGCGGCAGAGCAGCGCGGTGTCTGGGCGGTGCAGGGCGGGATGCACCGGCTGGCGCAGGTCATGGCCGCGTTGGCGACAGGGTTGGGGGCCAGCATCACCTACGGCGTCTGGGCGCGGCGGATCGAACGGCAGGGTGGGCGGGTGACGGCAGTCGAGTTGTCGGACGGTCGGACTCTGGCTTGCGATCAGGTGGTGTTTAACGGCGATCCTGCAGCCTTGCTGGCCGGCCTGCTGGGCAACGGCCCGCAAGGCGCGCTGACACCGCAGGCGGCACATCCGCGCAGTCAGTCGGCCTGGGTCTGGGCTTTTGCCGCCACACCGCAGGGCGCTGATCTGGTCCACCACAACGTATTTTTCTGCGCCGACCCGGCCCGCGAGTTTGGCCCGATCGGCAAGGGCCAGATGCCGGATGAGGCGACGCTTTACGTCTGCGCGCAGGACCGCGCTGCGGGTCCGCCTGACCCCGGCACTGTCGAACGCTTTGAAATCATCATGAACGCCCCCCCGAAAGCGACCCAAAGCCCCGGAGAGATTCTTCAATGCCGCAACCGGACCTTCCCGCAACTGGCCCGCTTTGGCCTGACCTTCGATCTGCCGCCGCAGGACGCGGCGCTGACCACGCCGCAAGGGTTTTCGCACCTGTTTCCGGGGTCGCAGGGCTCGCTATACGGGCGCAGTCCGGTGGGGACTCTGGCGTCGTTTCAACGTCCGGGCGCGCGGACGCAGCTTCCGGGGTTGTATCTGGCGGGGGGCGGGGCGCATCCGGGGGCGGGGGTGCCGATGGCGGCCCTGTCCGGGCGGCACGCGGCAGAGGCGATCTTGAGCGACCTGACTTCGGCGTCCGCGTCGCGCCGGATGGCTATGCCTGGTGGTATGTCGACGGTGTCTCGAACGACGGGACGCGCGCCGTCTCGGTGATCGGCTTTATCGGGTCGGTGTTTTCGCCATGGTATGCGTGGAGCGGGCGGCGCGACCCGCAGAATCACTGTTGCATCAACGTGGTGACCTATGGGCCTGGGGGGCGGTTCACCATGACAGACCGGGGACGTTCCGCGCTGAGGCAAAGCCGCGATGCCTTGCAGGTCGGGCCCAGCCGGATGCGCTGGGATCAGGGCACGCTGGTGATCAATGTCAACGAGGTGTCCGCGCTGCCGATGGTCAGCCGGGTGCAGGGTCAAATACGCCTGACCCCCTCGGCGATCACCGGGGTCGAGGCTTTGCTGACCGCCGATGGCTCGCATGTCTGGCGTCCCTTCGCACCCGTGGCCCGGATCGAGGTAGATCTGACCCAAGGCCACCGCTGGCAAGGCCACGGCTATTTCGACGCAAACTTCGGCTCTGCCGCGCTGGAGGCTGATTTCCGCCGCTGGACCTGGGGCCGCTATCCGCGCCAAAGCGGCGGGGCGACGTGCTTTTACGATGGCATCCGCCGCGATGGGTCTACACTGGCTTTGGGGTTGAACATTTCAGCCGATGGCAACGTGACGGAAATCGTTCCGCCCCCGCTGACCAGACTGCCCCGTACCCTGTGGGGGATCAGCCGCGAAACGCGTTGCGACCCCGGCCACCGCCCGCGCCAGACCATGCAGATGCTGGAGGCTCCGTTCTACAGCCGCTGTCTGGTGGAAACCGTGCTTGACGGCGAAACCGTGACCGGTGTGCACGAGGCGCTGGATCTGGTCCGGTTCCGCCAGCCGCTGTTGAAACCGATGCTGGCGGTTCGGGTGCCGCGTCGCGCGAAATGGTCGTTCGATCAGGCAGACTGAACGCCGGGGTTGAGACGCATCACGCTGAAGTTCAAGGCCCCGGCGATCGTCACCCAAACAAGGTAGGGTGCGAACAACAGGCCCGCCGTGGGATCAAGCAGAAAAAAGGCCACCATCGTCGCCGCAACTGACAGCCAAAGTCCCGCCATCACCACCATCGCTGCCCTGATCCGGTTCAGGCCAAAAAAGATCGGCGTCCACAGCGTGTTCAGCGCGATCTGCAATGCCCAGAATGCCATGGCCTGACCACTGTCTGGCAGAATGGCGACGCGCGAGGCGGACAGGGCCATGCAGAAATACAGCGCCGTCCATGTGAGCGGGAACACCCAACCAGGTGGCGTCCACCATGGTTTTGTGAGGCCACGATACCACGTCCCCGGCTCGAACATCGCACCCGTGGTCGCCGCCGCGCCGCAGGCGGCCAGATATGTCAGGAACAGGCCCCAATCCATGGTGATCCCTTTCAAGGTATCACCTGCCATTTAGGTCAGGCCCGGCTGCGTTCCAAGCCTTGCTGTGCCCGATCCCGCGCTTCCAAATGCGCAAAAACCGACAACAGCGCGTCAGACCGGCCAAAACGCGGGATTTGCCGTGCGGCGGCCTGCACCAGAAACGCGACTTCGGGCGAAGGGGCGGCATGCAAAGTCGCCGGGCCGGGGTGCAGAATCGACACCCCGCTGCGAACGACTGACAGCGCGAGCCAACCCAGCTTCTGCCGCGCATTGGTTCGGGCGCGCCGAGTGATGCTGTCGTACCCGCCCCGCGCCACCGCAGAGCCGATCCCGGCATAGACATGGCGGGCTGCATAAATACCAGGGCGACAGGCCAGCGGCAGGGCGGGAACCCCCGCCTCGGACCTTGTGTAAAGCCGATCCGCCTCGGCCAGCAGACGTCGGATCAACATGCGCACCTGCGGCGTGGGCCGGGGATCGGCCAGAAAGCTGACCGGCGTCACCTTGACCTCGTCCAGCCAGTGCAGCGGCAGATAAAGCCGACCCGCCCGCGCATCCTCGCCGACATCGCGGGCGATGTTGGTCAGTTGCATCGCCAGACCCATGTCGCAGGCCCGCGCCAAGGCATCGGCGTTGCGGACCCGCATCAGAACGCACATCATGGCACCGACCGCAGCGGCGACCCGTGCCGAATAGTCCAGAACCCCCGATAATGTGTCATAGCGCCGCCCGACGGCATCCCAGGCCAGACCCTCCAGCAATGCCTCGGGCAGGGCACGGGGCATCTGGAAATCCTCGACCACCGCCGCAAAGGCGCGGTCGGCGGGCGTGTTGCGGGGGCGTCCCGCATACACAAGGTCAAGACGGTCGCGCAGGCCCAGAACGGCGGGGGCCTTGTCATCGGTATCGTCCACCGCATCGTCGGCCAGACGGCAGAAGGCATAAAGCGCCAGCGCCGGATCACGCACCCGCGCAGGCAGCAGTTTCGACGCGGCGTGGAACGACAGCGAACCCGTGCGAATAGCCTCGCGGCAATGCGCCATGTCAGCAGGCGCTATCATTCCGCGGCCATCCGCATCTTGGACCGTGCCGGAGCATCGGGAACCAACTTGCCGAGCACTTCTGCCGACGAGATCACCCCCGGCAAACCGGCCCCGGGATGAGTGCCCGCGCCGACCAGATACAGGCCCTTCGCCTCTTCCGACACGTTGTGCGGCCGGAACCATGCCGATTGCAGGATGCGAGGTTCGATGGAAAAGCCGGTGCCATAGGGCGACAGATAGCGTGATTCAAAGGTGTTGGGCGTGAAGACCAGTTGTTCGCTCAGATGGTCGCCCAGACCGGGCAACAGCCGTTCCTCCAGCATCTTCTGCACCTTTAGACGATAAGGTTCCGCCTGTTCGGCCCAATCCACCCCGTTGTCGAACCCCAGATGCGGCACGGGCGACAAAGCATAGAACGTGTCGTCTCCGGCAGGCGCGCAGCCCTTGTCGGTGACCGAGGGGCGGTGAACATACAGGCTCATGTCGTCGGCCAGACGGCCTCGCACAAAGATATCGGCGATATGCTCCTTGTAGCGCGGTCCGACCACGATGGTGTGATGCCCGACCTTGGGCCACTTCAGCGCGGTGCCCTTGGTGCCAAAGTACCAGACGAACAACCCCATCGACCAGCGCGTCCGCTTCAAACGTGGCGGGGTCCAGCGTTTGCGCGGGTGGTTGCGCATCAGACGGTCATAGGTGTGCCCGGCATCGGCGTTCGACACGACCACATCGGCCTTGATCACCTGCCCGTCGGCCAGCCGCACGCCGGCAGCGCGGCCCTGCTCCAGCAAAATCTCGTCCACCTCGGCGTTCAGCATCATCTGCCCGCCCTGCGAATGGATCACCCCCGCCATCGCCAGCGCAATCGCCGCCACGCCGCCCATGGCATAGTGGACACCGAACTCCTTCTCCAGGTGGCTGACGAGGATATACATCGAGGTGACGTGGAACGGATCGCCGCCGATGAACAAGGGATGGAACGACAGCGCAAAGCGCAGGCGTTCGTCCTTTACCCGGCTGGCGGCATGGCCATAAACCGACTTGTCGGCGCGCAGCAGGGCAAAAGTCGGCAGCACCTTCAACAGATCGACGAACTTGTGCATCGACCGGCGGCCCAGATCCTCGAACCCGAACCAGTAGCGCCGTTCGCTGTCTTTCAGGAACTTGTCGTATCCGGCAAGATCGCCCGGCGACAGCCGCGCCACCTCGGCCCGCATCGCGTCGGTGTCCTGGCGGGCGGTGAAGGTCGATCCGTCTTCCCAGCGGATTTCATAAAACGGGTCCAGTGCGCGCAGATCGACGTCCCGGTCGAAATCCCGCCCGCAGGCGGCCCACAATTCGCGCAGGGTCTGCGGCACGGTGACGATGGTCGGGCCAAGGTCGAACCGGTGTCCGCCTTGGGTGATCGAAGACCCGCGCCCCCCCGGCATGTCCAGCCGGTCAATGACCGTGACACGGTAACCCTTTGCACCTAGCCGCATCGCGGCGGCAAGGCCGCCCAGTCCGGCACCGATAACGATAGCCTCGGACCCTGCGTCGGGGTCGTTGGCGGTGAAGGCGGGATCATGAAGTGTCAGCATGGAATCACGATATACTGTCTAGTCAGATTTACAATATGTGCTGTGAAGGGCCGCAAAGGGCCTTTCGGCTTTTCTGTCGCGGCAAAGCCTGCCAAACTAAGTTGACACTTTCCTGCAGAACAAACGGCAGAACCCTCATGCAAACCGTCAGCCTTTCGCTTTACCGGTTTCCCTCGCTGTCCGCGCGCCTGTGGGTTCTGGGGCAAATGGCCGCAGCGCGTCTGTCGTTCCGGGCGATGCCCGATGTGGGGTTCTGGAAGCTGTGCGGATCGGGCACCGGCGAAGGCTTCACGCCGCGCCCGAACATGCAGGTCTGGGCGATTCTGGCGACCTGGCCCGACGCCGAAACCGCCCGGCGAAATCTGCGGCAGGCACCGGTCTATCGGCGCTGGGGCCGACATGCGTCGGAAAGCTGGACGGTCTTGCTGTCGCCCACCTCTGCCCGTGGGAAATGGGCGGGGGCAGAGCCGTTCGTAGCCAGCGCACCCCTCGGGGATGGGCCGGTCGTCGCGCTGACCCGCGCTACGATGCGGCTGCCGATCCTGTTGAAATTCTGGGGCCGCGTGCCAGATATTTCGGCTGTGATCGGGGCCGATCCGAATGTGATCTTCAAGATCGGGATCGGCGAATTGCCCCTGCTGCATCAGGTGACGTTCTCGATCTGGCCGGATGCCGCCGCGATGGCGCATTTCGCGCGCGGCGATGGGCCGCATGGTCGGGCGATCCGTGCCGTGCGGGAAGAGGGTTGGTTTGCCGAAGAACTGTATGCCCGTTTTTCGATTGTTGAAGACTGGGGCACTTGGGGCGGCAAAAGTCCCCTTGCCCGAACCAAGGACGCTGCATGAGACAACCCTTTCCTTTCTCGGCCATCGTTGGCCAAACCGCGATGAAACAGGCGTTGGTCCTGACCGCAATCGACCCCGGCATCGGCGGCGTTCTGGTGTTCGGCGACCGGGGGACTGGCAAATCGACCGCCGTTCGCGCGCTGGCGGCCTTGCTGCCCGAGATTAGTGCGGTTGTCGGATGCCCCGTCAACTCGGCGCGGATCGAGGATGTGCCGGAATGGGCCGGGGTGCTGTCTGACAATGTGATCGCGCGGCCCACGCCGGTGATCGACTTGCCGCTGGGGGTGACCGAGGATCGGGTGATCGGTGCGCTGGACATCGAACGGGCGCTGACGCGGGGCGAAAAGGCGTTCGAGCCCGGCCTGCTGGCGCGGGCCAATCGCGGCTATCTGTATATCGACGAGGTGAACCTGCTGGAAGATCACATCGTCGACCTGCTGCTGGACGTGGCGCAGTCGGGCGAGAATGTGGTGGAACGCGAGGGCCTGTCGATCCGCCATCCGGCGCGGTTCGTGCTGGTCGGGTCGGGCAACCCCGAAGAGGGCGAGTTGCGGCCTCAGTTGCTCGACCGGTTCGGGCTGTCGGTCGAGGTGACCAGCCCACGTGACATTGAAACGCGGGTCGAGGTGATGACGCGGCGCGATGCCTATGAGAACGACTTTGACGCGTTCATGGACGTCTGGCGCGCACAGGATACTGCGCTGCGCGAGGCGATCCTGACGGCGCGGCAGGCGTTGAAGGTGCTGAAAACACCGGGAGTCGTGCTGCACGACTGCGCGGCGCTGTGCATTGCGTTGGGGTCCGACGGGTTGCGCGGCGAATTGACCCTGCTGCGCGCGGCACGGGCGCAGGCGGCGTACGAAGGGGCGGAAGCGGTGACGCGGGCACATCTGAAATCGGTGGCGGCGTCGGCCTTGTCGCACCGTCTGCGCCGCGATCCGCTGGACGAGGCGGGGTCGGGTGCACGTGTCGCGCGGACGATTGCCGAGGTCTTGCCCTGATGGACCCTTTGACGCCATGGGAACGGGCGGAACTGGCGATGGCCGTTCTGGCGATCGATCCGGCGGGGGTCAAGGGCCTGTGGATCAAGGCGCGCGCCGGGGCGGTGCGCGACCGGGTGACGGCGGCGCTGGACGCGCTGCCGCTGCCATTGCGGCGGTTGCATCCGGGGGTGGATGATACGGCGCTGTATGGCGGTGTCGATCTGGCCGGAACGCTGGCCGGTGGGCGGTTGGTGCGGTCGGCGGGGGTGCTGGACCATCCGGCGGCGCTGGTGCTGACGATGGCGGAACGCTGTCCTGCGGGGCTGGCGGCCCGGCTGGCGCGCTGTCTGGACGATCCGGGGTTCTGTCTGATCGCACTTGACGAAGGCGTGGATGACGAGGCTTTGCCAAACGCGTTGACCGACAGGCTGGGGCTGTTCGTGGACCTCGACGCGCTGAGCTGGTCGGCTACGGAGGCTATAGAGTTGGACGTCGCGCGTCTGGCTGCTGCGCGGGCGATGGTGGTCAGCACCCCGCCCGATGCGGCGGCACAACTGATGCGGGTGGCCACGATGATGGGCATCACGTCGATGCGCGCGGCCCTGCTGGCGCTGGCTTGTGCGCGGGCGTTGGCCGCGTGGTCTGGTCGGGTTGAAGTCGCCGAAGAGGATTTGCAACGCGCCGCCGAACTGGTGCTGGCCCACCGCGGCGATGTGCCCGAACAGGCCGAGCAGGAGGAGCCCGATCCGCCTCCTCCGCCGCCCGATCCGGGCGAGTCCGAAGCGGAAACGCCGCAAGATCAGGACGACCGGATTCCCGACGACATTCTGCTGGAGGCGATCCGCGCCGCCCTGCCGTCGGACCTGCTGGCCCGGTTGCAGGCGGGACGGGCGGCGAAGGCAGCCAAGGGGGCCGGGTCGGGGGCGGTGACCAAAGGCAACCGTCGCGGGCGGCCCCTGCCGCCGCGTCCGGGGATGCCGGGGTCGGGGTTGCGGATTGATCTGGTTTCTACGCTGCGCGCGGCGGCCCCTTGGCAGCAGATGCGCCGGGGTGGCACGGGTGGGTTGGCGATCCGGGCGGCCGACCTGCGGATCAAGCGGTTTGCCGAAACTTCGGACCGGCTGTTGATTTTTGCGGTCGATGCCTCGGGGTCGTCGGCCATGGCGCGGCTGGCGGAAACCAAGGGGGCGGTGGAGTTGCTGCTGGCGCAGGCCTATTCGCGGCGCGACCATGTGGCGCTGGTGGCGTTTCGCGGGCAGGGGGCCGAGGTGATGCTGCCGCCGACACGGTCTTTGGTGCAGACCAAGCGGCGGTTGGCGGGGCTGCCGGGCGGTGGCGGCACGCCGCTGGCGGCAGGGCTGAAGCTGGCGTTCGAGATGGCAGTGCTGGCCCGCGCGCGGGGGATGACGCCGACGGTGGCGCTGCTGACCGACGGGCGCGGCAACATCGCGCTGGACGGGACGGCGGACCGGGCCCTGGCCGAGGCGGATGCGCATCGGTTGGCCCGTGCGTTGCGGGGGCAGGGCACGCCGGCGCTGGTGATCGACACCGGCAACCGCCCGCAACCGTCGTTACGCGTCCTGGCAGGAATGCTGGATGCGCCTTATGTGCCGCTGCCCCGTGCGGATGCCCAGCGTCTGTCGGCGGTGCTGTCGGCGGCTTTGGGGGACTAGATGCACCCCCTGACCCTGCCCGCCGATTGGCCGAATCGGGATTGTTCGCGCCGCATCGCCTGTCGGCCGCATCTTTGGCATGTGCAGGAGATGGGGGAGGGGCCGCTGGTCCTGCTGCTGCACGGGGCGGGGGGGGCGACGCATAGCTGGCGTCACCTCATGCCGTTGCTGACGGGTTATCGGGTCATAGCCATCGACCTGCCGGGGCAGGGGTTTACCCGCATGGGGTCGCGCAGGCGCTGCGGCGTCGATGCGATGGCCGAGGATATTGCGGGGCTTTGTGCCGCCGAGGGGTGGGAGCCCTATGCGGTGATCGGCCATTCGGCGGGGGGGGCGATTGCGCTGCGCCTGGCCGAGATGCTGCCGCTGTCCCGCGTGATTGGCATCAACGCCGCCCTTGGCAGTTTTGACGGTGCTGCGGGCTGGCTGTTCCCGCTGATGGCCAAGGTTCTGGCCGCGACGCCGATGGTGCCCGAACTGTTCTCGAAGCTGTCCGGCACACCGGACCGGGTGGCGGCCCTGCTGGCGTCCACCGGATCGGAGATCGACGCCGAAGGCCGCGCGCAATACCTGACGCTGATCCGGTCGTCCGGCCATGTCGATGCGACGCTGGCGATGATGGCGCAGTGGAAGCTGGACGGACTGCTGTCGCGGTTGCCTGCGGTGCAAACGCGCGTTCTGCTGATCACCGGGGCGTTAGACAAGACCGTGCCGCCGGGGGTATCGGAACGGGCCGCGTCGCGAATTCCGGGGGCGGAGTGGGTTGACCTGCCGGGGCTGGGGCATCTGGCGCAGGAAGAAGCGGCGGATGTGGTGGCCGGGGTGGTGCTGCGGTTTCTGGCGTGAAGTTTTGTGGACAGGCCGGGGGGCTGTCTGCCCCCCGGACCCCCCGAGGATATTTATGGACAGAAAATGAAGGGATTACTCCTTCTTCGCCACTCTCGCATTCCGCGTCGCGATCAGTTTCAGGCGCAGGGCGTTCAGGCGGATGAAGCCTGCGGCGTCTTTCTGGTCGTAGGCGCCGGCGTCTTCCTCGAAGGTCACATGCTTTTCGGAATACAAGCTGTGATCGGACCACCGAGCCACGGTGCGGGCGACGCCTTTGTAGAGTTTCAGGCGCACGGTGCCCGTCACATGCTCTTGGGACTTGTCGATCAGGGCCTGCAGCATTTCACGTTCCGGCGAATACCAGAAGCCGTTGTAGATCAACTCGGCGTAGCGCGGCATGATGCTGTCCTTGAGGTGGCCCGCGCCGGCGTCCAGCGTGATCTGTTCGATGCCGCGATGCGCCTCCAGCAGGATCGTCCCACCGGGAGTCTCATAGACGCCGCGCGATTTCATGCCGACAAAGCGGTTTTCGACCAGATCGAGACGCCCCACCCCATGCCGCCCGCCGATTTCGTTCAGGCGGGTCAGGATGGTGGCCGGGCTGAGAGGCTCGCCGTTGATCGCCACGGCATCGCCCCGTTCGAAGGTGATCTCCAGCATTTCCGGGGTATCGGGGGCATCCTCGGGGGCAACGGTGCGCTGATACACATAATCCGGGGCCTCGTTACCCGGGTTTTCCAGCGCCTTGCCTTCGGATGAGGTGTGCAGAAGGTTGGCATCGACCGAGAACGGGGCCTCGCCGCGTTTGTCCATGGCAATCGGAATCTGGTTCGCCTCGGCAAATTCGATCAATCGGGTGCGGCTGGTAAGGTTCCACTCGCGCCACGGCGCGATGACCTTGATCGCCGGGTTCAGGGCATAGGCCGACAATTCGAACCGCACCTGGTCGTTGCCCTTGCCGGTCGCACCATGCGCCACGGCATCCGCGCCGGTTTCTTCGGCGATCCGTACGAGGTGTTTGGAGATCAGCGGGCGGGCGATCGAGGTGCCCAGCAGATACAGCCCTTCATACAGTGCATTCGCCCGGAACATCGGAAACACGAAATCGCGCACGAATTCTTCGCGGACATCGACGATATGGATGTTTTCCGGCTTGATCCCCAGCAGAACCGCCTTGGCGCGCGCGGGTTCCAGTTCCTCGCCCTGCCCCAGATCGGCGGTGAAGGTCACCACCTCGCAGCCATATTCCGTCTGCAACCATTTCAGGATGATCGAGGTATCAAGGCCCCCGGAATAGGCGAGGACGACTTTCTTCGGTGCGGACATGGGGCGGCTCCATCGGACTGCAACTGGCATTCGCCTCTATTGGCTTTCGCGTCAGGGAACAAGACCGATTGGCCTTTGCAACGCCCCGCGTTAGACGAGGCGGATGAGCGATTTCAGCGATGCCGCCCGCCAGTCCACCCGCGCCCTGCGCGAATTGTTCCCGCGCACTCCGTTGCAGCGCAACGAACATTTGTCGGCGCGCTACGGTGCCGAGATCTGGCTCAAGCGGGAGGATCTGTCGCCGGTGCGGAGTTACAAGCTGCGTGGCGCGTTCACTGCAATGCGAAAGTTGCGTGCCCGCAAGCCCGATGCCGCGGATTTCGTCTGCGCCAGTGCGGGCAATCATGCGCAGGGGGTGGCCTTTGCGTGTCGTCATTTCGGGGTGACGGGCACGATCTTCATGCCCGTGACCACGCCGCAGCAAAAGATCGACAAGACGCGGGCCTTTGGCGGCGATCAGGTCAGGATCGTGCTGACCGGGGATTACTTCGATCAGACTCTGGCCGCCGCGCAGACCTTCTGCATCGACCGGGGCGCGCATTTCCTGTCGCCCTTCGATGACCCCGACGTGATCGAGGGGCAGGCGTCGGTGGCGGTCGAACTGCTGGACCAGTTGGGCCGCGGGCCTGATCTGGTGATCCTGCCGGTCGGCGGCGGGGGGTTGGCGTCGGGGGTGACGTCCTATCTGCGGGTCGAATCGCCGATGACGGGGTATCGCTTTGTCGAGCCGCTGGGCGGGGCCAGCCTGACGGCAGCACTGGTGGCGCGGGGACCGACGAAGCTGGCGCGGGTGAATTCGTTCGTTGACGGGGCGGCGGTCGCGCGAATCGGCGAGGCGAACTATCGCCTGTTGTCCTGGGTGAAGCCCGGAGAAGTGCTGTTGGCGCCTGAGGACCGTATCTGCGTGACCATGCTGGAAATGCTGAACGTCGAGGGGATCGTTCTGGAACCTGCGGGTGCGCTGTCGGTCGATGTGCTGCCGGAACTGGCGGATCAGATCGTCGGCAAGACGGTGGTCTGCGTGACGTCGGGTGGGAATTTCGACTTCGAAAGGCTGCCCGAGGTCAAGGAACGCGCGCAACGCTATTCCGGGGTGAAGAAGTATTTCATCCTTCGGATGCCGCAACGCCCCGGTGCGCTGCGGGAGTTTCTTGGGATGTTGGGGCCGGATGACGACATTGCCCGGTTTGAATACCTCAAGAAGTCGGCGCGTAACTTTGGGTCGGTCCTGATCGGGATCGAAACCAAGGAAGCCGCGAGTTTCGCCCGGCTGTTCGCACTGCTGGATGCGGCGGCCTTTGCCTATCGCGATATCACCAATGACGAGGTTCTGGCCGAGTTCCTGATTTAGGCAAGTCCTGAATCAGGCGGCCATCGGGCCGGTTTCGGCCAGAAACATCTGGCGCGACATTGAATAGGCAGCGCGGAGCGGGCTAAGATCGACATCCGTCAACCCGGCGGCGGCCCGACGTTCCCCGTCCTGGCAAAGCGCGGCCAGTTGAGCGAGACCGAGGTTCAGCGCCGCACCTTTCAGGAAATGCAGATCCTGTTCCAGCTTTTCTGCCCCTGCGGTGACCGAAATGCGTCCGATCACCTCATCCGCTTCTTCCAGAAACAGAGCGGCGACTTCGGAAAAGTCAGCCTCGCCAATTTCGCTCTTCAAGTCTTTGACCCGACCCCAGTCGATCATAACGACACCTCATGACATGCACCCCTCAACCTAGCTTACGGTGAACCGAACTCCCTAACAAACTGTGATCGCTGGACCGCCGGTACAAAGAATTTTTGACTTCACCGAACTTTAAGGGGTGGCCGCCCACAACCTACAGAACCGAGCGGAGGGGATGCGGGTGTTGTCAGACAGGAACCGGGCCATGAACGGGGCGGCAGCGCCGCTGTCGGCCGAACCACGTCATGTTCTGGTCGTCGATGACAGCAAGGCGCAGCGTCGCATCCTGTCGATGCAATTGGCCCGGTGGGGCTACCGTGTGACCGAGGCCGAAACGGGGGAAGCGGCTCTGCAGCTTTGCCGCACGGTTCCGTTTGATATTGTGCTCAGCGACTGGATGATGCCCGGCATGTCTGGTCTTGACCTCTGCAAGGCGTTCCGCGCCCTGCCGCATGAAACCTATGGCTATTTCATCCTGCTGACCTCGAAATCGGAAAAGGCAGAAATTGCCGATGGGCTGGAACAGGGCGCCGACGATTTTCTGACCAAACCCGTCTCTCCTGACGAATTGCGCGCGCGGCTTCGTGCGGGAGAAAGAATCTTGGGGATGCAGGGGGAACTGGTTGAAAAGAACCGGCTGGTGAACTCGACTTTGGGGCGGTTGCAGAAGGTCTACGATTCGCTTGACCGTGATCTGATCGAGGCGCGCAAGCTGCAGCAGACCCTCGTGCGGGACCGCTACCGCGCCTATTCCGGGGGGGCGGTGTCCATGATGCTGATACCATCGGGCCATGTCGGTGGCGATCTGGTCGGCAGTTTTCAGATCAACGCCCGCTGTCTTGTGCTGTTCTCGCTTGATGTCTCCGGACACGGCGTGGCGTCCGCCATGTTGACGGCGCGACTGGCGGGGCTGTTGTCCAGTGGTTCGCCGGATCAGAACATCACGATGTCCATGGGGTCGCAGGAGCGTGCCGATGCATGGCCGCCCGAAATGGTGGCGTTCCGGTTGAACAGGATGATGATCGAACGGATTCAGGTCGATCAGTACTTTACCATGGTCTATGCCGAGGTCGATTTGCAAAGCGGCTCGGTCAAGCTGGTTCAGGCCGGGCATCCCCACCCGATCATCTTGCGCGCGGATGGCGGAGCCGAGGTTGTTGGCAATGGCGGCCTGCCGATCGGGCTGATCGACGGGGCGGTCTTTGAACGGGTCACCATAAGACTTGCACCCGGCGACCGGCTGTTGCTGATGTCAGACGGCATCACCGAATGTCCCGATCCGCAAGGGGCAGAGCTGGGCACCGAAGGCACCGTCGATCTGTTGAAGACCAGCCGCCACCTGACCAGCCCCGACCTGCTTGAGGCGCTGGTCTGGGACCTGACCGGGCACCATGGCCGCTCTGACTTTCCTGACGACGTGTCAGCCATGGTCTTTGATTTTCACGGCCCCGAACGGTAGGTCCGCAAGAGCCGAACCAACATGTCACGGTCGCCTTCATTCTGCAGCAACAACTCGCCGTTCGCCGCATGGGTCCAGATCGCCGTGTGCCCCACTTCGCGCGGGGGCCCCAGACGCAGAATCGGTCGCGCCAAAAAGATCTTGCACAGCTTTTCCGCCCAAAGATCGTACTCGGGCATATAGGTGAAGCGCCGGTACATCCCCAGAAACAGCGGCCCGCTGATCGACCAGCCGGTTTCTTCGAACACCTCGCGGTGCAGGGCGGCTACGGGCTGTTCGCCGGGGTCGATTCCGCCACCGGGCAATTGAAACTCCGGCACTGGTTCGGCCTGATGGGTCAAGAGCAGGTCATCCCCGCGCAGCAGAATCGCGTAAACTCCCGGCCTGCGAGTATACCGCTGACCAGCTTTCGGCGGCTCTCCAAAGCGTCTGATCATGCCACTCCCCTTGGTGCGCAGGTTGCCCTGACCATATAGGCGCGGTATGCCAAGGCGACAGTCGCTAGGAAACCCCATGACCATCGGACATCTCATTGCATGGGACGATACCGTCCTGCCTTTTCAGCTTGACCGCTCGGATATCCGCGGCCGCGTGGCGCGGCTGGACGGGGTGCTGGATCAGGTGCTGAAACAACATGCGTATCCCCCGCTGATCGAGGCGCTGGTGGCCGAGGCCGCCGTGTTGACGGCGCTGATCGGGCAGGCGGTCAAACTGCGCTGGAAATTGTCGCTGCAGATCAGGGGCAAGGGTCCGGCGCGGCTGATCGCCACCGATTATTATGGCCCGACCGAAGACGGTCAACCTGCCCGCATCCGCGCCTATGCCAGCTATGATGCCGACCGGCTGGAGCACGATGCCGCCCCGTTCAGCCAGATCGGCGAGGGCTATTTCGCGGTGATGCTGGATCAGGGCGAAGGCATGGTGCCCTATCAGGGCTTTACCCCCATCGCGGGGTCGTCGCTGTCGAACTGTGCAGAGACGTACTTTGCACAGTCCGAACAACTGCCGACCCGGTTTGCCCTGTCGTTCGGGCGAAGCCAGATTCCCGGCACCCCTGCGAATTGGCGAGCGGGAGGCGTGATGCTGCAACACATGCCGCAGGTCGGCATGTCGGTGGCGGCTGAGGCCGGGTCAGGCGCGGGCGGGTTGCTGCACCACACCGACATTCTGGCAGGCGAGCAGGCCGAGAACTGGACCCGCTGCAACATCCTGCTGGACACGGTTGAGGAGCTGGAGCTGATCGGGCCAACCGTTTCCCCGACCGATTTGCTGGTGCGGCTGTTCCACGAAGAAGAGCCGCGCGTATTCGATGCGCAGCCGTTACGTTTCGGATGTTCCTGCTCGCCCGACAAGGTGCGCAACGCGATGTCGATCTATTCGCGCAAGGACATCGCCCACATGACGACCGACGAAGGCACGGTCACCGCCGACTGCCAATTCTGCGGCGCGCATTATGTGCTGGATCCCAAGACATTGGGGTTCGAGGCCGAAAAGGCAGCCGGTGATGCCGGATGATCTTGCGCGCCTGACCGCCGCACTGGCCCGGCCCGCGCGGCCGTCGTCTGATTATGACCTGAACCCCGATACCCCCCCGCCTGTGGGCCGTGTGTTGCGTGCGGCGGCGGTTCTGGTGGCGGTGACGGGTGACGGTGGGCTGATCCTGACCAAACGGTCGTCGCATCTGAAACATCATCCGGGACAGATCGCCTTTCCGGGGGGCAAGGTCGATGCAGGCGATGCGGGGCCGCAGGCGGCGGCCCTGCGCGAGGCGCAGGAAGAGGTCGGGTTGCCCGCGTCTGCCGTGCAGGTCATCGGCGCGCTGCCGCAGCATGAAACGGTGACAGGGTTTCAGATCACGCCTTTTCTGGCGATGGTGATCGCGCCCTTCAACCCAATCCCCGAAGCGGGCGAGGTGGACGAGGTGTTCACCGTGCCGCTATCGCATGTGCTGGACCCCGCGCGGTTTCGGGTCGAACGCCGACGCTGGCGCGGCGCGTGGCGGCGGTACTATGCGGTGCCTTATGGGCCCTATTACATCTGGGGGGCAACGGCGTGCATTCTCCGCGGGTTGGCCGACCGGGCATTGTCGTGAAGATCACCGGCGACTGGATCAGCCACCCCGGTACACAGGCGCTGTTCGCAGCGCTAAAGGCGGCGGGGTTTCAGGCATTGTTTGTCGGCGGCTGCGTGCGGAACGCCCTGCTGGACGCGCCGGTGGGGGACGTCGACATCGCGACCGATGCGGAGCCGCAAACAGTCACCGATCTGGCCCGGAAGGCTGGGTTTCGCGTGGTGCCTACCGGCATTGACCACGGCACGGTGACGGTGATCGCCATGGGGGCTGTGCATGAGGTGACGACCTTTCGCCGTGATGTCGAAACAGATGGCCGACACGCGTTGGTCGCCTTTGCAACCGACGTCGCAATCGACGCGGCACGGCGGGATTTCACGATGAACGCACTCTATGCCGACAGGCAGGGTATGGTGATCGACCCGCTGGGCGGTCTGCCCGATCTGACTGCGCGCCATGTCCGCTTTGTCGGCACCCCGCAGGACCGTATCCGCGAGGATTACCTGCGCATTCTGCGATTCTTCCGGTTTCATGCGTGGTATGGCGACCCCGGACAAGGGATGGATGCCGAGGCATTGGCGGCTTGTGCAGAACTGGCCGAGGGGATCGGTGCTTTGTCGCGCGAACGGGTAGGCAGCGAGATGCGCAAACTGCTGTCGGCCCGCGATCCCGCGCCAAGCGTTGCCAGCATGGCCCTGTCAGGCGTTCTGAGCCAGGTTCTGCCGGGGGCGGACCCCGGTGCGCTGGCTCCTCTGGTCCATCTGGAGGCTGACCTGCCACCGCGCTGGCTCCGCAGACTCGCGGTGCTGGGGGGCGAGGATTTGACCGATGCGCTGCGCCTGTCGCGCGCCGAGACCGCGGCGATTCAGCGGATCACGAACGCAATCGGATCATCCCTGACCCCGGCCGCACTGGGGTGGACCCTGGGCGTCGAGATCGCGACCGACGCGGTTCTTGCCCGCGCTGCCCTGCTGTCGCCGCTGCCGCCCGGCTGGCAGGCCGATATCGCGCGCGGCGCTGCGGCAATCTGCCCTGTGATCGCCGCCGATCTGATGCCAACCTTGCAAGGCCCCGCCCTGGGGGCCCGCTTGCAGGCGCTGGAATCCCGTTGGCTGGCATCGGATCTTCGCGCATCCAAGGCGGAACTGCTGGCCTGACGGTTTCCCTTGGCTGGAATCCGGGCTATATCGCGACCATTCAAGCGAGGCCACCATGTTCAAATTCTTTGAGGGTCTCGTTGACCCCTATGCGCCCTATCCGCAAAGCGACACGCCGCCCCGGCAGCTTTGGCCGTTTCTGAAGGAATATATCCGGCCCTTCCGCGGGGTGTTTGCGGTGACCGCAGCGCTGTCGATCATCGCGGCATTTGGCGATGTCGTGCTGATCTGGTATGTCGGCCGGCTGGTCGATCTGCTGGCCACCGACACGCCTGCGCAGGTCTGGGCGACTTATGGCACCGAGTTCATGCTGGTCGCCGCCGCGATTCTGATCATTCGCCCGCTGGTGCTGGCGGCGGATGTGGCGCTGCTGCACAACACGATCCTGCCGAACTTCGGCACGATGATCCGCTGGCGGGCACACCGGCATGTTATCCGGCAGCCGGTGGGCTGGTTCGAGTCCGATTTCGCGGGTCGCATCGCCAACCGGATCATGCAGACCCCCCCGGCAGCAGGCGATGCGGTGTTCCAGACGTTTGACGCGGTGGCCTTTGCGACCGTCACGATCATCGGCGCGGGCGTCATGCTGGCCGGGGCGGACCTGCGGCTGGTGATCCCGCTGCTGATCTGGTTCGCCTGTTACGCCTGGCTCGTGCGGTGGACGCTGCGCCGCGCGGGGCCTGCGTCGCAGGCAAGTTCTGATGCGCGGTCGGCGGTGACTGGGCGGGTGGTCGATGCCTATACCAACATCCATTCGGTCAAGCTGTTCGCGCATCACGACGCCGAACTCGACTATGCCAAGGAGGCCATCGAGCATGCGCGCGCCACGTTTCAGGTCGAAATGCGGATCGTTACCAAGATGGACCTCGCGCTGACCGCGCTGAACGGGTTTTTGATCGTGTCGGTGATCGGGCTCGTCTTGTGGTTGTGGTATGGCGGCCTTGCCACTGTCGGCACGGTGGCGGCATCAAGCGCGCTGGTGCTGCGGCTGAACAACATGACCTATTGGGTGATGTGGGCGACGACGTCGCTGGTGCAGGCGCTGGGCGTGGTGCAGGAGGGGATGCAGACGATCACCCATCCCATCGGTCTGACCGACGCACCGAAGGCTGCGACCCTGCGCCTGACGCAAGGCCGGATCGAGATCGACGGTGTGTCGCACCACTACGGACGTGGGTCAGGCGGGTTGCAGAATCTACGCCTGACGGTGGAACCGGGCGAAAAGATCGGCGTTGTCGGAAGGTCTGGTGCAGGGAAATCGACGTTGGTCAAACTGATGCTGCGGTTCTACGACACCGAAAGCGGTCGCATCCTGATCGACGGTCAGAATATCGCCGCGGTTACGCAGCAGAGCCTCCGGCGCAACATCGGGATGGTCAGTCAGGACAGCAGCCTGATGCATCGCTCGGTTCGCGACAACCTTCTGTACGGTCGCCCGAATGCCTCTGAGGCGATGATGATCACCGCCGCACGGCAGGCCGAGGCACACGACTTCATCCTGACGCTGCAAGACCCCGAGGGCCGCACCGGCTATGACGCGCATGTCGGCGAGCGCGGCGTGAAACTGTCGGGCGGACAGCGGCAGCGCGTGGCTTTGGCGCGGGTTATCCTCAAGGACGCGCCGATTTTGATCTTGGACGAGGCGACGAGTGCCCTGGACTCCGAGGCGGAGGCGCTGATCCAGGATGCGCTGTTCGGCGTGATGCAGGGCAAGACGGTGATCGCCATCGCGCACCGGCTGTCGACCATCGCCGCGATGGACCGCATCGTGGTGCTGGAAGATGGCCACATCGCCGAGCAAGGCAGCCATGCCGCGCTCTTGGCGCAAAACGGGCTATATGCCCGGTTCTGGGCGCGTCAATCCGGCGGGTTCATCGGATTGGAGGACGCCGCCGAATGAAGGCCTTGTTGCGACTGGGCGACACGATCGACGCCTTCCGCCCCGCCGACGGTCCACCGCCGCAAACCTTGTGGGCCTTCATGAAATGGGGGCTAAAAGGGTCGTGGCCGATGATGTTCGTGTCGGGTGCATTGTCGTCCGTATCGGGCGCGACCGAGGTGATATCGGCGTTGATCCTTGGCTGGGTGATCGACGCGGCGGTAAACTCGGGGCCGGATCGTTTCTTTGCCGACCACCTGTCGTTGGTGCTGTGGTTCTTGGTATTCTACATGGTGATCCGCCCGCTATCGTTTGGCGTGGCGTCGGCGGCGAACTCTGTGATCATCGGGCCGAACGTGATGCCGCTGGTCCTGTCGCGTCTGCACCGCTGGACGCTGGGCCAGCCGGTGACGTTCTTTGATAACGACTTTGCCGGGCGGATCGCCACCAAACAGATGCAGGCAGCGCGGGCGATCACCGATGTCGCGACCGAAGCGATCAACACGGTGGCCTTTGCGCTGGCGTCGGTGGTCGGGTCGATCATCGTGCTGGCGGCGATGGACATTCGGGCAGCGTTGGCGCTTGCGGTGTGGCTGGTCGCCTACATCCTGCTGATCCGGTTCTTCATGCCGCGAATCCGCGAAAACTCGGCGGGGCGGGCTGCGGCGCGGGCCATGGTGTCGGGGCAGGTGGTGGACACCATCACAAACATCAAGACGGTGAAACTTTTCGCCCATGCCGCCTTCGAGGACAAGGTGGCATTGAAAGCGATGGAGGTGTTCCGCGACCGTTCGCTGGAGTTCGGGGAAATCTCCACCTGGTTCCGCCTGTCTCTGATGACGCTGGCCGGGGTGCTGCCGGTCATGCTGATCGGCGGGGCTGTGGTTCTGTGGCAACAGGGGTTGACCACGACAGGCGCGATTGCGGCGTCGGGTGCGATTGCGATGCGGATTGCCCAGATGTCGGGCTGGGTCAGTTTTACCCTGATGTCGATCTATACGAGCGTCGGCGAAGTCGAGGACGGGATGCGCACCCTGTCGGTGCCCCATACGCTGGCCGATGCGCCGGAAGCGGTCGACCTGCCCCGCGTCAAGGGTGAAATCCGGTTCGAAAGAGCGACCTTTGCCTACGGACGCAAGCGTGGCGGGGTGGAAAAGATCGACCTGACGATAAAGGCGGGCGAAAAGCTGGGGATCGTCGGGGCTTCGGGGGCGGGCAAGTCGTCGCTGGTGTCGCTTCTGCTGCGGCTTTACGATGTTGAACAGGGCCGAATATTGGTCGATGGGCAGGATGTGCGTCTGATCACGCAGGAATCCTTGCGCCGGCAGATCGGTATGGTCACGCAGGAAACTGCCATGTTCAACCGGTCGGCCCGTGACAACATCGCCTACGGCCGCCCCGACGCCACCGAAGCCGAGATCATCGCGGCGGCCAGACAGGCCGAGGCGCATGGATTTATCGAAACGATGCAGGATCACAACGGGCGCAAGGGGTACAGCGCCTTTCTGGGCGAACGCGGCGTGAAATTGTCGGGCGGTCAGCGGCAGCGGATCGCCTTGGCCCGCGCCTTTTTGAAAGACGCGCCGATTCTGGTGCTGGACGAGGCCACGAGTGCCTTGGACAGCGAGGTAGAGGCCAGCATCCAGGAGGCGCTGGACCGGGTGATGGTCGGCAAGACCGTGCTGGCCATCGCGCACCGCCTGTCGACGATTGCCGCGATGGACCGGATCGTGGTGCTGGATCAGGGCCGGATCGTCGAGGAAGGCACCCACACCGGGTTGCTGAACAAGAACGGGCTTTATGCGCGCTATTGGAACCGCCAGTCGGGCGGATTCATCGGGGTGGAAGAAGCGGCGGAATAGCGGGCCGTCGGTTTTGCGGAAAGAGCCGGGGGATCTTATGCCCCCCGCGCCCCCTGTGGGGTATTTTTGCGCAGATGAAGGGAAGGGCGCTAGCGGCCGATCGAGACATATTCGTCGAACCCGGCGTCCTTGACGACTTTCGGGGAATAGATGTTGCGCAGGTCGACCATGGCGGCGCGGGTCATGTGCTTGGCG
>JBBRVJ010000031.1:0-24662 GCA_038246975.1 Rhodobacterales bacterium | reverse complement strand
CTATGCGTTCGACACCAACGATATGAACTTCTTCCGCGTCCCGCGCTTTGTTCAGGGCGACGATTTCGCGACCTACTGCATCAACGCCTTCGACTGGCTGGCCGAAGAAGGCAACGATGTGCCGCGCATGATGACGGTGGGGTTGCACACAAGGATCATCGGGCGACCGGGCCGCATTGCCGGGTTGCAGACGTTTCTGGCGCATGTGGCAGCGTCGGGAGCCGCTTGGGTCGCGCGGCGGGACGATATCGCCAAGTGCTGGCTGGCGCAGGGGCTTTAGACCGCCCGCGACGGCTGATCGAAGATATGCTGCGCAATCGCCCCCGGACTGGTCCGCCAGATGCGATCCCCGACCGCTGCGATATGGTCCAGCGCCGCCCGCAGCGCCCGCAGCCGGAACGGCTGGCCCGAGATGAACGAATGCAGCACGATCGGCATCACCAGAGCCTGATCCCCGACCTCTGCCTGATGCAGCAATTCGTCGAACTGGTCGATGATCATCTGCGCAAAGTCGCGCGCGTCGGCTTGCCGCCCGATGATCGTGGTGCTGTCGTTCAACTCCAACCCGTAAGGCACGCACAGCAACGGCCCGCTGCGCGTCGACAGCCAGACCGGCTGATCGTCCATCCCCAGATCAAGGACGTAGCGATAACCCGTCTCCACCAGCAAATCCGCCGTGTGATCGGTATGCGCCAGCCAAGGGCTGGACCAGCCCGCAGGCGCCTGACCCTCGGCCCGCGAAATCGCCGCCGCCACCGCCGCCAGATAGGCCGCCTCATCCTGCGGATCGCGACCGGCCAACGTGTGCGAATTGGTCAACCCATGCGCCACCACCTCGCAGCCCAGCGCGCGGGCATGATCCGTCACGGCAGGTGCGTGGTCATAAAGCTCGGTGTTCAGCAACAGCGCGGGCGTCAACCCCGCCGCCGCACAGGCATCCATCACCCGGAACCCGCCAACCCGGTTGCCATAATCGCGCCACGAGGTGTTGGCGTAATCCGGCTTTGGCGCACCGGGAAAAAGATCCTCGGTCATTCCCTCGCCAAAGATGTATTCCTCGACGCCCAGCGCCACATAAACGGCCAGTTTCGACCCCCCCGGCCATGTCCAACCGGGCCGCTGCGGCAGGGCGCTATAACCATAGCGGGTCTGGCGCGGCAGCATCTATTGCCCCGTGCCCAGCAAGGACCGCCGGGTCAGCTTGCGGCTGACGGCAAACCGCGCCGCATCTTCGCGCAGATGCGGGCGACGGTCGGGGTCGGTGCCGCTGGCCCGTGCCAGATGATAGACCAAGGGTTGCAGCGCAATCGCCTGGGCAATCGTCGCCGTCGCGCGCCCCCCCGGCAAGGCCAGCCGCCACCGTGCGTGGGGCACCGTCATCCCTTCGGGTTCCAGCGCCAGCGTCGGGGTTGCAATGTCCGACAGCGCCTCTGCCGTGGCATCGGCATAAGACGCAGCCTCGGGGCTGTCGGGCAACAGCACGACCAGCTCATCCGTCGCCATCGCCCAGTACTGCCGATGGGCAAATTCCTCGATGTCGTCCGACCATGAAGGCAAACGCGCCAGTTCCACACATTTCGCCGCCCCATAATCGGCCGTCGCCACGCTGGCCCCAGCCCCCAGCCAGCGGACTCCAGGCGGGCAGCCGATCTCTGCCACGATGCGTCGGGCGAGCGATGACGCCTCATCGATCAAGCCCGGCAGACCGGGGATCACCCCCGCCAACCCCACACCAGCCCCCGGACGAAACGCCAGCATCAAGGCGGCCAGCGTGGCCGTATAGCTGGCGGTACCGCACAGGAACGGTGCAAGGTCGGGCATGTCCAAAGACAGCCGCGCCGCCCCCGTCGCGGCGATCCGCCCGCCGGGCCCGTTGGTCAGCAACGCAACCGCCGCCCCGGCCCCTTGCGCCCGCAGCACAGCCTCGAACGTGCGGTCCACATTGCCCGACATCGAAATCGCCAGCGCCCGGTCGGCACCTGTCAGCCCCCCGGCGTGATGCAAAAGAAAGTCCAACCCCGAATGGGCCAAAGCCGCAGGATGCCCCGCCAACACCGCCCGCGCCGCAAACCAGCCGTCTCCGCTGCCGAATACATGCACCCGCCCCCCCGGACCGGGCGTCAGATGCGCGGCTGCAAAGGCCGCAATCTCGTCGGCCCGCGCCACCAGCACGGCCAGCACATCCGGCTGGCGGGCGATGTCGTCAAGCATCGGGGTCGGCGCGGCGGGGGGCAGGTGCATCACACTCCTTTGGGCATCGCCCGCAACCATGGCATCAACGGGTAAATCGTCCAGCAGACAGGGCAGATTCACAAGGCAAATTTGTGAATATTTTCCTTTCGAAAACTTTCGTACCCGGCCAAGATCACAAAACTATGCGATGGAAACCTGCATCCCGGTCGCGCGCAGGTCGCGCAGCGTGTCCACTGACGCGCCTGAATCGGTGATCAGCAGGTCCGCCGAGTCAATCGCCGCGATCCGGGCGGTGGCGACATGGCCCAGTTTGCTGTGATCCGCCAGAAACACCACCTTGCGCGCGGCGCGGATCATCACCTTCTTGATCTCGGCTTCCTCCCAGTTGCCATTGGTGAACCCCTTGTCGGCATCCACCCCGGCACAACTCAGAAATGCGACATCGGCGTTGATTTCGCGCAGGATCAGATCGCCGAACGGCGAGATCAACGAGTTCAGGCGGGGCCGCAACGTGCCGCCGGTTACGATCACGGTGGCACTGGGATGGTTGGCCAGTTCGTTCGCAACGGCAAGCGAATTGGTGACAACCGCAATGTCATGCAGATGCAGTGGTATCAAAGCCGCCATAACGGCAAGCGTCGATCCGGTGTCCATGATGATCGTCTCGCCGTCGTGTAGCATCGCAACCGCCGCCTCGGCGATGGCGGTCTTTTCGGCGCTGTGCAATGCCAGGTTCACTTCGACCGGCAGTTCGAACCGACTGGGCCGCACCGCAATCGCGCCGCCGCGAATCCGCCGCAGGATCTGGCCGCGTTCCAAGTACAGCAGGTCAGACCGGATCGTCACCGTCGAAACGCCCAGAGCGTCGGAAAGCTCCATCACGTCCAGCCGACCCGTGGCGTTCAGCTTGTCGATGATGCGCTGCTGTCTTTCGGTAGCTTTCAAAGAGGCCATGTGATAAATATTACCCCAGTTTGATTCTGTCGTGACAACCCCTACCATAACCGTAAATTCCCCCCGACAAAGTGCCAAGTATCGGCGGCGTGGGATGTTCCAGGGACCCAGATGCCACTTTCCGAACCTGGCCTTGGCCGTGCTGTCGTGTCCCCTGTGATCGCTGCCCTGCAACTGCCCGCCTTCCGGCCCGGACAGCCGCGCTCGATGGCGTGGTACGAGGATTTCCTGATCTCGAACGCCCTGATCTTTACCGAGGCGGGGATCACCGCGATCAAGGTGCAGGATGAAACCCGCGAGGTGGGGGCAGCTTCCTTTGAAACGGTGGCACGCATGTCGGCCCTGTGTCGCACCTTGCGCGCTGCGGTACCCCAACTGCGGCTGGGCATCATCGTGCAGGCCCATGATGCCATAGCCCCTTTGGCCATCGCCGATGCCTGCGGTGCCGCGTTCGTGCGGCTCAAGGTGTTTGTGGGGGCTGCCGTCAACAGCGATGGAATGCGGCCCGCGCTGAACATTCCCGCCACGCAGTACCGTGCGGCCATCGGGCGGCCTGACCTGAAGATATACGCCGACGTGCATGACCGAACTGCCGTGCCTCTGGCCCCAATTCCCAACGACATGGCCGCGCTTTGGGCCCAACAGGCCGGGGCGGATGCGCTGGTCATCACCGGGTCGGGCTTTGACGACACGCTGGCACGCATCGCCTCGGCCCGCGCCGCAGGGGTGGTGCGCCCATTTCTGATCGGCGGCGGGATCACCACCGCCAACGTCGGACAGGCGTTAAGTGCTGCGGACGGCGTGGTGGTCAGCACCGCCCTGCTGCGCGACGGGGCCGCACCCGATGCGTTCGACCTGTGGGACCGCGACAAGACGCTGCGCTTTGCCGATGCCGCGCGGCGCGCCGTGCCCAACCTTTGACCGACCTGCCGCCAAACCCGACCTGCCGATAAGGGCCGCCATGACCGACCTGCACCTGATGACGCCGCTTCTGTCGCCCCACAGCCCGCTGGACAATCCCGCCCGCGCGTTGATCGCCGATCTGTTCGAACGCGAACGCCAGTTGATGATCGCCCTGCCGACCGACGACCCGCTGGACCCCAAACGCCGCAGGCGCGTCGACTTCACCCGGCCCGAGATTCTGGAACAGCCCGACTGCATCCGCCAGACGCTGACCGCAGGACATGACAGCATTGCCGAGGCCGCCCGCCGCATCGCCGCCTCGCCCTTGCGCCGCGTGGTGATGACGGGCTGCGGCGACTCGCTCGCCGTCATGACCGGCGTGCGGATGTTGATGGAGCAGATGACCGGCCTGCCCTGCGAACCCATTCAGGCGCTGGACCTTGCCTATTATCAACACGCCACCCTTGGCCCCGACACCCTGCTGATTGCCCTGTCGTCCAGCGGCACCACCACCCGCACGGTCGAGGCGCTGATGATGGCCCGCGCGCGCGGGGCGCAGACACTCGCGCTCAGCAATACCGCCGGATCGCCGTTGATGTCGCAGGCCGATCATCAGTTGCTGATCATCGCCGAACGCAAGGGCTGGCCCACGCAGGCCAGCACGGCGTCGATGGCTTTGCTTGCCCGACTGGCGTTGGAAATCGGTGTGCGGCGGGGTGTGGCGCGGACTGACACCTTGTTGGCCGCGCTGGACGACCTCCCGGCGCAAATTGCCGCCGTCATCGCCACCCATGAAGATGCGATTGCGCAGGTGGCCGAGACCGACAGCGCCAGGTCGGTCTACCTGTTCGCAGGCGGGGGCCCTGCCATGGCCGTCGCCATGTTCGGGGCAGCCAAAGTCAAGGAATGCACCCCCGATCATGCCATCGCCATCCCGCTGGAGGAGTTTCACCATTACAACTCGCAAAAGGCCGGCGACCCGCTGTTTCTGATCGCACCTGCCGGCCCGTCGCTGCCGCGCGCGCATGATACTGCGATTGAAGGCCGCCGTTGGGGCGGTCTGATCCGCGCCGTTGTGACAGGCGACGAACCCCGGCTGGATACCGAGGCTGACGTGGTGTTCCGCCTGCCCCCGGTGGTCGAAGAACTGTCTGCGCTGGTCTATTCCGTGCCGGTGCAGCTTTATGCCTACCACCTCGCCATGGCCAAATTCCGTCGGGCAGAGGCGGACGCCGGGTCAGGGTCGTGACGCCCGAACTGGTCTGCTTTGGCAATTTCACCATCGACGATGTGGTGCTGCCCGATGGCACCGAACGTCCCGGCTGCACCGGCGGCGATGCGCTGTACGCCACCCTCGCCGCCCGCGCGTGGGAGCCTGAGTGTCAGTTGGTGGCCCCCGTCGGCCACGACCTGCCGCCCTCCGTCACGGTGGCGATGGGCAGGGCGGGTCTGTCGTTTCGCGGCATGGTACCGCGCGATCTGCCGACCCTGCACAACCGGGTCGAATATTTCGCCGATGGCAGCCGCGAATGGACCCTGTTCGCCGATCCCGCCACCTTTGACGCGCTGTCGCCCCTGCCGTCCGACATCCCCGCAGACTGGCGGCAGGCGCAGGCATTCCTGATCCTCGCCATGACGCTGGATGCCCAGGAACGGCTGGTCGCCGATCTGCGCGCCACCACGACCGCCCTGATCGCACTGGACCCCCAGGAAGATTACATCGCAGGCAACGAGGCCCGGCTGCGCCGCCTTGTCTCGCAGGTCGACATCTTTCTGCCCAGCGCCGAAGAGGTTCGCAGGTTGCTGAACACCGAAGATTGGGAACAGGCCGCGCGTGATCTTGCCGCCATGGGTCCGCAGATTGTGGTGGTCAAACTGGGTGAGGACGGCTGTCTGGTGCATGATCGCCGCAATGGGTTGATGCAGCACCTTCCCGCCCGTGCCGTGCCCCATGTGGTCGATACCACTGGCGCGGGCGACAGCTTTTGCGGGGCCTTCATGGCCGCCCTGCTGGACGACCCCACCGACCCGCTGCGCGCGGCACGGGCCGGAGCCTTGGCGGCGTCTATAACCGTGCAAGGCTACGGTGCCGACCCCTTGTTCGCCTGCAACCCCGCCGACCTGCGCGCGCAGTTCGACGCGGGGCACTGACCTCAACCCTCGCGACACAATCCCGCGAACGGCCCCGTCAACCTCTTGACCGGCGGCGTGTCGAAACTGCCCCGCTTGCTGGTCCGCAAACCCAGACTGACCAACCCTTCGGCCATCTTCACCGCCACCGTCACTCCGTCGATCACCGGCACCCCCAGCGCATCCTGCATCGGTCCGACCAAAGGCGTCAGTCCCGCACAGCCCAGCACAATCGCCTCTGCGTCATCCTCAGCTAGCGCCAGCCGCGCCTCGGCCAGCAGCGCGGCCAACGCGGCGGCGGGGTCCGCCTCCATATTCAGCACCGGCAGGTCGATCGCCCGCACCCGCGCACAGCGCGCGGCAAGCCCCGTCTCGCGCAGCACCCGTTCGGCGTGGATGCGCGTGCGCGGCGGCAGGGTGATCACGCTGAACCGTGCGGCCAACATCGCGGCGGCGAAATAGGCGGCCTCGGTCATGCCGACCACCGGAACCCCCGTCGCCTCGCGCGCCGCCGAAAGCCCGGTATCGCCGAAACAGGCCAGCACAAAGCCGTCGACCCCTGCACTGTCGCGGATCACCTCCAGCACCCCCAACGCGCCAATCGCCTCTTCGACATGGCTTTCGATGCTGGGCGTGCCGCTTGACGGACTGACCGCATCGACGAAAGTGCCCGCCGCCGCCACTGCCGCCCCGTCGCGGGCCAGCGACCGGGTGAAGGCGGCTGTCGTGTTGGGGTTGATGATCCGGATGTGCATGGCGCGACCTTGAGTTGTGCTACGCCACAGAATGCGACCGCAGCGCCTGCGACACAAGCCGCCCGCCCACCCCTATCGCCGCTTGCGGGGGTCCAGCGTCGTCTTATTGCCGCGCGCGCCGATCTGCACCGGGGTGTTGTCGCGGTTTTCATCGTGCAGCTTGCGCCAGCGGTCCAGCCGCCCTGCACTTAGCGTGCCCGCCGCAACCGCCGTCTGCACCGCACAGCCCGGCTCATGCGCATGGGTGCAGTCGCGGAACCGGCACAGCGGGGCCAGTTCGGTGATCTCGGCAAACAACTGATCCAGCCCCGCCGCCACATCGCCCAGATGCAACGTCCGCATTCCCGGCGTGTCGATCACCCATCCGCCACCCTGAATCCCGTGCAGCGACCGCGAGGTCGTGGTGTGCCGCCCCTTGGCATCGCCCTCGCGGATACTGCCCGTCTGTTGCGCGTCGTCCTCGTCCTTGTCCGCCAGCGTGTTCAGCAGCGTCGATTTTCCCACACCCGACGATCCGACCAGCGCCACCGTCCGCCCCGGCCCGCACCACGGGGCCAGCGCATCCGCCGCCTCGGGCACCGTCGCGTTCACCGTCACCACCGCCAACCCGCGTTGCAGGGCCGCCGCCTCGCGCAGATAGTGCGCCGGGTCCGCCGCCTCGTCCGCCTTGGTCAGCACGATCACCGGGTCCGTCCCCGCTTCGTTTGCAAGTGCCAGATAGCGTTCCAGCCGCGCCGCGTTGAAATCGGCGTTGCACGAGGTCACGATGAAAAGCGTATCGACATTGGCCGCAATCAGTTGCGGCATTCGTGATCCTTCGACCGGGCGACGCAACAGCGCCTTGCGGTCCAGCCTGCGGATCAACACCTTGGTCACGGGGTTCACCAGAACCCAGTCCCCCACCGCGAAATCCGTGGTGTTGACCTTGGCCGCGAGAAACGGCCTGACCGGGCCGCTTGACGAAATCGCCGTCAGCCGCGAACGGTGCACCGTTGCAATCCGCATCGGCTCCAAGCCCTGATCCTCGGCAGTAACCTGATCAGCGAAGAACCCCGACCAGCCAAGCGTGATCAGCGAGACATCGACGGGGGAAAGGTCATCCTGCATGGGCCAAGCCTTGGAACGCCCCCGCGCCGGATGCAAGTCCCCCAACGCCGATTACTCCAAAGCCGCCCTAATACAGCCTTCAATCTCGACCGGCAAAGCGGCGCACCGGTTTGCGGCCGTCCAGCAAGGTGCCTTTGTCGGCAGGGCTCGATCCGATCGCCTTCAGCCGCTGGTACCGGTCGTTCGACACGGCAGACACGTCGGACTTTGTGCGCAGAATGGTCGGACGCAGAAACATGAACAAGGTTTGCCGCCGCCCGATGTTCTGATCCTTTTGAGCCGCCAATGGAAAAGGGCGGCAGATCGCATCACCGCCCCCCAATACAAAACTCCGCCCCCAAGCGTCAGATGTCGATCGGCAAAGCCGTCAGCTTGATCTGGTTCACCTGACTTTGGGCCTGATCCACGGCTTCGACTTTGCCACGACGCTGGGCGCGTGGTAGCTTTGGGCGGCCGGGTTCGCCTCAGCCTTGATCGGCTTCAACCTTGGATTGAAGCGGCGCAGGTCGGCGTCGTTCTGGTGACGCTGCTTGCGCTTTACATGCTGGGGCAGGGCAGACAGCGACTGTGGCTTGGCAGCCTTGGCGCCATTGCCAACGGAACTTGTTGGGCGGCCGTCCGGGTCATTCCCTGAATGTCTCCCCACACCTGCCAGACCGATTTCCGCCAAGAAGTGTCGCAATCGGGCACCCTGGAATTGCTGCACCCGCATAATCTGCCCCTGCAACGTGCGCTGAACCATGCGGGCCAGAGGTGACAGATGTTCGACCAACCTTCCTTCGACCGCGCCGCAACCGTGGCCCTGATGGCAGCCCAGCGTGACGGACACGCGCTGGACCGCCCGCTGTATTGCTCGCCACAGGTCTTCCGCGCCGATCTGGAGACGCTGTTCTACACGGAATGGCTGTTTGCCCTGACCGTGGCCGAACTGCCCGATCCCGGCGCTTTTGCGACCCTGCAAATCGGCGATTATCCGGTGGTCATCGTCCGCGGCGCCGACACCACCATCCGCGCCTTTCACAACGTCTGTCGCCACCGGGGCCAGAAACTTTGCGCCGAGGATCACGGCACCAAGCGCCGCCTGATCTGCCCCTATCATCAGTGGATGTACGACCTTGACGGCACCCTGCTTCGCACCCGCGACATGGGCGACACCTTCGATCCCACCGCCCACGGCCTGCTGCCCGTCGCCTGCCGAGAGGCGGGGGGGATGGTGTTCATCTGCCTTGCCGACCAACCCGCCCCCTTCGACGAATTGGCCGAGGCTCTGACCCGCTATCTGGCGCCCCATGATCTGGCCAACGCCAAAGTCGCGTTCCAAAGTACCATCGTCGAGAATGGCAACTGGAAACTGGTGATCGAGAACAACCGCGAATGCTATCACTGCGGGGCGAACCACCCCGCCCTGTGCCGCACCTTCAATGATCGCCCGCTGGCCGTGGTGTCGGGCAATACCGACTGCGTCGAAGGCGAAGTCGGCGACCACTGGGCGCGCTGCGAGGCGGCCGGCGTGCCTTCGGCCTTTCTGATCGACCAGAATTTTCAGTGGCGGCTCGCCCGCATTCCGCTGATGGGCGAAAGCTTCACGCTGGACACCAAACCCGCCGTCTCGCGCCGCATGGGCCAGATGCCGTTCGACGATGCAGGCTCGCTGTTGTTCTTCCACTATCCCAACAGTTGGAATCACTTCCTCGCCGACCATGCCATCACTTTCCGCGTCCTGCCGATCTCGCCGACCGAAACGCAGGTGACGACGACTTGGCTGGTCCACAAGGATGCCGTTGAAGGCGTGGACTATGACCTGCAACGCCTGACCGAGGTGTGGCTCGCCACCAACGACGAAGACCGGCTTGTGGTCGAGCAAAACCAGAAGGGCATCCTGTCGCCCGCCTACACCCCCGGCCCCTATTCGCCGCTTCACGAGGATGGCGTGATCCAGTTCGTCGACTGGTACAAGACGCGGATGATCAACACGCTGACGCCGAAACGGGCGATGGCGGCAGAATAGGCGGCGGGGGGCCAAACCCGCCCCCTCCGACAGAGGCCCGGCGCATCCCCGACGGATGTCCGACGTTTATCCGACATTTGTCCGACGCCCCGATCCGGCTTGACAGCCCCTTGCCCCGCCCGCAACCCTACGCCATGCGGATTGCCTTCTACGCCCCCCTGAAATCGCCCGATCACCCCGTGCCCTCGGGCGACAGATTGATGGCGCGGCAGTTGATACAGGCGCTTCGGCTGGGCGGGCATCAGGTGGACCTTGCCTCGGATCTGCGAAGCTATTGCGGTGGTTCTGAAAATTATACGCAATATCAGGAAGTTACAACCATAGCTGCCGCCGAAGTCGCCCGCATCGCCGCCCAATGGCGCAGCGATCCGCCCAACCTTTGGTTCTGCTACCACCCCTACTACAAATCGCCCGACCTGATCGGCCCTACCCTGACACAAGCCTTTGATATCCCCTACACAACCGCCGAATCCTCGTACTCCTTCCGCCGCAACCTTGGCCTTTGGGCCGAAACGCAGGCCGAGGTGTTAAGAGGCCTGAAACGCGCTGCCGTCAACATCTGCCTGACCGATCGAGACCAAAACGGCATCCTCGCCGCCGCCCCCACCGCCCAAGTCGCCAAATTGCCCCCGTTCATCGACCCTACCCCCTTTGCGCCGGCGGCCGGCAAGGGTGGTTTGCGGTTCATCACCATCGCGATGATGCGGGCCGGGGACAAGTTTGAAAGCTACCGCTTGTTGTCCGATGCGTTGCGTCTTCTGCCTGTAGCGCTGGATTGGCGCCTGACGGTGATCGGCGGCGGCGCGATGCAGACCGAAACACATGCCCTTTTTGCCGGTTTGCAGCCGCGCATCGACTGGGCGGGACTTTGTGATCGCGACACTGTCGCAGTGTTGTTGCAGCAGGCCGGTCTCTATCTCTGGCCCGGCTATGGCGAGGCATATGGGCTTGCATATCTGGAGGCACAAGCCGCAGGTTTGCCAGTTGTGGCACAAGATATAGCGGGAGTGCCCGAAGTGGTGGCCCATGGCGTGACAGGGTTCCTGACCCCGAAAGACAACGCAACCGCCTATGCCGCCGCGATTCTGCAACTTGCAACCGACCCAGTCTTGCGTGACCGAATGGCACAAGCGGCCCGGCACAGGGTGCTGAACCTCCACTCCCTGCAATCCGCCGCCACGCGGTTGTCCGAAATCCTGTCCATGGTGCAGCGATGACAGATTTTTCCGATCTGTTCCTGGAGCTTGACCATTGGCACACTGCAGGCCGCACCGCCAGTTTCTGGCTGCGCGACGATGATGCAATCCAGCCCACCCCCGCGCTGGACCGCCTGCTGGATCTTGGTAAACGTCATACCGTACCCATGACTCTGGCTGTGATTCCCGCCGATACCGGGCCGGAACTGGCCAAAAGGCTCGAAAACGCTGGCCAGATCGAAGTCGCCGTCCACGGCTGGGCCCACACCAACTACGCCCCACAAGGCCAGAAATCGCGTGAACTCGGGTTGGATCGACCGGCGGACGCTGTGTTGGGTGATCTGTCCAAGGGATTGATAAAGCTGCAAAAACTTTATGAAGCCCGCTTCATCCCGCTGCTGGTGCCGCCGTGGAACCGCCTGGACGCCAGCCTTGTTCCGCACCTGTCCGCTCTGGGATTTCTGGGTGTATCCGTCTTTGGACCAGAGCCGCCCAACCCGCCGTTGCCAACCCTGAACACCCACGTCGATCTGATCGACTGGCACGGCAATCGCGGTGGCAGACCGGGGACGGTTTTGGTGGCGGAAATGGTCGTTAGGCTGCGGCAGATGGCGGTATCTGGGGGGGCGCTGGGGCTGCTGACCCATCATCTGGTGCATGATGATCCGGCTTGGGCGTTTCTGGATGCCGTGATGGCCGCCACCTCGGCTCATCCCGCCTGCCGCTGGCAGGTTGCCTCAGCCCTGTTGAAAGCCGGTCAAACCTCGGTCACCTGACCCTCGCGGGCGACAAAGGCTCCCGGAAAGGCAGCAGTGGCCAGTCCTTCGATCTCGTCCAACTGTTGATCGGTCCGCCACGGCGCATGATGGATCATCGCAACCCTCTTGGCCCCCGCCGCCTTGGCCAGCAGCACGGCGTGTTGCCAGCTTGAATGGCCGAAACCCCGGAACCGATCCATCTCTTCATCGGTGTAACAAGCGTCATACAGGAACAGATCGGTGTTTTTTATCAGGGACATAATCACCGGGTCAAACACTCCGGCCGTATGTTCCGTATCGGTGATCACCGCGACAGACCGCCCTTGCCATTCCACTCGATAGCCAATGCAGCCGCCCGGATGGTTCAGGCTGCCGGTGCGCACCGCGATCCCCTCGGCTGGGGTCAACACCTCGCCTGACTGGAAGTCGTGACAGTTGATCCGGGCGGGACACACGTCTGGATTGACCGGAAACCACGGCGGTCGCATGAAACTTCGCAGCATCTCTTCCGTCGTCATCTTGCCCGCCAGATGCCCGGACCAGATATTGACGGACGCAAGGGGGTCAAAGATCGGCTGAAAGTAGGGAAAACCTAGAATGTGGTCGTAATGGCAATGGCCAAAGAACAAATTGACCTTGCCACATCCTTCGGCGTTCAACGCCCGACCGGCTGGAAGGATGCCTGACCCTGCATCGAACAACATCACCTCGTCGCCACAACGAATTTCGATGCAGACTGTGCTGCCGCCGTACTTGTGGAAGTCCGGCCCGGACACCGGCAAACTGCCGCGCACCCCCCAGAACCGCACCAGAAAACCCGTCCCGGCCACCTATCGCGTCCGTTCAAACGGCATGCACGGCCTTCCGGTGGTGCCGGTGTTGGTACGTTTGTCCATGGGATGTCTTCTGCGATCCGACATGCAGACGGTTCCGGCGATCCTTTCAGCGGCCGATTGGCCCACCGCTCCATGCTAAGCAAACCGCCCGGTTTATGCGAGTGCCCTTTTCGCAAGGCTACCTGCAGGATGAACCGTCCCGCTCGCCGTGTTTGTCCAGTTGAACCTCCGGGTTTGGCGGGTCACTGTTCCCCGGCGAGAGCCGTCGCTTCGCCTTGCACACAGGATCTGCCCACCGATGCCCCCTGCCTTGGCCCCTGCCCGGATCGCCGTGATTGCGGATGCGCATTTTCACGATATTTCAGGGGACTACGGGTTGTCTCAAGCCGTGGCGCTGCGTCCGCTGGCCGAGGTTGCGCGCAACCCGCGCGCGTTCAACGAAACCGGCTTTGCACTGCGTTACGCGCTGGATGAGGTCGTGGCGCGGGGGATCGGGTTGGTGGTTCTGCTGGGCGACTACTCGGACGACGGGCAGATGACCGCGCTTGCAGGGCTGGGAGGCGTCTTGACCGAGTATCGTGCCCGCCACGGGCTGCGGTTCTTTGCGGTGCCGGGCAATCACGATGTGTTTGCCGATGTCGGGCGGCATCGCGGGCGGCGGTTTCTGAATGCGGGCGGCGGCTATGATCTCGTGACCAGTGACCCCGACCGCCACGATCCGGCGGCGGGGCTGGTGGTGGTCTGGCCCGGAATGCGCTGTCTGGGTGCGCCCGAAGCGGTGCAGCGGTTGCCGGACCTTGGCTTCTTTCGTCGCGAGGGGGACCTGCATTGGGAGACGCCTTTTGGCGCTTCGGATGCAGTGGACGCGCGGCAGTTTACCATCCGGTCCAGCGACGGGGCGACAGGGCGGCAGATGATGGACCTGTCCTATCTGGTCGAGCCTGAGCCGGGCCTTTGGCTGTTGATGATCGACGCGAATGTGTTTGTGCCGTTCGATCTGGCAGAGCGGGGGGGGCATCAGGACGACTACGCCGACAGCACGGATGCCGGATGGCAGGCGATGCTGCGGCACAAGCCGTTCATCCTGCCATGGATGCAGGATGTGGCGCGGAGGGCGGCTTTGCAAGGCAAGCGGTTGCTGACGTTTTCGCATTATCCGATGCTGGATGCCTGCCCTGCTGCGCGGGTTGACGCAGCGGCGGTGTTTGGCGCAGTGCCGATGGTGCGGCGAGCGCCGGGGCCGGAAGTGGCGCGAGCGGTGCTGAACACCGGCATCAAGGTCGCATTCTCGGGCCATTTGCATCAGAACGACACCGCGCTGCACCGCGCGGACGGGCAGTTTGTCGTCAATGTCGGAGTGCCGTCGCTTGGCGCCTTTCCCGGATGCTGGAAGACTGTCACGATGGATGATCAACGCGTCACCGTCGAGACGATCAGCACCGGGTCCATGCCGATGCCGGACGTCGTGCGGCAAGCCTATCGGTTTGAGCAGTCGTTGAAGGACATCGGGGCGGAAAGGTTGATCGCGGCCGACAGCTACGGGGTTTTTCTGGCCGAACATGCCGCACATCTGGTGGTGCGTCGGCATCTGCGGCGGGAATGGCCTGCCGAGATGGTGCCGCTGGTGATGCAATCGACTTTGGCGGATCTGGTGGGCGAGGCCGACCTGGCCGGGATTACCGTTCTGACCCTCGTTCAGGATTGGTATCGGGTTCAGGCGGGCGGAGAGTTTGGCGTGGCCTTGATCCCGCCTGCGCGGATGCAGGCCTACAGGCGGGTAGCGCGGCTTTTGTTGGCATCAGGGGGCGAGCCTACCGCATTTGCCCGGCTGTTCCGGATGTTCGAGGCGTTTCTGGCGCGGCTGCCGTCAGACCGTTTCGCCATCGACCTTGCCACGGGCGATGTTGAACCGTTTTAGCCGTCAGTGCGGGCCATGGGCCGCCCTGCTGCGCGCGGCGGTCAGTTCGGTGGTGGTCTGGCTGAGACGGGCGGCCAACACCCGCATCACTTCGATGGTGATTTCGGGGAAGTCTGACAGTAGTTTCAGGAACTGATCCTTGCTGATCTTCAGGGTTTCCAGCGGCACCACAGCCTGTACCGTGGCCGTCCGGCTGACATCGCACAGGATGGCGATTTCCCCGACAATCGCGTTGCGCGAAACTTCGGCCACCTTGATCGGGCCGCTGGCGCTGTCGGTCAGGACATCTGCCTGCCCCGACAGGATCACATAAGCCGCATCGCCAGGTTCGCCCTGATGGAACAGCACCTGACCCGCGCCAAAACTGACCCGCACCGAAGTAAATGCCAGCAGTTTCAGCTTGGCCGGTTCGACCCGGGCGAACAGCGGCACTTGCCGCAGCATCTGCACTTCGTCCTTCAGAAGCATGTCGTCCTCCGTCCCCGCAGCCGAATTCCTGATTGTTCGTCTACGCTATCCCTGCATCATCTGTTTGAACACCCCGTTCCGTGCGACAAGATCGTCATGCGGACCGTCTTCCACCAAAGCGCCGTCCTTGAACACCACCACCCGATCAAACAGCCTGGCCTGCAGGGCGGTCGACAGCACCCAGATTATTGCGGGATCGCGGTCGCCGCTCCGCAGCAGATCAAGACTGTTACGCAAAATCTGGTCCTGCGTGCGCTGATCCAGACCCGAGAAGGGCCTGTTGAACACATAGTAGTCCGACCGCCGCAACAAGGCCCGCGCAAGGTTCAGCTTTTGCCGCTGGGCTGTGGTCAGACGCTTGCCGCCCGCGCCCACCTCGAAATCCAGCCCGATCGCGAAAACGCGCTGATAAAGCCCCGACGATTCCAGCAAATCGCGCACCGCCGCCTGAACCCTTTCGCCGCCATCGGCGTGTTTCTGGCTGATCCTGCCGAACAACACGTTGTCCAGCAGGTTCGCCGAGGCGGTGTACAGGGCGGGATCGTACAACTCGACGGTGCCGCGCATGTCTTCGGGCAAGTTTTCGTGGAAGCGCTGACGGGCCGTCACGATCTTGGTGCGAAGCTCGTCCGTCAGAAGACCGAAGCGGTGGCGCGGCTCGATATAGGCAAAGCTGAGGCGGATGATCTGTTCGCGCTGTTCATCCGTGGCCGTCGGAAAGCCCCGGGCCTGCAGGGTTTGCAGCAGGGCCTGATAGACCGGAATGTCGTCCGGGGTCATGAAGGTCAGTTGCTGAAAGAAGGGGTGGTCGGGCGGCAGGTCGCCGAACAGTTCGATCGCCGTCTGGGCGATTTCATGGCCCATGGCGAACAGGTCTTCGGCCAGACCATCGCGCGTCACGACCGACCGGAAATATTCGTTCCTGCCGATGTTGGCGTTTTGCAGCGTGGGGCCGACCGGCGTGCCGAACAACAGGTTTTCGCCGACCGTCGCCTCGGAGTTGTAGGCCCCCGTCGCAAAGGGTTCGATCAGGTCGTTCAGCCCGCGCCTTTGCAATTCTTTGCGCAGCGCGGTGCGCATGGTCACGATGCTTTGGGCCAGTCCGTCATAGCGGGCCGGGTCCACGGTCGACCGCAGTGCGAGGTCAATGATGTCTTTGCCCATCAGCACGGTATCCAGCACACCACGCAGCGCGGAGTACAACGCCTCAGGCCCGTCCGCTCCGGCGGCGGCATAGTCGATCCAATCGCTGTGCATGTCGAAATCGGGGTTGCCCGACTTGGCCGATTCGGCGACCTCCCAGGCGCGGAACTTTTGATTCCTGGAGTCCCGTTCCGTCGTCCGCAGCGGGGCGTGTTTGAGGCCGTACAGCAGATTGTCGCGCAGACTGCCCGAAAAGAAATACGTCTCGATGCCGGTGTAGGAAATCGCCCGCCCGGTGATCGACTCGGGCAAGGTCAGGATATCGACGTCGCCTGCGGCGATCTTGCCGCTTTTGGGCCAGACCAGCCGCCCGACAGCCTCGGCAAACGCCTCGGCCCCTGATGCGGTATCGCCGACCACCGCCACCTTTTCGCCCGGCATGATCCGCAGGTTCAGCCGTTCGACCACCGCAGCCCCGCTGTCGTCCGACAGGCTGAGGTTCACAGCGGACAACGGTTGCTTCAGGACGCTGGCGTCGTAAGTATCGGCGACCGTCTGGATCGTGGGGTCCAGCAGCCCGTCGATGGCGAACTGGTTGACCACTTGCGTGTACTTGATCTGCACGTCCTGCCGGTTCTGATCCCAGTCGATCAGGTCTTTCAACGGGCCGGGAAGGTCTTTGTAAGCCCCGATCACCGCCACCAGTTGCCCGATGTCCAATTCCCCGTTCAGCGCCAGATAGCCGCCGACCGAGTAGAACAGAAAAGGCGTAACCTGAGCCAGGAAGTTGTTGATGAACTTGACCAGAAACTTCCATTGATAGATGTCGAAGCGAATTTTGAAGATCTGGCCAAGACGCGCAGCGATGTCGGCGCGTTCGATGTTCGAGGTGTCATAGGCGTGGATCGTGCCGATGCCCTCGACAATCTCGCTGACCCGGCCCGCCAACTGGCGCGCCGTCAACTGCCGTTCGCGCCCCAAAACCAACAGACGGCGGCGCATCCGGGGGATGATGGTGAACTGCACCGCAACCAGTGCCGTGGTGATCATGCCGAGCCAGACGTTCTGCAGGTAGATGAATCCAAGCGCGGTCAGGGCTTGACCGCCCAGCAGGGCCGGGGCCACGAAGGCATCGCCGGTGAAGCCGCCCAGAGGTTCGACCTCGTCCTTGACCATGCTGGAGATTTCGGCGCCTTTGAGCCGCTTGAACGTATCGGGCGGGAAACGCAGGATGCGGTCGACCAGTTCGAACCGGACCCGGCGCAGCATGCGTTCCCCAAGGCGGCCCTTGAAGGTGTTGATGTAGAATTTGAACAGCCCGTTCACCACCACCAGCAGCAGGAATATCCCGCTGAGCGCGAACAGCGTGGACATTCGTTCCAGTTCGACCCCTGGGAACAGTTGCACGGTGCCGAAGAACGGCAGGTTGAACGACAGATCCATGAACCGCTGGGTCGCCCCTGCCGTCTCGAACCCGTCGCCCTGGATCGGGCCGTTGACGATGCGTTTCGGCAAATCGAGAGCCATGAAATACGGCACCATCGACAGGGCGACGATCATCAGAATCCACACCTGCTGCGCGCGGGTGTGGGTCCAGATATAGCGCGAAAGGCGGGGTTCCATGACGGCTATCGGGTCCGGGATGCAAAGGCTGCGGCAATTGCAGTAAGGGCAAGCCTAGCAGGGTTGATCGCAGCCTGTCCAGATGGGCGGCAAAGGTATACTGCAGGCTTTACAGCAAGCTGCGGATCAGATGCGCCGCCTGCTCCGCGCCGTTCAGGTCCAGCGTATGGCGCGGGGGCGGGGGTGCGGCCAGCGCGGCCTTGATTGCCTGTGCCACTTGTTCCGGGGTCAGGGCGTCTTCGGTCAGGACATGGGCCAGCCCCAGTGCGGCCAGCCGTTCGGCGCGCAAGGCCTGCTCGGTTTCCCCGCCGCCGACAAACGGAACCATCAGGCTGCGGCATCCCGCGACCAGAACATCGCCCGCCGTGTTGTATCCTGCCTGCGAGACCGACAGAGTTGCGCGGGACAACAGGCCCGTAAAGTCGCGGCGAAACCGGATCAGGGTGGTGTTGGTCGGTATGGCGGCGGCCAAAGCATCGTAATCGGCCTGCGCGAGATTCACACCGGCAATCAGGCACCATGTCAGGTTTGCGGGCAGCAGATGCACCGCCCCCGCCGTCGCGCGCAACATGGCGGCCCCGGCGGCACCACCGCCCGCCGACACCACGATATCGAACCTGTCCGCCGAAGGCGTGGGTGGCGGCGGAGCCACAAGGCCGCCGTAGATGATCTTGTCGGCAATCTGCACGGCCGGCGGGAAAGTCTCTTCCAGCCGGGCGAACGTCGGGTCGCCGTGGACAAGGATACGGTCGAAATACTTCACCGCCTGTCCAAGGCTCTCTTCAGCCCGCCCCGGCTTGCGATTTTCCTGCAGGATGTCGCGGACCGACGACACGACGATGGGGCGCGGCATGGTTGCATGGACCGCGTCCAGCAGGGGGATCAGTTCGAACCGCATCTGGCGGCGGCCAAAGGGGAACGCCTCGGTGATCACAACATCGGGGCGGCAGTCGCGATAGGCGGCCAACAGCAGGTCGCGGCGGTTGTTCTTGAAGGCGTCGTCAACGGGGGTGCCGTCGGCATCGGTCAGGCCCGCCATGCTGGCGTTGCCCGCGCGCACCGGGGGCAGGGCGATATGGCGGACGCCCGGACCGGGGAACCCCGCCACGGGCAGGCCGCCTGTGACCATCGTCACCTCGAACCCGTCGCGCACCAGCGCGTCGGCCACGCGGCTGGCGCGGGCGATGTGACCGATACCCAGCAGATGCTGGACATAATAGAACGCGCGCGGGGATGCGGGGGCGGTCATCGGGGGGTGCTCCATCCGGCATCAAACAGGGCTGCGAGTTGCCGGATGCTGACGTGTTGGTCAAAGTCATGTCGCACCCGTGCCGAGGCGGCATCGCCCAGACGAGCGCGCAAGGCGGGGTTGCGGATCAGCTTTTCCAAAGCGTCGGCAAGGGCTGGGGGGTCTTCGGGGGCAACCAGCAGGCCGTTCAGGTCATCGGTGAACAGTTCGGGCACGCCCGATACGGTGGTGGACAGGCAGGCCAGATGCTGGCTCGCCGCTTCGACCAGAACATTCGGCAGGCCATCCCGGTCGCCATCCGCCGCGATTTTGCACGCAAGCACAAAGATATCCGAGGCGCGGTAACGGTCCAGCACCTCGCGCTGATCCAGCGCGCCGCGCCAGATGATGCGGTCGGACAGGCCCAGATCCGTGGCCAGCGCCATGAGTTTCGGCAGATCACCGCCGCCACCAATTTGTTCCAGCCGCCAGTGCAGGGTGGCGGGCAGGCGGTGCAGGGCGTGCAGCAGGGTGTCGTAGCCCTTTTTCTCGACCGCCCGGCCTACGCTGATCAGGCGCACCGGATCATCGGGATCGGTCCCGTCGTGCACCGTGCCAGTCGTGTCAGGTTCGTCAAACCGGGACAGGTCCAGCCCATGATAGCTGAGATGGACCGTGCCCTTGTCCCCGGCCAGTTTGCGCAACTGATCGTATCCGGCATGGGTGCAGGTCACGGCCCACCGCATTTCTGCCAACTTTTCGGACAAGTCCCAGTCGGGGGCTGTCCAGATGTCCTTGGCATGGGCCGAACAGGTCCAGCCCAGCCCGGTGATCAGGCTGGCATAGGCCGTCACCGAGGCCGGGGTATGAATGAAATGTGCGTGCAGCCAGCCGGTGCCCGCAGGACACTCTGCCGCCAGAACGCAGGCCTGCCCGAACCTCCGCCCCCGGTTGGGCGTGGGGTCGCGCCGTACATCACGCAGGAAACGGCGAAACGCCGCGCCAAATCCGGGCCGACGCAGGCTGAACCTCAGCCCGCGCAGAACGCGCAGCGGTTCCTGATACAGGTATTCCGGCAAATACAGCACCGGCGCGCGAATTTCGTCATGTACCGGATGGCGTTTCTTGTCGGTGGGATGGCGCAGCGAGATCAGCGTCAGGTCGAACCCCGCCCGCTCCAGCCCCAGCAATTCGGCAGCGATGAAGGTTTCGGACAGGCGCGGGTAACCTTTCAGCACCACCGCAACCTTGCGCCGCATGACCGGTTCCACGTCAGGCCATAACCGCTGCGGCAGCGGAGTCGCGGCGGCGGAGATCCAGCCAGCCGCCAACGATTTCAGAGATATGGGTCAACCCGTCCAGCGCCAGCGCGCTGCCCGCCTTCGACGGTGCTGGCCGGTTGGGAAGCGCACGCAGCACGGCGGCCAGACGCAGCGGATCGGCGGACTCCTCTGGCAGCAGCATGTCGATGAGACCCAGTTCGGCGGCGCGCGTGGCACGAATCAGTTGTTCCTCGCGGGGTTTGACGCGGGGGACAATCAGGGCAGGTTTGTCGAAAGACATAATTTCGCAAAAGGTGTTGTAACCACCCATGGCAACAACACCGGTTGCTCCGGCGATCAACTCTTCCATGCGGTTGTCGAACTCGATCACCTTGATGTAGGGGATTTTCGCGCCTTTTCGTCTGAGTTTGGCGCGCTGTTTGGCCGACATGTAGGGCCCCAGCACGATCAGCGCCTGATGGGTCAGGCCGGGGTCCTGCTGATAGGCGCTCATCACGTCATGCACCAGTTCGGCGCCATCCCCGCCGCCCCCGGTGGTGACCAGCAGATAATCCCCGGTCGGGCGGTGGGCTGGATCCTCGCCGGTCGCAACCGACCGTTGCAGGAACCCGACGAAATCCATCTTGGCCCGCACCTCGGGCGGCACATCCAGACCGACCAGCGGGTCATAGAAATCGCGTGGGCCATAGACCCAGATCGAATCGTAGAAATGACCGATCTTCTGCATCACGTCGTGCTGTTTCCATTCGGCGTCCAGCAAATGCGGCGCGTCCATCACCTCGCGCAGACCCAGCACCAGTTTGGTGTCCCTGGACTTCAGATAAGCCAGCGTTTCCTGGACCTCGCCGCGCAATCCCATCGGTTCCTTGTCGACGATGAAGATGTCGGGCTGATACGTCTCGGCGGTATGGCGGATGATCGACTCGCGCATCTTGAGCGTATCGGCGAGGTCGATGTGCCGGGCCAGCGAGGTATATTCGCCGTTGCGCAGTTTGATCACCGAGGGGATCTTCACGAAATCGACCCGGCTGCGATAGTTGAAGGCCCCGGCGATGGTCGCCCCCGACATGATCAGGATGTTCAGACCGCGATGTTTTTCGACCAACGCATGGGCAATGGTGCGGCAGCGGCGAAGGTGGCCCAGACCAAAGGTGTCGTGGCTGTACATCAGAATGCGGGCGTCTTCGTAGCGGCGGGGCATGGGTCAGAACTCCTGCCGGATGAGGGGCTTGGCGTTGAATCGCGGATCGGCGGCAGGGCAGTCGGTTCGGGTCAAGATCGGACTCCGTAATCCAGATCGCGCCAGTCCCCGGATGCAGCGGGGCGGCGTGGCACAAGCGGGGGCAAACATGCGGCACGGTGCCGCTGATGTGCCAGATCACGGCGTTGTGATAGCGGGTCAGCGTCCGCATGGCAATAACCGCGTCTCCGGAGCGGGGTCACAGGCGCAGGCTTTGCGTTTCGGTGTCTGGGCGGGCCATGACAAGATGGCCCCCGCCAAGGTCCAGCATCTGATGCCGCTCACCCCCTTCCTGGAAGGCGGCGGGCCAGCCGCTGTGGTCGCTGCCCGCCCCGGCGCGCAGGGTGCCGAAGTCTAGCGGGCGGTCCAGATCGGGAAAGGGTACGGCGGCCAGCAGGGATCTGGTATAGGGATGCACCGGCGCGCGCATCAGGGCGGCGCGGGGCGCAAGTTCGACGATCCGCCCGCGGTACATGACGGCAATCCGGTCGGCCATGTAGTCGACCACCGCCAGATTATGCGAGATGAACAGGTAAGTCAGGCCAAGGTCTTTCTGCAAGTCCTTGAGAAGGTTTAGAATTTGTGCCTGCACCGACACATCCAGAGCCGACACCGGTTCGTCGCAGATCACCAGATCGGGGCCAAGCGCCAGCGCGCGGGCGATGCCGATCCGCTGACGCTGACCGCCCGAAAAGCTGTGGGGATAGCGGTTGAGGTAGCGGCGATCCAGCCCGATCGCCTCCATCAGGTTCGTCACCGCCTCCAGCCGCATGGCGGGCGTGCCGCGTTTGTGAATCTCCAGCGGTTCCGTCAGGATGTTTTGCACCGTCATCCGGGGTGAAAGGGACGATACCGGGTCTTGAAACACCATCTGAATACGGGCGCGCAGGTGTTGCAGGGCGTCGCCTTCGGCGTTGATCACGTCATGGGGGCCTTGGGCGTCGTGATAGGTGATGATGCCCTCGTCGGGCGTCACGGCGCGCATCAGGATTTTGCTGAGCGTGGTCTTGCCGCAACCGCTTTCCCCGACCAGACCCAGACATTCGCCGCGCATCAGGTCAAAGCTGACGCCATCCACCGCGCGCACGGCGGTTTCATTGCCGACGCCGAAGAAGCTTTGGTTGCGCGTCGTATAGGATTTCACCACATCGCGGACCGAAAGCAGAACGTCAGGCAGGGGCGCGACCATGGCCTTTGCATCGGCTTTGCCCAGAAGTTTGCCCGCATTCACCGAGATTTCCCGCAATGATTTCAATCGGTCGCCGGGTTTCATATCGAAATGAGGGACGGCGGCCATCAGGCCTTTGAGATACGGATGCGACGCGCGGCGGAAGATGGCGTCGGCGGGGCCTGCCTCCATGATCTGGCCGTGGTAGATCACCACCACCTCGTCTGCGACGTTGGCAACCACGCCAAGGTCATGGGTGATCAGCAGCATCGCCATGTTCAGCTTTTGCTGCAATTCGGCCAGCAGTTCCAGAATCTGCGCCTGAATCGTCACATCCAGCGCGGTAGTAGGCTCGTCCGCAACCAGAAGGGCGGGGCGGCAGATCAGGGCCATGGCGATCATCGCCCGCTGCCGCATGCCGCCTGACAGCTCGAACGGATACATGTCGATCGCACGCCTAGGGTCTGGGAAGCCTACCAGCCCCAACATGTCGATCGTGCTTTCGCGTTGCTGGGCTGTGGTGGCGGCTTCGTGGATGCGCAATACCTCGCCGATCTGGTTGCCGATGGTGTGCAGCGGCGAGAGCGAAGTCATCGGTTCCTGAAATATCTTGCCCATTCGCCGCCCGCGCAGCGCGCGAATTTCGGGGCCGTCGAGCGGCATCGACAGGATATCGACGGGGGCACCCGGGGTTGCCGGATCATCGAACAGGATGCGCCCGGTTGCACTGGCGATACGGGGCAGGATGCCCATAACCGCCTGACTTATCACGGATTTTCCCGACCCGGATTCGCCCACCAGCGCGGTGACCTTGCCCGGCAGCACCCGCAGACTGGCCCCGCGCACCGCCTGCAACGGGCCGCCCAGCATCTGGAACGAGATACCAAGATCTTCGATTCGCAGCAGATCAGAACTTGGGACCACCGCTGCCAGACCCTTTGTATCGAACCGGTTTCCGTTGCGCCGAACGCTAGCCGAGGAACGCCGAGGCGTCCACGGGGTTTATTGAATGAGGTAGCGCGACCTGTGCACCTGCCGTACACCCCCTGTACACCCCCTGTGCAGACAGTCTCGCGTTGTACCGGCGATGCGTGCGGCACGGAGATGGCGTGCTTGACAGCCAGTCCGGCGGTGGCCAGATGGTCCAGGCCGGCCGGTGCAAAGGAGATGCGATGTCTGCCCCCGTGCACGCCCCGTCCAGTCTGGCCCCGCTGCCAGTTCATGCGACCCTGCTTGCCAGACTGACCGACCGCAGCGCCCGCGTGGGCGTGATCGGGCTGGGCTATGTCGGTCTGCCGCTGGCCATCACCACCGCGCGCGCCGGGTATCCCGTCACAGGGTTCGATATCGACCCCGGCAAGATCGTGGCCATCGAGGCCGGGCGGTCCTATATCGGGGCGGTGTCGGACCGGGTGTTGACCGAGCAGACCGGAGCCGGGCGGTTCGGGGCGACGACCGACTTTGCGCAGTTGGGCGGGTGCGACGTCATCGTGATCTGCGTGCCGACGCCGCTGACCAAGCACCGCGACCCCGACCTGTCTTATGTCGAGCGCACCTGTGCCAGCATTGCGGCCACCCTGCGACCGGGGCAGTTGGTGGTTCTGGAATCGACCACCTATCCCGGCACGACCGACGATCTGGTGCGCCCGATCCTTGAACGGGGCGGGTTGCGGTCTGGAGTGGATTTCTTCCTGGGCTTTTCGCCCGAACGCGAAGACCCCGGCAATCCGGACTTCGACACCTCGACGATT
>JBBRVJ010000030.1:0-24921 GCA_038246975.1 Rhodobacterales bacterium | reverse complement strand
GGACCCCGGACATCGATCCACGCACAGTGTGAGGCTCCCAATGAGTGGCTGCCACGATCTCGTCGATGGTCGCGCCGCCGTCGGCACGCAGCATGGCGATCAGCGCCTCCTGTTTGGTGCCTTTGCGCGGGGTCGGAAGTGTCAGGTCTTGTTGCGGGAGAGTTATGCCCAAAAGTTGGTGACGGCGTGATCAGGCGGCATTTTGAAGTTGCTTGATCCCGTCCTTGAACTCAACCCCTTGGATGAGCTCGGGCAGACGGTTTGGCCCCGAGATCTTCCGCCACTTCTTCTTGGCTGACATCATCAGCCGGAAGACCATTGCGAGGGCGGTCTTGCGGTTCAGGCATCCCTTGGTTTTCCGGGTGCGGTTGCGGACCGTGGCAAAGACGCTTTCGATCGGGTTCGTGGTCCGGATATGTTTCCAGTGTTCGGCCGGTAAGTCGTAGAAGGTCTGCGACGCCAACCCCGGACCGCTCAGCGGCGTCAGCCCGGCTGCAGAACTGGTGGCCAGGCGGAACGCCGGATCGTGGCGCAGCGCATCGGCATCATCGTGGTCGCGCCAGCCCTGCGCCGCCAGCAGCACACCCGTGCGAATGAGTGAGGCGAGGTCGTGCGTGACGTCGACCTGGCTGCGCGGATCCACCAAGCGGGCGGTCATCCAGTCGATGATGCCGCTTTGCTCGGCGATCTCCCGCAAGAGCACCGCACCGGGATCGCCGGTCAGTCTGTCAACGCGACTTTCGATGCGCAAAGAGCGGTTGAAACCCATCGTGACCGGAAGTAACGTTTCACCCATGCGTGCGTCCGATGCTGCTATTGGTTTGCGTCTAACAGCTTGAATCTACAGTACTTTCAGGCGCACGCAACCAATCCCTTCCGCTTTCGATGAATAAGGCGGGCTTATGGGAACCCTAAATCGGAATGCCCGCAATTCGCTCAAATGACACTCGTCGTTGATCTTCACGAAAACCTCGTCCAAGCGCCATAACCAATGGCTCGACCGCACGCCTTGAACGCGCCGCTTTCGAATATCAGACGCAAACATCGGTCCTAATCGGTACCACCAGAACTAGACTGCCTCTCTCGTGCAACGGATCCCCAACATTGCGGAGCGAAAGCGGGAACCGCACGTACATGATCACAGCCAGGCGAATGATCTCGGGGTAGGTTAAACCAACGAAATCGGCTGAGCTGCGTCAAGGGCGGATGCACCCGGCCCCTGCGTCGCCTCAAAATGGTTTCCTCTTGCGGTGACCGCGCTGGATGCTGATTTCGTAGTGGTCAGGCAAATCGTCAAACCAACAGTAAACATTTTTTCAATCGGCAGTCAGGATCTCAATCTGCACAGAGGCATACCAATCGGCGGCGGCACGGATTTCCTCGTCCGTCAGGTTTGCGGCGATTGCAGACATCACTTCGTGCGTGCGCTTGCCACCGCGAAACGCTTTTAGCTGAGTATCGATGTAGATGTTAGTCTCTCCAGCCAGGTTGGGCACATCCTCAGCCAAACCGATGCCGTTACTGCCGTGACATGCTACGCAGAACTCGGGCGCGCCGGACGGATCGGCGGTGAGTGTCGTTGTTACCGTGTGGTCCGAGTACCAAGCGGCCAGATCGGATATTTGCTGATCCGTCAGGGATTTGGCTACTACGGTCATCATCTCATTAGTTCGGGTGCCGTCGCGAAAGGCGGTCAGTTGCGCTGCAATATAAGGTATCGGTTCACCGCCGATATGCGGTGCAATGGGGATCTTGGCGTAGCCGTCGATCCCATGACAGGTGCGGCACTGCCCGGCGAGTTTGCGTCCTTCGACTGGGTCCCCCGCAGTTTGCGCTGCAACTGCCCCGGCGAGAATGATCCCGCCGAGGCTCAGAAACTTTGCGCTGATCATTGCTCGTAGCTGATCCGGTAGAGAGCGCCAGCCAGATCGTCGGACACGAGGATCGAACCGTCGCGCAGGTTTGCGACATCGACGGGGCGACCAAGGTATTCACCGTTTTCGTCGATCCAGCCTACGGCAAAGGGCTCAGAGTTTGCTTTGCCTTCAGCGTCTATAGTTGTCACCATGACATTTGCGCCAGTGGGTATAGTGCGGTTCCATGAGCCGTGCTGGGCCGAGAAAATCGCCCCCTGGTACTTTTTCGGGAACGTCTTGCCAGTGTAGAACACCATTCCCAAATCGGCCGCGTGGGCAATGGTTGTCGAGGCGGGCATCGTCACCTCGACCGGCACTTCTTCGCCCTTGTATTCGTTCGTCCGCGTGTCGCCGCCGCCATACCAAGGATGGCCAAAGTTCAGGCCGACCTCAGTCATGTGGTTGATTTCGCCGGGCGGGATGTCGTCACCCATGCCGTCGACCTGGTTGTCGGTAAACCACAGATCACCAGTGGCCGGATCAAAGTCCTGACCGACCGAGTTACGAACGCCCTGCGCGATGACCTCGCGGCCAGTACCGTCGGTGTTCATCCGGATGATGCCGCCAATGCCGGTATCCAGATACTTTTGGAGCTTGTCAGCGGGCGCCACGTTGTGTGGTTGACCCAGCGAAATGTAGAGTTTTCCGTCGGGGCCGATGTCGCAGACCCGTGCCGTATGGTTGAAGCTTTCTTCGTCTGTCGGGATAAGTTCGCCTTGCTTCACGACCTGTCCAACTGCAACGTCGGGGGATTCATAAAAGAATTCCGCTGCCGGAAACACCAGAACTCGGTTCTGCTCTGCAATATAAAGGAAGCCGTCCTTGCTGAAGCAGACGCCATTCGGGATCGTGAAGGTCAGCGACGGCGCGAAATCCTTGACCTCGTCCGCGACCCTGTCCTTGTTGCGGTCGGTGACGGCCCAGACCTTGTCCTTACGGGTGCCTACGAACGTGACAACCCCTTGAGGGCCAACTGCGATGTGCCGGGCGTCGGGGACAATTGCATAGAGTTCGATCTTGAACCCGTCGGGCATCTTGATCCGCTCGAGCGTCTTTTTGATTGCGTCAGCATAGGCGCCGGTCTGTTCAACGACAGTAAAATCCTTGACGCCAGTCGACTGCATGCTTTGCAGCCGTTCGATGTTAGGCGGCAGGTCAGCAGTTTGCGCGGCGACGTAGCCTGTGGTCAGCGCCAGAGCGGCGATGGATGACATAAGTTTCTTCACGGTGGTCTCCTCCCAATATTCAATTACACAGAAGCGCAGAAAACTGCGCGCCGTTGTTTTAAGTCCCGCAAGAAGTTGCAAGTTTCTCCTGCTTAGCTTTCACGCGGTGATTCAGACTAACCAGTGTCATTGTCTTTCTTTTTTTGCGTGTGTCAAACGACTTTTTGGCTTCAAACGGCTCTGCAAAACCATTTGAGAAAAGGGTCCATGGACGACCTGTCTCGCCACCGATGCATTTGTGAGTTCCGCTGGACATAAACGGTCAAAGGTAGAGCTTCGACCTGCCTATCAAAAACCACACAACGGCCCTGACGACAAATGCAGATATGGGACTCGCAACAGCTACTTAGGAGTGCAAAAGGGGCAACTTGCGGCACTCGATTGTCGAGACCTTTTTTGTCTGACGTCAGCAACCAAGATTAGGGCCACCGTGCGACTTAAATAAAGCTCAACGGGTCAAAATAAACTTTCGCCGGCTTCCATGCGCGAGTCAATGTCTTTTCCAGTTCCGGACATATTGTCGCACTTGCCGAGACGCATGCACCATGCACCAAGAAAAGCATGCGCCCAAAGCCGTTTAAGAAAGTCAGAACGACGGCTGCATCCCCGCCGTCGCTGCGAGCGATGCCAACGGTGCATTCGCCAATCCTCTGAGCGAAGCATGGTTCGTTTCCTTGGCTGTTAACTTTGTGCTGGCAACCAAGCCTGTCGGCGGGCCGGGCCAACGTGCGTGGACGATGGGCGATTCCGCCTGGGCGGTTACGTGATAACAAACGACGGCCGCACGGAAAATGAACCGGTCTCCGAACGAGCGGTCTTTGTTTTGTGCAGGATAAGGCCTTCCAGTCTTCTCAATCTCGGCACTTCGCCCGCGATCTAAAGTCCGACAGGCCTTGGCATCCATCCGGTGCTGGTCCCAGAGTGTTGCAGAGTGCCTTCCCTCATCGCCGGTACACGAGAGCCACCTCTTCCAGAGGCGTGTCCAAGGTTTCTGCAAGAAGCCTGTCCACAATGCCGCGCGAGGGGGAATGGCGGCAGACCGGGTCTATGGCGTTCGGGTCGCCTGTCAGGGCCATCGCCTGACAGCGGCAGCCGCCATGGTCAATGTCGCGGCGAGCGCAGCTTTTGCACGTGTCAGGCATCCAGTCAGTGCCGCGATAGGCCGCAAAGGCAGGGCTATCGTACCATATCGCGGCAAGCGGAGCTTCGGTCACGCGCGCAAAGGAAAGGCCCGGGATGGTGGCCGCTGCGTGGCACGGAAGCACGGTGCCGTCGGGTGTGATGTTCAACCCGGTACTTCCCCACCCCCCCATGCAGGCCTTGGGGTAATCGGCGTGATAGTCGGGCGGAACGAAGTCGATGGCCAATTGCCCCTTCCATTCGGTCCGCGCTCTGGCTACCACGCGCTTGGCCTCGTCCACCTGGGCGCGGGTCGGTTGCAGCGCCGATTGATTTTTCAGCCCCCAGCCGTAGAATTGTACGCATGCCACCTCGATCCTCCGCGCGCCAAGTCTGGCGGCGAAGGCGATAGTTTCAGCCAGATCGGCCAGATTGTGCCGGTGCATTACCGCATTCACCGTCAGCGGCACGCCGCGAGCCGCAATTGCCTCGGCAAGGGCCAGCTTCTTTGCAAATCCCCCTGCATATCCGCCGATCTTGTCCGCCACCGCCGCCCGCACCCCTTGCAGCGACAATTGTAAATGGTCTAGTCCGCCCGCAATCAGAGCGTCCAGCCGCGCCTCCGTCAGCCCGATGCCCGAGGTGATGAGGTTCACGTAAAGCCCCGCCTCCCGTGCCGCAACAACCAGCGCCTCGAGATCGCGCCGTGCAGCAGGTTCGCCCCCTGACAGGTGCAACTGCAAGACCCCCAGCGCCGCTGCCTCTTGGAACACGCGGGCCCATGTGGCCGTATCCAATTCTGCCGTGCGTGACAAAAGATCCAGCGGGTTGGAACAATAGGGGCATGCCAAAGGACACCGATGCGTCAGTTCCGCCAGCAACGCGAATGGTGGTGCGGGGCGTTCAGCCATGGGCAGGGCAGTAATCTGCGACCGGCCCGATATAGTCCAGCAGGCGCTGCGCCTGAAGGTCGTCGAGGAACTCGCGCACATCGACCGCAATCTCGGCACGCGGTGCGGCGTATCGTATGGCAAGAGTGTCGGTGATCGCATCGATGCTGCGCAAACCGTCCAACTCCTCTAGGATCGCGGCGCCGATATCGTCCAGCACAAGCGCCCGTTCTGGCCCCAGAAGAAACACCATGCCGCGCACCCGGTCCGCATGCAAGCGCACGCCGCGGGGCAGGTGTGGAACGATCGTCACAACTGCCCCTCGCCTGGTTGCCAAGCCCCGGTTGGGATGTTGCCCGCGACATAGCCATGCCAAAGTGCATCAAGTTGCGCCCACAACACATCCGTCTTAAAGGTCAGAGCGCGCAAGGCGTCGGCCTGATCTGCGCGGGTGATAGCGTGGTTCAGAACCCAGTTCAGAGTGAACGCGACGTCTTTGGGGGCCTCTGACAGGCGATGCCGGAAGTAGGCAATGCTGTCGGGGTTGGCGAAAGCGTAATGCGCAAGCAACCCCTCGATGCGCTGGCCATGTATGGCGGGAGCGAACATCTCGGTAAGGGACGAAGCCATCGCCGCAATCAGAGGCTGATCGCGCACAAAGCGAACATAAGCATCCACGGCAAACCGTGTCGCCGGCATCACGCCGCGCCCCGAGGCCACATAATCAGGGTCCAGCCCGACCGCCTCGGCCAATTTTAGCCAGCGTCGGATACCGCCGCCCTCGGTCTGACCACCATCATGATCCTCGATCCTGCTGCGCCAGATACGCCGCAGGTCAGGGTCGGTGCAGCGCGAGAGAAACGCAGCGTCCTTCATCGGGATGCTGGACTGATAATGCCAGCGGTTGATGACCCAGGCCTGTACTTCAGCCATGCTGCACTGGCCCGAATGCAGGCGTGCGTGGAACTGGTGGCGGTCGTGATAACGGTCCACCCCGATCTGGCGCAGTTGCGCCTCCAGCGCGGCACGGGTTAGTGATTGGTCGGTCATAGCGCGATCTCCATCCCGTCCGCTGCGATCTGCCAGCCGGCGGCTGTAACGGCAGCGAGTTGGGGACCGCTGGGGTCCAGAACGGGGTTCGTGTTGTTGATGTGGGTAAATATTCGTCGGCTGCCCAAGCCGGCCAACCGCGCAATGCTACCTTCAGGCCCGTGCATTGCAAGATGGCCCATCCGCGCGCCAGTCTTAGGGCCCGCGCCAATTCGTGGCATGTCGTCATCTGCCCAGATCGTGCCATCGAACATCAAGAGATCCGCTTCAGCCAATCGCAGGCAGAGCCAGTCAGGAAGATCCGCGCATCCTGGCACATAGCAAAAAACTTTGCCAGAACAGACGATCTTAAGACCAACCGTTTGCTCACCCAATGTGCAGGTATCGGGAGGCTCTACCCCTTCCAGAAACAGTGCTATCTTCCCGGGTACAGCGAATGCTGTCACCTCAATTCCCGGAACCGGGCTAAATGTGACATCCAAATCAATCGGAACCCGCTCCACAAGATTGTCGTCCATAACCCGGAATACCGAATTGTCCGCCAGGACGGCAAGAGTCGAAGGCGTGGCATAAAGTCGAAACGCCGTCTTTTCGCGCAAAGTGAGCAAACCTGCAATGTGGTCCACATCTGCGTTGGTAACAACGACCGCACCGATAGGACTATCGCGTAGATTACGCGGGTGAAGGGCATCGCAGGCAGCCAACTGCTGCCTAATGTCTGGTGATGCGTTCAAAAGCAGCCAGTCTTGTGACGGGCCTGAACGAACGGCAACAGACGATTGTGTCATTGACGGAATCAGCCCTGCACGCGCCAACATGCAATTTGCGCAACCGCAGTTCCATTGCGGCAGCCCACCACCTGCGCCGGCCCCAAGGGTCCGAATGATCATCGGGTTTTGGGACCGGGCATTCTACTTAGATCGGATCGTTCGAACGGTCGTCTTCCGAAGGGCCATACATGTTGATTTCCATGCCGCAGGCGATTGTCTTCAAGACAGGTTTCTTCCAAGCCATGTTTTTTCCTCCCAAATGGGAAGCGTCGGCGCATCCCAATCCCAAAATTTTATGGCGGAATTTATCGTCTGTCAAATAAAATAAAGTTCCGGTCAGCGGGACCGTTGCAGGTACCTTTTCGGGGGTCAGCAGCGGCTGGGATTTGCCATGCATACACGCATGGTGCCCTGAAGCTGCCAATCTGGCCGGCGCGGGACTGACCGACCGAATCGAGCTGGCAGTTGGCAAGTCCCTGACGACGTGAACATGAACCGGATGGGGCGCGATTCCCAAGGCGGCAAAGCCGAGACGGCGACCCGCATGGCGCGCTATGGACTCCCGAAATCGGGTCCACACGGGATGGCGCACGAACAGACAACCGGTCAGATCACCACGGCGCGATTTCGCCTCACGTCAAGCGAAGCCTTCAGTGCGCCGCCTGACGGGCTGCACGCTTCATACATTCCAACCCATGGTCCGATGGTTCATTACTTCCGGCGGAAGGGAACCAGGCCGTGTTGTCCGCCATCAGCGCTGATGGAACAATTTAGGTTGATTGCGTAGCGGAGGATTTGCGTCTCATCTTCACCCATATGGAGTTGAAGATGATGAAGAAACCCGTGACCACGAAGGCCGCTGGCGAGCAGTTTGTGAAGGATATCCGGCGCGCAACACGCAAGCTGCATTCGTCTGGGGAGAAGATCCGGATCGTGCTGTCAGGCCTTCGTGGCGAAGACAGCATAGCCGAGCTTTGCCGCAAGGAGGGCATCGCCCTAAGCCTGTATTACAGCTGGTCGAAGGAATTCCTTGGTGAGGCACGAGCCGCCATTGGTTCAAGGCCGTGCCGAACGGCAAGAAGTGACGGGCTGGTGACACAGCGCGCCAAGCCAATACTGGCGAAGTGAAGGGCCTGCGCGCCGAGGCGTTGGCGCTGAAGGAACTGGTGGCCGATCTCAGTCTCGAAAATCGCCTGCTCAAAAAAAACATGACCGGGGCTGGGGGCGACGGCGAATGAGATATCCGGCCGCTGAGAAGCTTGAGATCATCCGGCTGGTCGAGCAGTCGCATCTGCCGGTGCGGCGCACCTTGACCAAGACCGGCATCCCGCCCACCACCTTCTACCGCTGGTATGACCGCTTTGTCGAACATGGGCCCGAAGGGTTGGAAGATCGTACGTCTTGCCCTTCGCGGATCTGGAACCGCATTCCAGAGGCAATACGGGATCAGATCGTGGCCTTGGCGCTGGAAGAACCGGAGATGTCGCCACGCGAATTGGCTGTGAGGTTCACTGATGCAGAAAAGTATTTTGTATCAGAGACTTCCGTGTATCGCCTACTCAAGTCCCATGATCTGATCACCAGCCCTGCCTTCATCGTCATCAAGGCCGCGGATGAGTTCAAGGACAAGACCACAGCGCCAAACCAGATGTGCCCTTATCTGACGAGCGCGCCGCGTGTTGTGCTGCCGCAGCGGCCACCGTCAAAGGAGCGGTGGCTTGAACGCGACGAGGCGGCGCTGCTGGTTTGGACGGCGTGGCGCAATCCGGCGTCCAAGCACCTCGCGCGCTTTATCCTGATCGGGCTCTACACGGGCACCCGCAAGCAGGCGATCCTTGGCCTGCAATTCGGGCCGAACACCTCGGGCGGCTGGGTGGACCTCGAGCGCGGATTCATGCATCGCCGCGGATCAAGCCAGCGCGTCACCAAGAAGCTGCAACCCACGATTCCGATCCCGCGTCAGCTGCTTGGCCATCTGCGGCGCTGGGCGCGGGCAGGGGGGCGCTGGGTGGTCACGGATCGGGGCGCGAGGATTGGCGATATCAAGACCGCATGGAACCGCGCCACCGACACGGCGGGCATGCCCGAGGTGACGCCTCACACGCTCAGGCATACCGCGATTACCTGGGCGATGCAGCGAGGCGCGAAGATGGCCGATGCGGTGAGGTTCTTCGGGGTCAGCGCGCCGACGCTCGAGTCGGTCTATTGGCACCACCACCCGGACCACCAAAAGAGCGCGGTCGAGGCGATGGAGCGGCGGCGGTGATTTTTGCTGAAACTGTGCGGTCGCACAGCTTGCAGTCTTTTCGAGGTTATGGAACGTGAACGAAACAAGGGGAATAGGGCGAATGGACGGTGAACGTGAGCGGTGGCTTAGTCCTCCGAAGGCAAAGGCCGCACGTTCGAATCGTGCTGGGTGCACCAATAAAATCAATAGGTTGTGCGCATTGGTAAGTTTATCCGTCCTCGTGCGGGTAAGCGACAGGTAAGCCACCGAGAGATTTCCCCCTCCAAATCCGGGCTTCGAAGGAATTGCGGGCACTCGTGTTCGCGTTGCGGGATCGACCGCATAGCCTGCCGAAAGGCGCAGGCTGGAGTCGATGACATGAACGAATCTGCAAACCAAACGACATCGCCCCTGCAAGACCTCATGAACGGCCTGTCGCGCGACCTTCAAAGGGAGGTTGTTCGAATTCTCATTTCCGTGATCGTGGCCCGCCCGTCTGCCAGTGACGCCCCGACCATGCCTGCCGGGTTCCGCGCCAGCTATCTTGGCACCTTAAACCGACTGCGGCCCTGCTTCGGTGGGGTCTGGCCTTCCGGGAGTCGATAGTGTCCCTGACCGACCTATGGCCCGGCGAACGTGGGCAAGACCTTCCTCGCCCTCGATATTGCCAACGCCCTGTCGAGGGGTGGACGCGAGGTCAATCCGGCACCGGTTCTCTGGTTAACGCTCGAAGGTGGTGCCGGGTTTGATCGGCGCATTTCCGCGCTGAAATCCCCTGACTTCTGGGTCCTGTCCGCACCGCTTGACGACCGTTCGCGACTTCCGCGCGATTTTGGATGCGGTCAGCCATGGCGCAAGCAGCGCCTTCCGATCTTTACATTCGGCCTGCGCACACTTTTATATGGATCGAGTGTCGCGCCCTCGGGCTGCGCCCAAGGCCAAACATTCGGAAAGAGATCGCCATGACCAATCCCAACTCCGTTCTGATCGACCGCCATCCCGGCCGCTCGACCCAGACCATCGGCCTCGCGATCGAGATCGGGACCGATCCGGCGCTGATTCACGAGCCTTCGGTCGGCGTGGTCGGCACCAAGGGGGACAGCCAGTGTTATCTGGGGGTTCTTGCCAAGGTCGAGGCGATCCATCAGGCGCTGAAATCCCGGATCGGCACCGGTCCGGGGCAGCTTCGGTATCGTCTTGTGCAGCCGGAGTACACCATCGCCACCTCGGACGGCATCCGCAACGGCACGCCCGAGATGCGTTATTCGCTGATCGGGCGCGAGGTGACGCAAGATTCGCTCTGTGAACATTTCAGCGCGACGGGCCTTGCCGGCGCGATTGCGGTCGTCGCCTGCGACAAGCCGCCCGTCGGCACGCTGGCCGCGATGCTGGAGCATAACCTGCCGGGCATCATCATGTCGGATGGCCCGATCCATCCCGGCACCGACCCCAACACCGGCGAAAAGCTGGATATCGTCAGCGCCTTTCAGGCCGCAGCCCATCCCGACCCCGAATACCGCCACCACATCGCCTGCCACGCCTGCCCCGGCTACGGAAGCTGCGGCGGCATGTTCACCTACAACACGATGCAGACCTTCATCGGCGTGCTGGGGATGCAGCCTTTGCACATGGTGGCCCCGCCTTCGGACGATCCGCGCCGGTTGAACGAGTTTCCTGCCGAACTGGTCACGCTGCTGGCCAATCTGATCGAGAAAGACCTGAAACCCCGCGACATCGTGGTGCGCGACAGCCTGCGCAACGCCACGATCGTCGCGCTCGCCATCGGTGGCTCGACCAATGCCGTCCTGCACGCGCCCGAAATCGCCCGCGCCGCAGGGTTCGCCGATTTCTGGAAAGACATCATCACGCCCGAAGAATTCAACCACCTGTCGGAGCATGTCGTCCCCGTGCTGACCGACGCGCGGCCCTATGGCAAGTATTCCATGGTCGATATCGACAAGGCGGGCGGCGTGCAGGTCATCGTGCGCGCTTTGTTGGAGGCGGGTCTGTTGAACGGCGACGTTTTGACCTGCACCGGCGAGACGCTGGCCGAACAGGTCGCGCGTCTTGGGGCAGGGCAGGCGGATGGCGAGGTGATCTATCCGGTCGCCACGCCCTACAAGCCGACCGGCGGCCTGCGGATGCTGGGGGGCAACCTGTCGCCCGAGTTTTCGGCCATCCTGAAACTGGCGGGCGTCGAGGGCGGGTTGGAAAACAACCTGTTCCGCGGCCGCGCGCGGGTGTTCGACGGGCAACAGGCCCTGCTTGACCGGCTGGATCAGGCCCCGGAAAGCTTTCAGGACAACGACATGATCATCGTGCGCTACGAAGGCCCCAGCGGTGCCCCCGGCATGCCCGAAATGCTCGACCCGACCTCGCGCATCACCACGCTGTGTCGCGAACGGGGCATCGTCATCGCCCTGATGACCGATGCGCGGTTTTCCGGTGGCTCGGTGGGTCTGGTCATCGGCCATGTCGGGCCGGAGGCTGCGCTTGGCGGGCCGATTGCCTTTGTCGAGGATGGCGACGAGATCCTGGTCGATCTGAACACCAACGAAATCAACTGCGTAGCGCTTGGCGATCCGTCCACACTTGCCGCGCGCAAGGCGGCGTGGGACCGGGTGGTGGCCGACAATGGCGGCTTCCATCCAAGCTGCGGCGTGGCCGACACGCGCCTTTTGCACCGCGCGCGGCACATGTCGGTGCCTGCGCGGCGCGGTGGGGGGCTGCACCCGAACCGCGAAGTGTGGGTGCGCAACCCGCGCGAGGCTGCACATTCCGGCTTTGCCCCGCGCAACAAGTTCCGCCCCGGTTCGGATCAGCTTTAAGTCCGGGTTTTCACCGAAAGCGGTCTTGCGCCAGAACCTCTGACAGCAGCGGGTTGGGAAACCGCCGCGCTGCCGTCACCGCAAGAAACGTCTCGACCACGTCATCCAGCCGCGCCGCCTCGACCAGCAGACCGGCGGCCAGTTCGTCCTGCACCACAATCGGCGGGATGACCGCCAGCCCCGCATCTTCGCGCGCAAGCAGACGCAGCATGGCCATATCCTCCACCTCTGCCGCGATCATCGGCACGATGCCCAGACGGCTGGTCAGGGCATCGAAAGCCGCCCGCAACGCAGTCTCGGGCGGTGGCAGAATCAGCGGTTCGTGCAACAGCAGGTCCCGCATCGGCAGCGGCACAGACCCCAGCCGCGCCGGAGTGCCGATCAGGCTGACCCGCTGTTCGGCCAGCCGGTGCACCAGCCAGGGCGTCGCCGTATCGCGCGGCGGGGCAAGGTTGGTCAGCACCACATCGAAGGCCAGCGACTCCAACCCCTGCAGCAACTCTGCCTGACTGCCCGACCGCAGCACCACTTCGACATCCGGCCGCCCGATCAAGGGCCGCAGAAACTGCATCTGGAAATTCCGCGACAGCGTGGCCAGCGCCCCGACCCGCAGCGCCCGCCGCCCGCGCCCTGTTTCGCGCAAGGTCGCGGTCAGATCGTCCGCAGTGCGAAAGATCGCCTCGGCATGGTCAAGGGCGATGCGCCCCGCCTCGGTCAGAATCAGCCCACGGCCCCGCCGCTCGAACAGGTCATGGCCCAGCGACACCTCCAAGGTCTTGATCTGTGTGGACAAGGCCGATTGCGACAGGTTCAGCCCGCGCGCAGCCCCGGTCAACGTGCCATCGGACGCCACGGCGCGGAACAACCGCAGGTGATGCAGGTTCAGGGATGCCATTCATCTACCAAACAGAACAATTTGCCAGATTATATGTAATTTTTTTCATGATTGGCAATCGTTATCCACGGCAAACCTGTCGCACACCCGGAGATTGCCATGCCGTTCCTGCCACCCCTGATCCTGTTCGCGCCCATCCTGTTGCTTGCCGTTGCCTGCCTTGCCCTGTTCCAACCCGGACGTCGTCCGGGCGCGCTGCCCCGTCTGGCCGAAGGTGCGGCGCTGGCCGTGCTGGTGCTGGCGGTTGCAGGAATGGCGCAACTTGTTGCCTATGGCCCGGTCACGGTCGGGTTCGGCAGCGGGGCAGGGCTGATCGCCTTCCGCCTCGATGCGGTCAGCGCCACGATGGGGCTGCTGGTGGCCTTTGTCGGCTGGGTGGTGGTGCGGTATAGCCGGACCTATCTGGACGGGGAGGCGCGCGAAGGTGCGTTTCACGGGCTGATGCTGGCCACCCTTGCCGCCGTGCTGACACTGGTGCAGGCGGGCAGTCTGGCCGCGCTGGTGCTGGGCTTTGTGGCCATCGGTCTGGGGCTGCGGCAGTTGTTGCTGTTCTACCCCGACCGGGCCGAGGCGCGGCGCGCGGCGGCAAAGTTCTCGCTGGTCTGGGGCGCAGGGGACGTGGTGCTGGTGCTGGCGGCGGTGCTGCTGTGGACCGCCTATGGCACGGCAGACATTGGCGCGCTGTCACAGGCCGCTGCGGGTGGTCTGCCGCTGACGGCACAGATCGCCGTGGCGCTGCTGGTGCTGGTCGCGGCGCTGAAAACCGCCACCTTCCCGCTGCACGGCTGGCTGACCGAGGTGATGGAGGCCCCGACCCCCGTTTCGGCGCTGCTGCACGCAGGGATCATCAACGGCGGCGGGTTCCTGCTGATCCGGATGTCCGATCTGATGCAGGGCAGCCAGGGTGCGATGGCGGCACTGGTGATGCTGGGCGGCCTGACGGCGCTGTTCGGTGCGACGGTGATGCTGACGCAATCTGCGGTCAAGACGGCGCTGGCCTGGTCCACCGTGGCGCAGATGGGCTTCATGCTGCTGCAATGCGGGATGGGACTGTGGGCGCTGGCGCTGCTGCATATCGTGGCCCATTCGCTGTACAAGGCGCATGCTTTTCTTGGTTCGGGCGGTGCTGTCCGCGCGGTGGCCGAGGTGCACAGGCCCGGTCCGGTCGCGGTGCCGGGGATTGCTGCTGTGGCGCGGGCCTTTGTGCTGGCGCTGGTCCTTTATGCTGTGGTGGCGGTGGGCTTCGGGCTGCTGACCGGGCCGAAATCGACACAGGCGCTGGCGCTGGGGGCGATCCTGATCTTCGGGGTGGCCTATCTGGTGGCGCAAGGGCTGGCCGACACGGCCCCCCGCGCGCTGACCCAGCGCACGGCGGTGGCCTCGATGGCCGCAGCGGTGGCCTACTTCGGTTTTCAGGTGATCGCCAAGGCGCTGTGGGGGCCCTATTTGCCCCAGCCCCCGGTGCCCGGCGCGCTGGAATGGGCGCTGATCGTGCTGGCGCTGATGTCCTTTGGTCTGGTGGCCGTGGCACAAGCCTTGATCCCGCATTGGGCGCACCACCCGGCGGCGGCGGGGCTGCGGGTCCACCTGACCAACGGGCTGTACCTTAACGCGGTCCTTGACCGGATGATCGGTGGCTTTCGCGCCACCAAACCCCTTTGAACACGACGGAGACCAAGATGTTCCTGAACCACGCACAGATCGCTCCGGCCCGGGTCATGGGTCTGATGAAAGCCGCCGAGGCTGCGGCCCGCGCCATTCCGCCCGCCTTTCCGCTGGACGCCACCGTCGCCGTCAACCCCTTCCTTGGGCAAAGCGGCGAGGATCTGGCCACCGCGAGCGCCCGGCTGGCCCGTGTCGCGGGTGTCAAGATCACCCGCTTGCGCGCCGATTATGCCGCCGAAGTCAGGGCAGGGCGCATCACCGAGGATGATCTGGCAGCCGCCCTGATCGCCAGCCGCTCGCCCTTGAAACCCGCCGATCTGGCGCTGCTGAAGGCATCGCTGGCCCAGACGAGTGCCGCACCCCGGATGCTGCCCACCGTGGCCGATCTGGCGGCAAAGGCCACCGGCACCGACTGGCCCTCTGTCATCGCGCGCAGCTTTGGCCTGTGGGCTGCGGGACATTTCGACCGGGGTCAGGCGCTGTGGTCGACCGCACCGCAGCACGGAGCGTTCGCCGCGTGGCGCGAATGGGCCTCGCTGGACCTGACGCCAGAGATTGCCGGGTTGACCGGATTCTGCGCCCACGTCGCGGGGTCCGACGACACGTCCGAACGCGTCATCCTGCGCGCCGCCGACCGTCTGGGCCTGTCCGAAGCCGCCGAGACCGCCTTTCACCGGCTGTTGATGGATCTGGGCGGCTGGTCGCAGCACGCGCGCTGGCTGTTGTGGGAGGCCGAGCTTGCCGGCCGCTCCGACATGACGATCATCGACCTCTTGGCGATCCGCCTGATCTGGGAAGAGGCGCTGCTGGCCCATGTGCCGCAGATCGGCGCAGACTGGGCGCAGACGGCGGCGCGCCATGCAGCGCCCGTGCAGCCCTCGGTGGACGAGGTGATCGACGCCATCCTGCAAGACGCGGCCGACCGCGCGCATCAGCGCAAACTGGACGCCGCCCTGTCAGGTCCCAAAACCATGACAGGCCGCCCCGCGTTGCAAGCCGCCTTCTGCATCGACGTGCGGTCCGAGGTGTTCCGCCGCGCGCTGGAAAGCCAGAACCCCGGCATCGAGACCATCGGTTTTGCGGGCTTCTTCGGCCTGCCGCTCCAACACCGCGCGCATGGCACCGAAGAATTGCAAATCCATCTGCCGGTCCTTCTGAACCCCGCGATGACCTCGACCGGCCACGCAGCACCCGAGGTCGAACTTGCGACCCGCATTGCCGCCCGCACCACCCGCGCCTGGGGTCGGTTCCGGCAGGCGGCGGTGTCGTCCTTTGCCTTTGTCGAGGCGGCAGGACCGGCCTACGGCTGGAAACTGGTGCGCGACGCGCTTGCCTTGCCCCCCAAGGCCGCGTTCCCCGATCCCACCCCCCGCGTTGAAGGTGGCCTGACCGCCGAGGCCAAGGCCGCCACCGGGGCCGCCGTGCTGAACGCGATGAGCATGACCAAGAACCATGCGCGGCTGGTGCTGCTGCTGGGCCATGGCGGGCAAACCACCAACAACCCGCATGAAAGCGCCTATCACTGTGGTGCCTGCGCCGGGCAAACCGGCGAGGTGTCGGCGCGGCTGCTGGCGCAACTGCTGAACGATCCCGAAACGCGGGCGGGTCTGCCTGCGCAAGGGGTCACGCTGGCGCAGGACACCGTCTTTCTGGCAGGCCTGCACGACACCACGACCGACCGCATCGCGCTGTTCCGCGACGACCCGGCACCTGCCCATGCAGCCGACATTGCGCAGGCCGAAGACTGGCTTGCGCGCGCCGGGGGCCTTGCACGCACTGAACGCGCCCTGCGTCTGCCGGGGGCTACAGCCGCGTCCATCAGTAACCGGGCGCTGAACTGGGCCGAGGTGCGGCCCGAATGGGGGCTGGCCGGTTGCGCCGCCTTCATCGCCGCCCCGCGCAACGCCACGGCCGGCGCCGATCTTGCAGGCCGCGCCTTCCTCCACAACTACGACTGGCAGGCCGACGCGGGCTTTGGCACGCTGGAACTGATCCTGACCGCACCCGTGGTGGTGGCAAGCTGGATCAGCCTGCAATACTACGGCTCGTCCGTCGCCCCCGAGGCGTTCGGTGGCGGCAACAAGCTGATCCACAATGTGGTGGGCGGCATCGGGGTGGTGCAGGGCAACGGCGGCATGCTGCGCCCCGGTCTGCCTTGGCAAACCGTGCATGACGGCGCGGCATTGGCCCATGAACCGCTGCGGCTGTCGGTGCTGGTCGAAGCCCCGCGCGCAGCCATTATCGACGTACTGGCCCGCCACGACGGAGTGCGCGCGCTGTTCGACAACGGCTGGCTGCACCTGTTCGTGCTGGAAGAGGGCCGGATCGCTGCGCGGTATCGCCCCGGACTGGTCTGGGACGACAAGGAATATCAGCGCCGCGCCGCATGACCCTGCCGGACCGCGCAGCCCTTGGCACCATGCACGGCAAAGCGGCGGCAATCGCGCCGCCGCTGGCCCGTATTGGCATCACGCTGGTCGTGCCCGACGGGCTGGACACCGACCGGTTCGGCACCTTCACCGCCGAGATCCCGCGCGTGGGCACGATGGAGGATGCTGCCCGCGCCAAGGCCCGCGCCGCCATCGCGGCCACCGGTCTGCCGGTGGGGCTGGCAAGCGAAGGGGCGTACGGCCCGCATCCGTTCATCCCGTTTTTGCCCATCGGGCACGAGGTTCTGCTGTGGCGCAACGAGAACACCGGGCAGGAAGTCATTGAACGGCTGACCGATGACGCCCCGTGCTTCGATCACCTGACCGTCGCGTCGCCCGACGAGGCAACCCCGTTTCTGACCCGCATCGGCTTTCCCCGGACTGCCGTGATCGTGGCCCCGGCGGGGGCTTTGCCGCTGGCCAAGGGCCTGCAGGATCGCGCTGCCGTCGACGACGCCATCCGTCGCGCGATGGACCAGTCAGGGCAGGGTGAGGCCGTCTTGCAAACCGACATGCGCGCCCACCTGAACCCGCGCCGGATGGAGACGATCGCCCGTCTGGCCGAACGCCTCGCCACCCGGCTGGCAACGCCGTGCCCGGCCTGTGCCGCCCCCGGATGGGGGCTGTTGCGGCGGGAACCCGGCCTGCCATGCGCATGGTGTGACGGCCCGACGCTGATGATCAAGGCCGAGGTAGACGGCTGCACGCATTGCGGACATGAGGCCCACCGGTCACGCCCCAATGGCCCAGATAAAGCCGACCCCAGCCATTGCCCGGAATGCAACCCGTGACACAGCAAATTCAAAGCGGGGGACAGCGAAGCCTCATAAACGTATAATCAGTATTATGTAATACAATCCTAAACCACAGCCCGCTCCAGAAACGGCGTCCCCGTCACCACCCGTTCAACCGAAAGGTCTGACAGATCAAGGCTTTGCCAGCCGCCGCTCAGAACATGTTCGGCAAGGCCGCGCCCGATGGCTGGCGATTGCTGCAGCCCGTGGCCTGACAGTCCGTTCATGCAATAAAAGTTAGGCACCATCGGATGCGGCCCCAGCAGCGCGTTCTGGTCCAGCGTGTTGTAATCGTAATGGCCAACCCAATGCCGCACCACCTTGACTGCGTCGAATCCCGGCGCGCGGGCGTAGAGCTGTTGCCAGATCACGTCTTCGAACAGATGCAGATCTGGGTCGAAGTCCTTGGCATCACAGACGCAATCGTCCTGCGGCACAGTTGCAGTGATCCACTGGTTACCCTCGGGCCGCAGATAGAACCCGGCATCGACCAGCAACGGCGCTTCCGGATGCCGCGCATTCGGCGCGTCGATCACGAACACGGTGCGTTTGCGCGGCTCCACCGGAAGATCAAGCCCCGCCATCTGCGCCACGACTCTGGCCCGCGTGCCCGCCGCGTTGATCAGCGCGCCACAGGCCAATGCACCACCTTGCGCCAACTGAACCCCCGCCACCCACCCGGCGTCCATCGTGACCCCCACCACCTCGTCCGTCAGAAACACCGCGCCCTGCAGTTTAGCCGCCATACGAAAGCCTGCCAGCAACCCCATGTTATCAAACCAACCTTCGTCGCGCGGCCCGAACGATCCCGCAGTCAGATCCTCCACCTCAAGCCATGGAAACCGCGCCTTGATCTGGTCCGGCGTCCATACTTGCGTCGCAGCCCCATAACCGTGCTGCAAGGCGGCAAGCTCGGCCATCATCCCTGGTGCCTCGGTCGAATGGCCCAGAAACAGATAGCCGTTTTCGCGTAAACCCAGCGACCCGATCCCCACATCCACGCCCAAAGACGCCTGAAAATCCCGGATGAACCCGATGCCGAAGGCCGAAATCGCGACGTTCACCCCGGTCGAAAATTGCTGCCGGATCGACGCGACCGACAGCGCCGTTGCGGCTTGGACAAAGCTCGGGTCGCGTTCGACCACCACCACCCGCACCCCCGGCTGCATCCGCGTCAGCCAATAGGCCGCCGACGACCCCATCACAGCACCGCCCACAATCACCACATCCGCCGCCTGCACGTCGCAATCCTTTGCCTTTCACGGCCCGAAAAACGCAACGGACCGCCTTGCGCAGGAATATGTCAAAGACCGGGATGAGGACAAGCCATGGTCAGTTGCCTGCCTTGCAGTGGATCGAAGACCAGGATGTGACAGAACTTCTGCCGCTGCTGACGCGCATCGTCGACCGAAGCCGACCGGGATGTGGCGGCCGCGCGATCCTGCACTTGGGGCTTTGCCCGCGCCAACTGTGGCGGTGCCTGTGATTGGCCCTGTCGTGCGGCGTCCGGACAGTGCGATCTTCGCGGCACCGCAGCGTTTCAAAACGCCGGACCTTGGTATCGCAAAGCAAAAGGGCCGGTGTTTCCACCGGCCCCCTGCCCCGCTATCTTGAAAATCAGGTCTGTGCCATCTTCGCAACTTCCGCGGCGAAATCCTCGGTGGCTTTTTCGATGCCTTCGCCGACACCCATGCGGACGAACCCGGTGATCGTGACACCCGCATCCCTGGCGGCCTGCGCCACGGTGATCTCGGGGTTCATCACGAACATCTGGCCCAGCAGCGTGTTCTCGGCCAGGTACTTCTTCATCCGACCCGGAATGATGTTGTTCTGGATCACCGCATCGGGCTTCGGCTTGGCCGAGGCCGCGTTTTCTTCCAGCGCCTTCTGCGTCTGCACCGACAACTCGCGCTCGACCACAACCGGGTCCAGATCGGCCTCGGACAATGCCAGCGGGTTGGTCGCCGCCACATGCATCGCGACCTGCTTGGCAAAGCCGTGATCCGCACCGGTGATCGCCACCAGAACCCCGATCCGGCCCAATCCGTCGGCCACCGAGTTGTGGACGTAGGTCGCCACATATTCGCCCGATACCGACGCCATCCGGCGCAGGTTCAGGTTTTCTCCGATCGTGGCGACGGCTTCCTGAATGACAGTCCGCACCGGCTGCCCGGCCAGATCGGCGGCCTTCAAAGCCTCCAGATCATCCGACTGCAGCGCTGCCTTGGTCACGTTAGCCACCAGCCGCTGAAAATCGGCGTTGCGGCCAACAAAGTCGGTCTCAGAGTTCACCTCGACGGCAACCCCGCGCGCGCCTGAAACGGCGACCCCGACCAGGCCTTCGGCCGCCACGCGGTCGGCCTTCTTGGCGGCCTTCGCAAGCCCCTTGGTACGCAGCCAATCGACCGCCGCCTCCATGTTGCCGTCGGTTTCCACCAAGGCTTTCTTCGCGTCCATCATGCCTGCGCCGGTGCTGTCGCGCAGCTCTTTCACCATCTGTGCGGTGACGGTCATGTCTTGCTCCTGCTATGCTATGTGCCCCGGCGGGACGTATCCCCACCGGGTAACAGTTCTGCGACGCCACGGGTCGCGAAAGGCCTCAAGCCTCGGTCAGGGCTTCTTCTTCGGGGGCCGTTTCCAGCGCGCCAAGGTCGATGCCCGCAGCACCCATCTGGGCCGACATGCCGTCGAGCGCCGCACGGGCGATCAACTCGCAATACAGACCGATTGCGCGGGCCGCATCGTCGTTGCCGGGGATCACATAATTCACGCCCTTGGGGCTGCAGTTGGTGTCCACCACGCCGACCACCGGAATGCCCAGCTTCTGCGCCTCGAGAATGGCAAGGTCTTCCTTGCCGACGTCGATGATGAAGATCAGGTCCGGCGTGCCGCCCATCTCACGGATACCGCCGAGCGAAGCCTGCAGCTTGCCCTGCTCGCGCTCCATGTTCAGGCGTTCTTTCTTGGTCATGCCCTCGGCCCCGTTGGCCAGTTGCTCGTCGTACTGCTTCAACCGCTGGATCGACTGCGAGACGGTTTTCCAGTTGGTCAGCGTGCCGCCCAGCCAACGGTGGTTCATGTAGAACTGCGCGCACCGCTCGGCCGCTTCGGCGATCGGCTTTTGTGCCTGCCGCTTGGTGCCGACGAACAGGATGCGCCCGCCCTTGGCAACCGTGTCGCGCACAACCTTCAGCGCCGCGTCCAGCATCGGCACGGTCTGCGTCAGGTCAAGAATGTGAATCCCGTTGCGGTCGCCATAGATGTATTCCCCCATCTTGGGGTTCCAGCGTGCGGTCTGGTGGCCGTAGTGAACGCCAGCTTCCAACAGCTGACGCATGGTGAACTCGGGAAGAGCCATGCCCATATCCTTTTCCGGTTTGATCCTCGGTGAAGCCGTCTTCAGAGCCTGCGCCCCAACCGGCGGACATCACGGGATTTCTCCCCGCAACGCCCAAGCCTCACCTGTGAAGTGAGCCGCGCTTACAGCAGCGTCCGCCCTACCGCAAGCCCCGTGATGGTTGGAAAGCCTGACACTCGAAATTTGAATGGCGAATGAATGGCCCTGTGCCACAGCCGCAACCTGCGCAGTTTCAGCGGCTTTGCTGTCATCCCTGCGCGGCCCACACATAAACTCCGTAGGCAACCAGCAAAGCAACGCCGACGACCCGCCCGATGACCGGACGTGTCAAAAGCAACGCCGTCAGGACAAGCGACGCCGCAATCATGACCGGCAGATCGAAGGTCAGAAACCTGTCGGCAACCGGGATCGGGGTGATCACTGCGGTGACGCCAAGGATGCCAAGCACGTTGAAGATGTTCGATCCCACAATGTTGCCGATGGCGATCTCCGACTGACGACGGAAAGCCGCGATCACCGACGTGGCAAGTTCGGGCAGCGATGTTCCGACCGCAACGATCGTCAGGCCGATGAACGCCTGCGACACTCCGAAGGCGGTTGCGATATTGACGGACCCTTCCACCAGATACCGCGCGCCGAAGATCAGCAAGACCAGACCGCCCACGACCCACAGAGCCGAAACGAGCGTCGAAGACGGCGCCGGTGTATCGTCCTCTTCCTCCGCTGCTTCCCCCGGCTGCATGAAGGCCCAGGTCAGATAGCCTGCAAGCCCGAGCACCAGCAAAGCCCCGGCAAGCCGTCCTATCTCGCCCATCGCGAAGATCGGCACCAGGGCAAAGACTGCCACAACCATCACGGCCGTATCCCGGCGCAGCGTAGCACCCGACACGACGACCGGCCAGACAAGCGCGGTTATCCCCATGATCAACAGGATGTTTGCGATGTTCGACCCGACGATGTTGCCGACGGCAATCGCAGGCGCGTCGTTCAAGGCCGCATTGACCGACACCAGAAGCTCGGGCGTGGATGTGCCGAACCCCACGACCGTCAGGCCGATCAGCAACGGCGAAATTGCCATGCGCCGCGCAATGCCGACGCTGCCCCGCACAAGGGCCTCACCGCCAAAAAACAAACCGATCAGTCCCGCCAGAACGTAAAAGTAATCCAATCAACCAGCCCTCACGGGCAGTTGATCCGCCCCAGTGCGAGGTATTGATTTCGTTTTCGGCAGACAAGGGTTCGACGAGCAGACTTGTCAGAAATAGTTTGACCGAACGTGTCTTGATCTGCGGGCAGATCCCATCGGCTACGAGACACCTGTCATCTTGGGACAATTTGTGCGGCTTGTCCCGCCTACCAGCCCCTCGGCTCAACCGGCGGACATTCTGGAACTTCTCCCCGCAACGCCCAAGCCTCACCTGTAAAGGGCGGTGGCCGCACACCAGCGCACGCCGGGCTGCAAGGGTTGTCTGCGGTTCACCCAGAGCAACGGCTAAGAAAGAACGCGCCGTCGGCCACGCGCCTTGAGTTGGAACCCCCAATTTAGCCTTAGAGTGCAGGGTCGGGAAACGTCAGCGTCTTACGGATAAGATGCCGTAACAAGTTTACCGTCTTGAAAAGAAACGCGATTGTTCGGAAAACCGTCGTCACACCGAGCGTCACGAAAGATCAGGTGTAGTGAGTTAACTTCGGCAGCCCGCCGGAAACCTGCTCTCCCAAACGGCGGGATCGGACCCGAACAACCGCGCTTCTAATCTTCAGAGCACGAAGTCGTCAGCAGTCAGCGGCGTGTCGCTGAAAACCAGGAACGAGAAGTCGGCACGACCGTCACCGTTTACGTCGCCACTGACAAGTTGGCCGTTGGCAGTCGCCTGAACCCTCAGCTGGCCGGCAGCGCCCGAAAAGCTGTTGACCAAGATGAAGTCGTCATTCTGTTCGTTGCCGGAAACCGCGTCCACTTGCCATAGATCGATCTTGTCTCCGTCTGCGCGGCTGAAATCGGTGATCACGTCGCGTGCGGACCTGCCCAGCCCAGAGTCGAAAGTCGACAGAAACACGAATGTGTCGGCCCCATTCCCACCGGTCAGCCTGTCAGCGCCGAGGCCGCCGGTAAGCACATCGTTACCTTCTCCCCCGTTAATTGTGTCGCGCCCGTTATAGCCAAACAAAACGTCGTTGTTGCTGCCGCCTGAAATCAAATCGCTGCCTGACAGCAAGACCTGCAGAGCGAGGTCCAGTTTGTTCTCGGCAACCAGAGTGAAAACTTGCCGCGCATCGGCGCTGGCACCGGTGAGACTGAAGTTCAGCGAACCGTCCTCGGACGTCTGATTGATCGCTCTCACGGTGCCTGTGACACCCAACGGACCGAAATCGAAGCTGCCTAGCAGCTCCGTGAACGAGACCGGACCATAGTTCACCACGATCCGGCTCGATGTCCCGGACGAGACATCTGTAACCTGAAGCTCGTCGAATTCATCCATTCGAAGCGCGCCGTTAATTGCCCGAAGAGTTGCCATATTCCGTTTCCTTTGACTGAAGTTGTTGCTGTAGTGCCGCTTAGGTCCGCTCGACTGGCTTACGCAAAGTCACTCAGGAAAAGCGGGAGGGCGATCCGGAAGAGTAGACTTCTTTTTGCTCTCCCATTTCTGTTCGTTTCAAAGTGCGCGATAGTTACTCGCGGACCCAAACTGTTTCGTGAACATGCCCCGCGCCGACCTCAAGCGGCGGATCGTGCGGGGACTGCCCAAGACGACGGTCAGATTCCCGGCCCATGACGTGGCCGCGGCGCTGACCAGCCCCTGAGGCAGGACTTGCACAGCGGCGGGGCTTCGGCGATGAACGCCGCATGACGCAACCCGACATCCTTTGCCTCGGCTCCGTCCTGTGGGACATCATCGGTCGCAGCCCCGCCTCGATGCGGGTTGGGTCGGATGTGCCGGGGCGGATCACCCGGTTGCCGGGGGGGGTGGCGATGAACATCGCCATGACGCTGGCGCGGTTCGGTCTGCGCCCTGCTCTGCTGTCGGCCATCGGGCGCGATGCGGAGGGCGACGATCTGACCGCCGCCTGCGCGCGAATGGGGCTGATCACCGAGTACCTCTACCGGTCCGACGACCTGCCCACCGACCGCTACATGGCCATCGAAGGCGCAAATGGCCTGATCTCCGCGATTGCGGACGCCCACTCGCTGGAGGCGGCGGGCGACAAAATCCTGCGGCCCCTGTCGGACGGTCGGCTTGGCTCGGCGGCAGCGCCCTACCCCGGCGTGATCGCTTTGGACGGCAACCTGACCGAATTCCTGCTGGCCGACATCGCCCATTCCCCTCTGTTCAGCAAAGCCGACCTGCGCGTAGCCCCGGCCAGCCCCGGCAAGGCCGAACGCCTGCTGCCGCTGCTGCAACACCCCCGCGCCACCCTGTATGTGAACCTCGAAGAGGCGGGCCTGCTGGCCAAAGCCCGCTTCGCATCCGCCCCCGAAGCGGCGCACGCCCTGTTGCAACGCGGTGCGGCGCGCGTGTCGGTCACTGATGGCGGGCGGCAATGTGCCGAGGGTACAGACGGCGAGGGCGTCATCACCGACACCCCGCCCGCCGTCATGGTCACCCGCGTGACGGGCGCAGGCGACACCTTCATGGCCGCCCATATCGTCGCCGAGCGCCGGGGGTTGAGCCGCACTGCAGCCCTGTCCCAAGCCCTGCAAGCCGCCGCCGATTATGTCTCAGGAGAGATCGGATCATGATCCCGCTGACCCTTT
>JBBRVJ010000029.1:0-25273 GCA_038246975.1 Rhodobacterales bacterium | reverse complement strand
GATACCGGCTTGCAACCCGCCTTCGGGCGTACGCAGGTCGTTCAGTTGAAGGTTGCGGCGCACTACATCTGTCGGTCGCGCAACAACATCAAGGGCGGCAAGATCAGCGAGCACGGCAAAGGGAAGGCCGTCGATATCGCAGGCGTCGTGCTGGACAATGGCAAGACGATCATGGTGCAGGGCGGGTTCGGCCCCGAACTGCGGCGCGCCCACAAGGCGGCTTGCGGCATTTTCGGCACCACGCTTGGCCCCGGATCTGACGGGTTCCACGAGGATCACCTGCATTTCGACACGGCGACCAACCGTGGACGGCCCTATTGCCGCTGAACCAGCAGCGGGGCCGCGCCAACCGGCAAGGGTCCCAGATAGGTGCGTCCGGATCTGAACACCAGCGGCACGTCCAGAATGGCCGGGTTCCCGGCGGTTTGCGCCATGACTTCGAGCGCGCGCAGCAGTGTCGGAGCGAGTTCCGGCTGCACGAGCCCCGCAGCCGCCACGACCGCAGGCAGGAGCCGCCAGTTCTTCACCGCGAAATCAAGCCGGCCATCGGCGCTGCCGTCTGACGTCGGGGCCAGTGACCCGGTGGCCGTCACCTGCAACGGCCCCCAATCCAGCGCCAGCGCGTCAAGGATCAGCCCGGTCAACTCGGGCCGGGTGTCCCCCGCGTGACGGTCAAGCGCGGCGGATAGCAGCAGATGTGCGTCAACCGTCAGCGCAGGCATGACGGCAGGCAGGCCGTTCATCGTCGACATCACAACAGGGTCCAGCGCCACGTCGGTCAGCCGCAACCCGATGCGGTGGGTGTGCAGACGGGTGTTATCCTCGGTCGAAGTGAGGCTGGCGGATTTTGCAAGGATCGTGCCGGTGGGGGTGGTGATGGCAAGGTCGGCGGCCTGAACCTCGGTGCGGTCCAGCGCAAGATCGGCGTTGGGGTGCAGGATCACTGTGGCGCGCAGCTTTGTCGAGGTGAAGGTGAGGTCCCCTTCGGGGGTGGTGATGACCTGTTGGTCGGGCAGAAGGGCGGTCAGGTGCCAAGGCTTCCACGCCATCGCCTGCAGGTTCACCTGTGCGCCGCGCCAGCCGTAACCGCTGACCGGATCCGCGATATCGGGGGCGTTCACCGTCAGATCGAACCGGCCCGGATAGCCCGACGCGCGCAACCCGCCGTTGTGGGCCACGAGGCCCTGTGCGGCGGCCTGTTCGAACCAGGCCCCGGCCCCGCGCTGCACGGCGCTGGAGCCCGCAAACCAATACCCCGACCAGAGCACGGTCGCCACCAGCACGATCCCCGACAGAACCCGCATGATCGCCCTTTTTGTTAGTTGCAGGCTTGGTCTATCGCGGCTATCGCGCAGGGGCCAGCGCGGGCTTTTGACGGTCGTGTCGTTTCACTTGGCAGTCACAAGATGCCTGCTATGGTTCGCACAGGAAATGACACAAAGGCGGACCCGTCCCTGATGGACAAATCCCAGACGACGACTTATTTCAGCCAGCCGATCCGCCAGATCGTCACCATGCTGCTTGTCACCGCCCTTGTGGTCTTTGGCGCATGGGTGATCCGAACGCAGTTGCTAGAAATCATCGCCACCAACCCGTTGTTGAACGGGTTCATTCTTGGGGTGTTCTTTCTCGCGTTTGCGACCTGTTTCTGGCAGGTTCTGATCTTGATCCAGTCGGTAAGCTGGATCGAGAATTTCGTGCAGCATCGCCCCGGTTATGAGGCCAAGAACCCGCCGCGCCTGCTGGCGCCTCTGGCCCAGCTGCTGCGTTCCCGCGGGGCCAAGATGCAGATTTCAGCGTCTTCGTCGCAGTCGATCCTTGCCTCGGTTGCCACCCGGGTCGACGAGGCGCGGGATATCACGCGGTATTTGACCAACCTGCTGATTTTCCTTGGGCTTTTGGGTACTTTCTACGGATTGGCTACGGCGGTGCCCGCGATTGTCGACACGATCCGGTCGCTGGACCCGCAGGCCGATGAATCCGGGGTCGAACTGTTCGCCAAGCTGATGAAAGGGCTGGAGGCGCAGTTGGGCGGCATGGGGACGGCGTTTTCGTCCAGCTTGCTGGGGCTGGCGGGGTCGCTGGTGGTGGGCTTGCTGGAACTGTTCGCAGGCCACGGGCAGAACCGGTTCTACCGCGAATTGGAGGAGTGGCTGTCGTCGATCACCCGGCTTGGCTACTCGACGGGCGACGGTGACGGCGGCGAAACCGGTGCCATGGTCCAGATGCTGGACGCAATGAACGACCAGATCGAGGTGTTGCAGATCCTTCACGCGCAGTCTGAAGCCAACCGCGCGGCGGGCGAGGACCGGCTGCTGGAGTTGACCGACGCGATTGCGACGCTGGCGGACCGGCTGGAGGCGGGGGCGGGGCTGGCGTCGACTCAAGGCACCGCCCAGATAGCGGCGCTGGAGCGCGTGGCGCTGGGGCAGGAGCGCGCGACAAAAGGGCAGGACCGGATTTCGCTGGGACAGGAGCGGCTCATCGAGGCGCTGACCGGGGCCGAGGGCGGCGCGCATTCGGACGCGGAAAGCCGGATGCGGTTGCGGTCGATCGACGTGCAGCTTTTGCGAATTCTGGAGGAAATCAGTGCGGGGCGGCAGGAAAGCATTTCCGATCTGCGCGGGGATCTGGCGGCGCTGACGCAAGCCATCCGCCAGTTGTCGCGTGCCAGTTCCGGGCGGGCCTGAGCCATGGGGCTAAGCCGCCGCCGCGACAGTTCGATGATCTGGCCGGGGTTCGTCGATGCGGTGACGACGCTGCTGATGGTGCTGATGTTCGTGCTGACCATCTTTACCGTCATGCAGGCCGTACTGCGCGAAACGATCACCGCCCAAGGCACCGAGTTGACCGAGCTTACCGCCCAGGTCGCCGGTCTGGCCGATGCTCTGGGGTTGGAGCGGGACCGGACGGCCAGTCTGCAACAAGAGGTTGGCGGATTGACCGTCAGTCTGACGGCGGCGCTGGCCGAAGGCGACCGGCAGGCGGGGTTGGTGGCGTCGCTGTCGGGTCAGTTGACCGCGCGGCAGGCCGAACTTGACGCAGCCACCGGGCGGATCGCCAGTTTCGAGGCGCAGGTTGCCAGTTTGCTGGTCGAACGCGATGCGGCGCGGGGCGATGCGTCTGCGCTGACGGCTTCGCTGAGCGATTTGCAGGCGGCGCAGGCGCAACTGATCACCCAGAAAGAGGCGCTGGACATCGCACTGGCCCGCGCGCGTGACGAAATGGATGCCGCGACACAGGCCGCCCGGCTGGATGCGGCGCGGGCCGATGCGCTGGACGCTTTGGTGGCCGACCTGCGGCAACAGGCTGCCGATTCGGGTCTGTCGCTAGCGGCGGCCTTGTCGGCGCTGCAAACGGCGGAACAACAGGCGCTCGGCGAACGCGCCGCTGCCGAGGCGCGCCTGTTGGCTGAACAGGCCGCCGCAGAGGACTTGCAGAAACGGTTGGTCGGGGTGGATGCGGCATTGACCGAGTCAGAGGAGGCACGGCTAGCCGAGGTTTCCGCCGCCGAAGCGCGGCTTCTGGCCGCACAGGCCGCCGCAGAGGATTTGCAGAAACGGTTGGTCGGGGTCGATGCGGCATTGACCGAGTCCGAAGCGGCACGGCTAGCCGAGGTTTCCGCCGCCGAAGCGCGGCTTCTGGCCGAACAGGCCGCTGCCGAGGTTTTGCGGAAGCGGTTGGCGGGGGTCGATGCGGCATTGACCGAGTCAGAGGCGGCACGGCTAGCCGAGGTTTCCGCCGCCGAAGCGCGGCTCCTGGCCGAACAGGCCGCCGCCGAGGTTTTGCGGAAGCGGTTGGCGGGGGTCGATGCGCAACTGACCGACGCGGAAAAGACGCGGCTGGTCGATCTTGCCGCCGCCGAGGCGCTGCGCGCCAAGCTTGCAGCGTCGGATGACGCCTTGACCTCGATGACGCTGGCGCTGGAGGAACAGCGCAAGCGGGCGGAGGAAACGCTGACGCTGCTGGCGGCGGCGGAGTCTGCAGGGGAAACCTCGGGCAACGCGGCGCGGATCAGTGCGGGGCTGCTGGAAGTGGCGCGCAAGGTGCTTTCCCAGAAGGATGAGGACCTGATCGCGGCGGCGCAGAAGATGGCGGTGCTGAACCAGCAGATTGCCGCATTGCGCGGTCAATTGGGAACGTTGCAGGCGGTGCTGGATGCCTCGGCGGCCAAGGATTCCGAGGCGAATGTGCAGATCGGGGCGCTGGGCAGCCAGTTGAATCAGGCGCTGGCGCAGGTGGCGGCGGAACAGAAGCGCCGGGCGGAGTTGGAGGAGGCCGAACGCAAGCGGCTGGAGGCCGAGAATGTGGACCTGTCCAAGTTCAGGTCGGATTTCTTTGGGCAACTCAGCAAGGTGCTGGCGGGGCGCGAAGGCGTCCGGGTGGTGGGGGACCGGTTCGTATTCTCGTCCGAAGTGTTGTTCACGGCGGGGTCGGCCGATCTTGCACCGGAGGGTCGAACGCAGATCGCGGGCGTGGTGCAGACGCTGAGCGAAGTCGCTGGGCAGATTCCGCCGTCGATCGACTGGATCATCCGGGTCGATGGTCACACCGATGCGGTGCCGCTGTCGGGGGCGGGCGAGTTCAAGGACAACTGGGAATTGTCGCAGGCCCGCGCGCTGTCGGTGGTGCGGTTCATGCAGGACGACCTGGGATTTCCGCCGCAACGGATGGCGGCGACCGGGTTTGGCGAATACCGCCCTGTGGCCGAGGGCGACAGTCCCACAGCCCTTGCAGCCAACCGGCGGATCGAGTTGAAACTGACAGAACGGTAGATTTTGGCCCTATGCAGGACGGTTCTTTGGTTTTTGCAAAGGGTTCGTCCGAAAGGTTCAGTGAAATCCTGACCCTTGGGCCACCCTATGGCTATTCGCCGATCCGGACCGTCACTGCACGCGACCCCAAAGCGACTTTGCCGCGCAGCATCTGCGCCGTGCCGTTATAGCGGCCGGGGGGCCAGCCTTCGCCGCGCAGGCGTTTGCCGACCGCGCGGAACAGGCGGGCTTGGGTCTTTTCCAGCAGGACCCGTTCGGTGATGATGCTGCCGTCCGGTCCGGTAATCTCGAACAGCAACGCATCTCCTGCGCGGGCCCCAAAAACATGCACCCACACCACCAGAGCCGGGGATTGCGGGGTCAGGACGGTGGGTGGCAGACCTGCCTTGATCGCGTCAAACTCGGGGACTTCTGTCGAAAAGCCGATGTCGATGATCCCGCCGGGGGTGTAGGGCGGCGGGTCGGTCCAGAGGTCGTCGCCGGCTGCCCCGCAGGTGGTCGCTTCGGGGGAGAACGGGTCAAGCTCTTCGCCGTTCCGCCGGACCGCCAGGTGCAGATGGGGAAATTCGGCTTGCCCCGACTGTCCGATCAGGCCAAGGGGCATGCCAGTGGCAGCGCTGTCGCCCTTTTGGACGACGACGCTGCCTTGGCGCAGGTGGCAATACTGGGTTTGCCAGCCGCCGCCATGGTCGATCAACACGCCGTTGCCGCATTCGCGGTCTTTGACGTCGGGGCCGGGTTGGCCGTCGCGCATGCCGTCGCGGATGCCCAGAACCAGTCCGGGCGCGGCTGCGAGGACGGTGACGCCTGCGGCCATCGCGGCAAGGGTTGGCACGGCGATGTCGGTGCCGTCATGGCCGTCGTAGGACAACGGACCGCAGGTGAAGTCGGTGGCGGCGGGGCCTGCGTCGTGGTCGGGGTATTGCTGGATGAAGCAGGTTTCGCCCAGTGTGCATTGGACCGGGAACCCAAGCTGAAAGGCCCCCGCTTGCGCGGGGGCCAGAAGCAAAAGCCAGAGGTATCGGGTCATTCCGCCGTCAGAAGCGGAGGTTTCGCCTTGGTCAGGGCCGGTTTCTGCGGCTCTTCGATCACCAGAGCGATCGCGTCGTCCTTCAACACCACATGTACCGTGCCGCCCTTGGTCAATTTGCCGAACAGCAGTTCTTCGGCAAGCGGCTTCTTGATGTGTTCCTGAATGACCCGGCCCAAAGGCCGCGCACCCATCTTGTCGTCGTAACCCTTGTCGCCGAGCCACATCGCGGCTTCGGGGGTCAGGTCGATGTGCACGCCACGATCCAGCAGTTGCGCCTCTAGTTGCATCACGAATTTCTCGACCACCTGCATGATGATCTCGCGCCCCAGAGAGGCAAAGCTGATCACCGCATCCAGACGGTTGCGGAACTCGGGGGTGAAGGTGCGCTCGATGGCTGCACTGTCTTCACCGGTGCGCTTGTCGCGGCCAAAGCCGATGGCGGATTTCGCCATGTCGGAGGCCCCGGCGTTGGTGGTCATGATCAGGATCACGTTGCGGAAATCGACCTGCCGCCCGTTATGGTCGGTCAGTTTGCCGTGATCCATCACCTGCAGCAGGATATTGTAGACATCCGGGTGCGCCTTTTCGATCTCGTCCAGCAGCAGCACGCAATGCGGGTGCTGATCGATTCCGTCGGTCAGCAAGCCGCCCTGATCGAAGCCGACATAGCCCGGAGGGGCGCCGATCAGACGGGATATCGCGTGTTTCTCCATGTATTCCGACATATCGAAGCGGATCAGTTCGACGCCGAGGGAACTTGCCAATTGCTTGGCCACTTCGGTCTTGCCGACGCCCGTCGGCCCTGCGAACAGGTAGTTGCCAATCGGTTTTTCGGGTTCGCGCAGGCCTGCGCGAGCGAGTTTGATCGCCGAACACAGGGCGTTGACGGCGGCGTCCTGACCGAAAACCACCCGTTTCAACGTCTTTTCCAGGTCGCGCAGAACCTCTGCATCGTCTTTCGAGACGTTCTTTGGCGGAATGCGGGCGATCTTGGCGACCACGGCCTCGATCTCCTTGGGCGTGATGGTCTTGCGGCGTTTGCTGTCCGACAGCAGATGCTGTGCAGCCCCCGCCTCGTCGATCACGTCGATCGCCTTGTCGGGCAGTTTGCGGTCGTGGATGTAGCGGGCGGCGAGTTCGACCGCCGTCCGGATCGCGTCGTGGGTGTAGCGCAGATCGTGGTGTTCCTCGAAATAAGGCTTGAGGCCCATGAGGATTTTCACGGTGTCTTCGACCGAGGGTTCGTTCACGTCGATCTTCTGGAAGCGCCGCGCGAGCGCCCGGTCCTTCTCGAAGTGCTGACGGAATTCCTTGTAGGTGGTCGACCCCATACAGCGCAGTTTGCCGCCCTGCAACGCGGGTTTCAGCAAGTTGGACGCATCCATCGCCCCGCCCGAGGTGGCCCCGGCCCCGATTACGGTGTGAATTTCGTCGATGAACAGGATCGCGTCGGGGTGATCCTCCATCTCTTTCACGACCGCCTTGAGGCGCTCCTCGAAGTCGCCACGATACCGGGTGCCGGCCAGCAGTGCGCCCATGTCGAGCGAATAGATCGTGGCCCGCGAAAGGATGTCGGGGGTTTCGCCCATGACGATCTTCCATGCGAGGCCCTCGGCAATCGCGGTCTTGCCCACGCCGGGGTCACCCACCAGCAGGGGGTTGTTCTTACGGCGGCGGCAAAGCACCTGAATGCAGCGCTCCACTTCGGCTTCGCGGCCGATCAGGGGATCCACCTCGCCCTTGCGGGCCTTGACGTTCAGATCGACGCAATATTTGGACAGGGCGGATTCTTTCGCCTCGCCAGCCTCGGCCTTGGGCGTCTCTTGCGGCTCATCCGCGCCGGTCACCGGGCGCGGCTCGCCATAGGACGGATTTTTCGCAACGCCGTGGGCGATGAAGTTCACCGCGTCGTAGCGGGTCATGTCCTGTTCCTGCAGGAAGAACGCAGCATTCGATTCGCGCTCGGCAAAGATCGCGACCAGGACGTTCGCGCCGGTCACTTCGGTGCGCCCCGAAGATTGCACATGGATCGCCGCGCGCTGGATCACGCGCTGGAACGCCGCTGTCGGGACGGCTTCGGACCCTTCGACGTCGGTCACGAGGGTGGACAGATCATCGTCGATGAAATCCACCAGCGTTTTCTTGAGCGTGTCGAGATTGACCGAGCAAGCCTTCATCACGCGGGCAGCGTCGGGTTCTTCGATCAGTGACAGCAACAAATGTTCGAGCGTGGCGAGTTCGTGGCGCCGCGCGTTGGCCAGGGCGAGCGCGCCATGGATGGCTTGTTCAAGCGTTGTCGAAAATGATGGCACTTGTCTGGTGCTCCTGTCTTGGCGGTAGGAGGCGGCCGTTAGGGCCTGATCCGACCGTGGCCTCATATGTTTAAGGTTCGGTTTTATTCTGGTGACTGCAAGACATATTTGGTGCGTCTTGCGATTTGACGAGGGGGGGTGCGGAAAAAGTGATACTTCCGGCTCAGAACCGATCTTTGCGGGCGCGGATTTCGGCGAAGACTTCGGCAGGGGATGCAACGGGCATACGAAGGGCTGCGCGCAGGGCTTTGGTGTCGGCGCGCAGGTAGGGGTTGGTGGCCAGTTCGCCCGACAGCCGGGACGGCACGGTGGGTCGGTTTTCGGACCGCGCCTTGATCACGCGGGCGATGCGGGCTTGCAGGGCGACGTTGTCGGGGTCGAGCGTGGCCGCAAAGCGCAGGTTGGCGGCGGTGTATTCATGGCCCGAGCAGATCAGGGTTTCGGGCGGCAGGGCCGCGAGTTTTGTGAGCGAGGCAAACATCTGGGCAGGGCTGCCTTCGAACAACCGCCCGCAGCCGCCTGCCATCAGGCTGTCGGCAGTAAAGGCATAGCCGCTGTCGGGCAGATAGAATGCGATATGGCCGATGGTATGGCCGGGCACAGCGATGACATGGGCAGTCTCGGGTCCGATCGCAAGGGTGTCGCCTTCGATCACGCTGCGGTTCAGCGGGGGCAGGCGGTGGGCGTCGGCGGTGGCCCCGGTGACCCGCGCGCCGGTGGCGGCCACCAGGTCCGGCACGGCGTCGATATGGTCGCCGTGGTGATGGGTCAACAGGATGTCGTGCAGGGTCCAGCCGCGCGCGGTGAGTTCGGCCAGGATCGGGGCTGCCTCTGGCGCGTCGATAAGCGCAGTCTGGCCAGAGGCCACGTCATGCAGCAGGTAGGCGTAGTTGTCGGTGCGGCAGGGGATCGTCACCAGTTCAAGCGCCATGGCCTTTGCCCTTTTCTGCGGTATCCTGCCCGCAGAGTGACCCGGAAGGATGCCCCCCGCAATGCACCTTGATGTGCTGGACCTGCGCAATTTCTATTATCGCACGGCGTTGGGCCGGGTGGCGCAGCGGGCGATCCGCGATCAGGTGGCGGCAAGCTGGCCCGATGTGACGGGGCAGACAGTCGCCGGGTTCGGGTTCGCGGCCCCCGTACTGCGGCCTTTCATCGAACAGGCGCGGCGCGTGGTGGCCTTGATGCCGGGACCGCAGGGCGTGATGCCATGGCCTGCGGACGAGGCCAATGTGTCGGTACTGTGCGAGGAAACCGCCTGGCCATTGCAGACCGGATTCGTCGACCGGCTGGTGTTGCTGCACGGGCTGGAGGCGTCGGAAAATCCCTCGGCGGTGCTGGAGGAAGCGCACCGGGTGCTGGGGCCGGGGGGGCGGGCTTTGGTCATCGTGCCGAACCGGGCAGGGCTGTGGGCGCGGCGTGATGTCACACCGTTCGGGTTCGGGCGGCCGTATACCCCGGCGCAGTTGGAGGCGCAGTTGCGGCGGCATGGCTTTACCCCCGAACGCAGCTTTACCGTGCTGCACGCCCCGCCATCGCGTTCGCGATTCTGGCTGCGGACGGCGGCTTTCTGGGAGAACATGGGGCGCAGTTTGCCTTGGTTGTCGGGCGGGGTGTTGATGGTCGAGGCCTCAAAACAGGTCTATGCCCCGACACGCGGCGGGCTTGGCGCACTGGTCCGTCGCCCGCTCAAGGCGCTGGAAGGCGTGGGGCAGCCGGTGCCGGTGCCCCGGGGTTTGCGGGGCGGTTTTTAGGCCGGCTGTAACGCCAGCGTGCCGTTGGACGTGCCTGCCATGCCGGCCGCGCTGTTCGCCGACTGCAGCGCATCGGCGGGATCGAGGTCGGTCAGGCCCGCCAACCGGAAGTTTTGCACAAAGCTTGGCCCCCGACCGTCATTTTGAAGCCAACCGAGTCCGAAAGCTTGGCGCAATGTCACAGGAGGCAGGATCCTTTGCGGGTCCGATGCCCCGCCTCTCAGAGGGCTTCGGCGGTGGGCCGGGTCATGGGCTTTGCCCCCGCTTGCAGCTTCAAAAAGTCGCACCAAACGCGCCTCGGTTGAAACTTGAGGAAATCAGGCGTGAATACCAAATTCAGCCTGACCTTGACGGTTGCGGCATTGCAGCACGTCTGCTAGAGACGCCTCGAATTCAACAGACGCAGGCTTATACGTCTGCGCCAACGGAGCCGCCTAGACTTCGCGCAAGCAGGGTCTGCTGGCCGAGACAGCGGAAGGGTTGACGTGTCCGAATCTGCTTCGATGTCATTGGGGATCGCCGGGCGTTATGCTCAGGCTTTGTTCGAATTGGCCAAGGAAACCGGGGCGCTGGATGTTCTGGCGGCCGATGCCGACGCGCTTGAGGATGCCTTGTTGCTGAGCCCTGATCTGGCGGCGCTGATCACCTCTCCGGTAGTGGAACGCGAAGATCAGGCCCGCGCGATGGCCTCGGTGGCGGCCAAGATGGGGTTGTCGGTGCTGATGTCGAACACGATTGCGCTGATGGCGCAGAAGCGGCGGTTGTTCGTGCTGCCGCATCTGATGGCCGATCTGATGCGCCGGATTGCCGACGAAAAGGGCATCGTGACGGCGGAAGTTACCGCCCCGGCTGCCCTGTCCGATGCACAGGCGACGGCGCTGGCTGCGAGCCTGAAGGCGCGCGTCGGAAAAGATGTGAAACTGAAAACCACGGTTGATGAATCCCTCATCGGTGGGTTGGTCGTGAAACTGGGGTCGGTGATGATCGACACTTCGGTCAAGGCCAAGCTGGCGATGCTGCAAAATGCAATGAAAGAGGTCGGATAAATGGGTATCCAAGCTGCTGAAATTTCTGCGATCCTCAAAGAGCAGATCAAGAATTTCGGGATGGACGCGGAAGTGGCCGAAGTGGGCCGCGTGCTGTCCGTCGGCGACGGGATTGCCCGCGCGCACGGGCTGGACAACGTCCAGGCCGGCGAGATGGTCGAATTTCCCGGCGGTATTCGCGGCATGGCGTTGAACCTGGAAGTCGACAACGTCGGTATCGTGATCTTCGGCACCGACCAGGATATCAAGGAAGGCGATATCGTCAAGCGGACCAAGTCCATCGTGGACGTGCCGGTGGGCAACGCCTTGCTGGGCCGGGTCGTGGACGGTCTGGGCAACCCCATCGACGGCAAAGGGCCGATAGAAACTTCGGAACGCCGGGTGGCCGACGTCAAGGCGCCGGGGATCATTCCGCGCAAATCGGTGCACGAGCCGATGGCGACCGGCCTCAAGGCGATCGACGCGATGATCCCGGTGGGGCGTGGTCAGCGCGAGTTGATCATCGGTGACCGCCAAACCGGCAAGACGGCGGTGGCGCTGGACACCATCCTGAACCAGAAGGCCTATAACGACGCGGCGGGCGACGACGAATACAAGAAGCTGTATTGCGTCTATGTGGCGATCGGGCAGAAGCGTTCGACCGTGGCGCAGCTGGTCAAGAAGCTGGAAGAGACGGGCGCGATCAAATACACCATCGTGGTGGCCGCGACCGCATCCGACCCGGCGCCCATGCAGTTTCTGGCCCCCTATGCCGCGACCGCGATGGCGGAGTTCTTCCGCGACAACGGGCGTCATGCGCTGATCATCTATGACGATCTGTCCAAGCAGGCTGTGGCTTATCGCCAGATGTCGCTGCTGCTGCGCCGTCCGCCGGGACGCGAGGCCTATCCGGGTGACGTGTTCTATCTGCACAGCCGTCTGTTGGAGCGGTCGGCCAAGCTGAACGAGGATTTCGGGTCGGGGTCGCTGACGGCGCTGCCGATCATCGAGACGCAGGGCGGCGACGTTTCGGCGTTCATCCCTACCAACGTGATCTCGATCACCGACGGGCAGATCTTTCTCGAGACGGAGTTGTTCTATCAGGGCATCCGGCCAGCCGTGAACACCGGTCTGTCGGTGTCGCGGGTCGGATCGTCCGCGCAGACCAATGCGATGAAATCGGTGGCGGGCAAGGTAAAGCTGGAATTGGCGCAATACCGCGAGATGGCGGCGTTTGCGCAATTCGGTTCGGACCTTGACGCATCGACCCAGCAGTTGCTGAACCGGGGTGCCCGGTTGACCGAGTTGATGAAGCAGAACCAGTATTCGCCGATGACCAATGCGGAAATCGTCTGCGTGATCTATGCGGGCACGGCGGGCTTCCTTGACAAGATCCCGGTGAAATCGGTCGGCAAGTTCGAGGCAGGTTTGCTCAAACACCTGCGCGGGCCAGCCAAGGCGGTGCTGGACGACATAACAAAGAACGACCGCAAAGTGGCGGGCGATCTGGAAAAGGCAATCCGGGCCGAAATCACCGCCTTCGCAAAAGACTTCGCCTGAGGGCGCGGGTGGGGAGATAACAAATGCCCAGCCTCAAGGACCTGAAAAACCGTATTGCGAGTGTCAAGAACACCCGCAAGATCACCAAGGCGATGCAGATGGTGGCTGCGGCCAAGCTGCGTCGCGCACAAGAGGCGGCCGAGATGGCTCGGCCTTATGCCGAACGGATGAGCTCTGTCGTGGCGGGGTTGGCGGCGTCGGTCGGCCAGTCAGAGGACGCGCCCCGGTTGTTGGCCGGGACGGGGGCCGACCGCGTGCATCTGCTGGTCGTGATGACGTCCGAGCGGGGGCTGTGCGGCGGCTTCAACTCGACCATCGTACGGCTGGCGCGCGCCCATGCCAACACGTTGCTTGCGGCGGGCAAGTCGGTGAAAATCCTGACGGTCGGCAAAAAGGGGCGTGAACAGCTGCGCCGCGACTTTAGCCAGTACTTCGTCGGGCACGTCGATATGGCAGATGTCAAACGCGTCGGCTACGTCAACGCGCAGACTGTCGCTTATGACGTTCTGGCGCGCTTTGCGGCTGGCGAGTTCGATGTGGCGACCTTGTTCTACAACCGCTTTCAGTCGGTGATCGCCCAAATTCCAACGGCGTTGCAGATCATCCCGGCCAGGTTCGAAGGCACGGCTCCGACCACGCTGTATGACTACGAACCCAACGAGGAAGCGATCCTGGCCGATCTGCTGCCGCGTGCCGTGGCTACGCAAGTGTTCACCGCGTTGCTGGAAAACGGGGCGTCCGAACAGGGCGCGCGGATGTCAGCGATGGATAACGCCACGCGCAACGCGGGCGACATGATCAAGAAGCTGACGACGATCTACAACCGCTCGCGTCAGGCTGCGATCACCAAAGAGCTGATAGAAATCATTTCGGGCGCCGAGGCGCTGTAAGGTAACCGGAGATACGACATGGCAAATGCGAAATCGCATGGCAAAGTGACGCAGATTATCGGCGCTGTGGTGGACGTTCAGTTTGATGGCGACCTGCCTGCCATTCTGAACGCGCTGGAAACCGACAACAACGGCAAGCGGCTGGTGATGGAAGTGGCGCAGCATCTGGGCGAATCCACGGTGCGCTGCATTGCGATGGACGCAACCGAAGGGATGGTGCGCGGGGCGGCGGTGGCAGACACCGGGGCGCCGATTTCGGTGCCGGTCGGCGACGGCACGCTGGGGCGCATCCTGAACGTCATCGGCGATCCAATCGACGAAAAGGGCCCGGTCGAGCATACCGAACGCCGCGCGATCCATCAGAAGGCCCCGTCGTTTTCCGAACAGGCGACGGATGCGCTGATCCTCGTGACCGGCATCAAGGTGATCGACCTGCTGGCCCCCTATTCCAAGGGCGGCAAGATCGGGCTGTTCGGCGGTGCGGGCGTGGGCAAGACGGTCCTTATTCAGGAACTGATCAACAACATCGCCAAGGTGCATTCGGGCTATTCGGTGTTTGCCGGCGTGGGCGAGCGGACACGGGAAGGCAACGACCTGTATCACGAATTCATCGAATCGGGCGTCATCAACATCGACGATCTGACCAAGTCCAAGGTGGCGCTGGTGTACGGCCAGATGAACGAGCCGCCTGGGGCGCGTCTGCGCGTCGCCCTGTCGGGTCTGACGATTGCCGAACAGTTCCGCGACCAGTCGGGGACGGACGTTCTGTTCTTTGTCGACAACATCTTCCGCTTTACCCAAGCCGGGTCCGAAGTGTCGGCGCTGCTGGGGCGTATCCCGTCAGCCGTGGGTTATCAGCCGACACTGGCAACTGACATGGGGGCGCTGCAGGAACGCATCACCTCGACCAAGGCGGGGTCGATCACCTCGGTGCAGGCGATCTATGTGCCTGCCGACGATCTGACCGATCCGGCGCCTGCGACGTCGTTCGCCCACCTGGACGCAACGACTGTTCTCAGCCGTGCGATTTCGGAACTGGGCATCTATCCGGCGGTTGACCCGCTGGACAGTACCAGCCGTATTCTTGACCCGCTGGTGGTGGGGGACGAGCATTACAATGTGGCGCGGTCGGTTCAGGGCATGCTGCAACGCTATAAATCGTTGCAGGACATCATCGCCATTCTGGGGATGGACGAGCTTTCCGAAGAGGACAAGCTGACCGTGGCGCGGGCGCGCAAGATCCAGCGTTTTCTGTCGCAACCGTTCGACGTGGCACAGGTGTTCACCGGATCGCCGGGCGTGCAGGTGCCGCTGGATGTGACGATTGCCTCGTTCAAGGCAGTAGTAGCAGGCGAATACGATCACCTGCCAGAAGCGGCATTCTACATGGTGGGCGGCATCGACGACGTGAAGGCCAAGGCGCAGCGTCTGGCTGCGGCAGCGGCGTAAGGGGGCGACATGGCGGGCACGGTGCAATTCGATCTGGTATCGCCCGAGCGCAGGCTGGTCAGCGTGGCGGCAACCGAGGTGCAAATTCCCGGCGCCGAAGGCGACCTGACGGCGATGGAGGGGCACACCCCCACCATCACCACCCTGCGCCCCGGCATCGTCAAAGCGGTGTCGGCTACAGGAAACAAGGCGTTTGTCGTGACCGGTGGTTTTGCCGAAATTACCGCGACGTCGGTGTCGGTTCTGGCGGAACGGGCAATTGCGGTCGAGGAAATGACGGTGGCCATGCTGGACAGTCTGGTGGCCGAAGCGCGCGGGCTTGTGGCGCTGGCCGATGACAAGGCCGAGGCGGAAAAGCTGATCAATGACATGCAGGCACTGCGGGCCGCTATCGCCAACTGACCCTTTCCTGTTCGTACGCCAGCGGCCCGGTGCACGGCGGGGCTGCTATCATATCGGCCTAGTGTTGCCTGAATTCTGCGCTAAGGTTTGCCGGAACAAGTTCGGAACAGCATGAAACGCATTTCCAGTGGCGGCATCGGTATTCAGCAGGGATCGCGCATTCTGTTTTCGGACTTTGCCGATGATGGCGTGATGTGGACCGGCAGCGGTCCGCGCGAAAGTCGGCACGTGGTTGACTACAAGGAACCTTTTTCCGAGGTGCCTGCGGTGCATGTGTCGGTCTCGATGTGGGACACCGACCACAAGCACAACGCGCGGGCTGATGTTTCAGCAGAGCATGTCAGTGAAAAGGGATTTCATCTGGTGTTCCGCACCTGGGGCGATACGCGTGTAGCCCGGATCAGGGCGGACTGGTTGGCGGTAGGGGCGGTAAAGGGCGAGGATGACTGGGATGTGACGTGACCAGCGGTGCGTGAGATCACGCACCCTACGCGGGTAGATCCGTGGCACGAACCTTGCGGCGTTGTCGCCTAACTGCGCTGGTACATGCCTTCATAGATCGGCCCCAGGGTTTCGGCCTCGAACAGGGACGACACCGACGTGCCGTTCCAGATGTTCAGGATCGCTTGCGCGAACATCGGCGCGGTGGGCACGATGCGGATGTTCTTGGAGGCTTTGACTTCGGCGGTCGGCTCGATGCTGTCGGTAATCACCAGGCTTTTCAGCACCGATTTGCCGATCCGTTCGACCGCGTTCGAGGACAGAACGCCGTGGGTGGTATAGCTGTGGACTTCGGTCGCCCCGCCTTCCATCAGAACTTCGGCGGCCTTGCACAGGGTGCCGCCTGTGTCGCACATATCGTCGACCATGATGCAGATGTGGCCCCTGACGTCGCCGATTACCGTCATGTCCACGACTTCACCTGCCTTGACCCGACGTTTATCGACGATCGCCAGCCCGACACCCAAACGTTGCGCCAGATCGCGCGCCCGCGCCACGCCGCCCACGTCGGGCGACACGATGATGACCTGATCGAGCTTGCCCTTGAAGTGATAGTCGATATCCAGCGCAAAGACCGGAGCCGCATAGAGGTTGTCCACCGGAATGTCGAAGAAGCCCTGAATCTGCGCGGCGTGCAGGTCCAGCGTAAGGACGCGGTCGATGCCCGCCTCGGTGATCATGTTGGCAACCAGTTTCGCGGTGATGGGTGTGCGCGCCTTGGACCGCCTATCCTGCCGGGCATAGCCGAAATAAGGGATGACGGCGGTGATCCGGTTGGCCGACGACCGGCGCAGGGCGTCGGTCATGATCAGCAGTTCCATCAGATTGTCATTTGCCGGGTTCGAGGTCGGCTGGATGATGTACATATCCTCGCCGCGCACATTCTCGAACACCTCGACGAAAATCTCCTGATCGTTGAAGCGTTCGATCCGCGCCTCGACCAGCCTTACGTTCATCCCCCGGTGCATCGACATTCTGCGGGCTATTGCCTTGGCGAGCGACAGGTTTGCGTTGCCGGAAATCAGCTTTGGCTCGGTCGGGGCGCGCATGGGGAAATCCTCGGGCGGCGTCAAAGTGACGGATTCGTGACGTTGCCCCCGCTTATCATTCAGGCAAGAGGTTGCAAACGTCTGTCGCGTTGCAGGTGCAGAAAACTAGGGGCGAAGGGCGGTCAGCAGGGCGGCCACGTTCGCCTCTGTCGTCGACCAGCTTGCAACGAAGCGCGCCGCCTCGCGGCCATCTGGTGCAGGCATCCGGTAATACACCGCTCCGGCAGCCTCGGCCCGCGCATGGGTGCCGGGGGGCAGGTAGGGGAAGCTGATGTTGGCCTGTACAGGGTGCTGCAGGGTCACCTCGGGCAGATCAGTCAGCCCCTGGCCCAGCAAACCCCCCATCGCGTTGGCCTGTTCGGCCAACCGCAGCCAAAGGCCGTCCGTCAGATACGCCTCCATCTGGGCCGACAGGTAGCGGTGTTTCGACGGCAGATGGCCGCCGCGTTTGCGGCGCAACTCGAACTCCCACGCCTTGGCGGGGTCAAAGATCACCACCGCCTCGACGCCCAGCAGCCCGTTCTTGGTGCCGCCAAAGCTGACGAGATCGATGCCGGCTTTCCACGTCATTTCGGCGGCCGTCGCGCCGGTGGCAATCAAGGCATTGGCAAACCTTGCGCCGTCCAGATGGCTGGGCAGGCCATGGCTGCGGGCCACGGCTGTCAAGGCGGCGACCTCGGCAGGGGTATAGACGGTGCCCGCCTCGGTCACATTGGTGATCGACACCATGCCGCGCTGCACACCGTGAACCCCGCCGTTGCCGGTGCGCGCAATGGTCGCCTGCAACGCCTCGGGCGTCATCCGGCCATGGGGGCCCGGTACCAGAACCAGCTTGGCCCCGTTGGTAAAGAACTCGGGCGCGCCGCATTCGTCTTCGGCGATATGGGCATGGCTGTGGCAGAACACCGCCCCCCATGGCGGGCAAGCGATGGCCAGCGCCAGCGAATTTGCCGCAGTCCCGGTCGCCACCAGATAGATCGCGGCCTCTGGCGCCTCCAGCACCTCGCGCAGCAGAGCCTTGGCGCGGACCATGATCGGATCGTTGCCGTAGCCCATCGCATAACCGTCATTGGCGCGCAGCAGAGCGTCCATGACTTGCGGAGGACAGCCGGAGGTATTGTCGGACGCAAAGAACATCAGGGTTTTTCCTCGATCACATAGTCGTCCCATTCGTCTTCGGGGACGGTCAGTTCAGATACGGTCCAGCCGCGCACCGAGTTGCCGCTGGAGTGGGTGGTTTCCGGGTCGCCGGTCACCAACGGGTGCCAATCGGGTAGCCCGCGCCCCTGATGCAGCCGGCGGTAGGCGCAGGTCTGGGGCAACCAGTAGGCGATTTTCGGCAGGGTCTTGGGCGAAAGGCGAATGCATTCCGGCACATAGCTGTGCCGCGTGGCATAGTGGGCGCAGCGGCAACTGTCGTTGTCCAGCAGTTTGCACGCGATGCGAGTGTATTCGACCTCGCCCGTGTCTTCATACTCCAGCTTGTTCAGGCAACACTTGCCGCAGCCGTCGCACAGCGCCTCCCATTCGGGGGCGGTCATCTTGGTCAGCGGGACGGTTTCCCAGAACAGGGGGCGCAGTTTGGACATGGTTCAACGTGGCCTGACGGGGCGGGAAAGGGAAGGGGTCACAAGGCAGCCAGTATGGCGCGGGATTGGTCTGTGTCGGCCTGCATCTGAGTGATCAGGGCGGGCAGGCCGGTGAATTTCAACTCGGGCCGCAAGTAATCGACAAAGGCGATGGACAGGTGTTGCCCGTAAAGATCACCGGTAAAATCGAGCAGATAGGTTTCCAGATTGGGCTGATTGACCCCGAACATCGGTCGAATACCCAGGCTCGCCGCCCCCATGTAGGTGCCGGCATGCGGGCCGGTCAGCACATCGACGCGCACGGCATAGACGCCGAACTTTGGCAGGTGCAGTCCTGCGACCGACATGTTGGCGGTTGGGTACCCCAGTTCCCGACCACGTTCTTCGCCGTGGATCACTTCGCCTTCGATGCGGTGCCAGTGGCCGAGCATGGCGGCGGCCACGCGCGGCTGGCCTTCGGTCAGGGCGGCACGGATGGCGGTTGATGAAATCTCGCGGTCTCCGGATTTGATCAGCTCGGCAACGGTGACGGCGAAATCATTTCTTGCGCCAAAGGTTTGCAGGTCAGAAGCGCGGCCTTTGCGATCTTTGCCAAAACAGAAATCCGTCCCGACGACGACATGAGACACGCCGATACCTTGGGCCAGCACTTCTATGGCGAACGCTTCGGGGGTCAGGGCGGCGAGCGTTGCATCGAAGGAAAGTTGAAACAGGTGCCGCACGCCCAGCTTGGCCAACCGGTTTGCGCGGGCTTCGGCGTTCATCAGACGAAAGGGGGGGGAGGTCGGGGCGAAGAATTCGCGCGGGTGGGGTTCAAAGGTGACGATGCCCAACGGAGCGGTGGAGCGGGCAAGGTCGATGACCGCGCGGTGGCCAAGGTGGACGCCGTCGAAATTGCCCAACGCCACCGAAGTGCCTCGGGTTGTGGGGTCAAGCCCTTGCCAATGTTGGTGAATTTGCATTCTGCCCCATGCGCGGGGCGCGTCCCCGTCAGTCGAACTTGCGGCTGGGCGCCAGAACCAGCGCCTCGCCTTTCAGAACGACTGTTTTACCCACCGCACAGTGGGTTTCAAGGGTCACGCGGCGTTTTGCGTGGTCGATGGCGGTCACGGTCACATGCGCCTCGACCGTATCGCCGGGGCGGACGGGGGCCATGAACTTCAAGGATTGTCCAAGGTAAACAGTGCCATGGCCCGGAAGTTGTTCGCCGATCACCGCCGAAATCAGGCCTGCGGTCAGCATTCCATGCGCGATGCGGCCTGCAAAAATCGTGTCGCGGGCATAGGCTTCGTCGAGGTGGACCGGGTTATGGTCAGTCGAGATTTCGGCGAAAAGCGTTATATCGCGATCGGTTATGGTTTTCCGCAACGACCGGGTCATGCCGATTTCGATGTCTTCGATGCAGATTGTGCCGCGCAGCATGTTGTCGAGCATTTCCGATTCCCGTTTCGATCAGAAAAGCGTAACCGTTGCTGCGGCGCGGCGCAATCGTGCGCGCAAGATATTTACGCCAGTGTGACAGATTGCGCAATTATATTACTGAAGGTAACCTATCGCAAAGGTGGCAGACAGTTGCCGGGCTGCAAGGTAAGCGTCCAGCAAGTCGTTGTCCGGATTGACAGCATCTGCGCCAAATTCGGCAGCCGCGATGCCGCCCGTGACGAAAAGCGTGTCGAGGCCTTCGGACTGGCCGCCTTGGATATCAGTGGTGACACCATCGCCGATACATAGGATTCGCGGATCAGCCTGATCGGTCAGGGCGGTCAGGCGGCGGCGGGCGAGGTCGTAGATCGGGGGGTGTGGCTTGCCAAAATACAGGACTGTTCCGCCCATGTTTTCATAAGCTTGGGCCAGCGCACCTGCGCAATACAGCCGTCTGTCGCCGAAATCCACGATGATGTCGGGATTGGCGCAGAGCATGGTCAAGCCTTTGGTTTTGCCTAGCAAAAGCTGCGGGCGGTAGTCGTCCGGCGTTTCGGTCAGGTCATCGAACAGACCGGTGCAGACGATGCCTTCGGCGTCCAAAAGAGGAACCTTCACAATAGGTTGCTCGCGTTTCAGCGTATCTTGCAGATCGTCGGCGAAGGTGGTGAAGAACGGCTCGTCCTTGTCGGCACCGATGTGATAAACCCTCCGGCCGACTGCCCCGGTGATCAGGGCGTGTTGGGCGGCGTCACCGGAGGTTACCACCTCGTCCCAGGCGTCACGCGGAATGCCCATGCCGTCCAACTGATTGACAATGCTAGGTTTCGGGCGGGGGGCGTTGGTCAGCAGCAACACTCTGCCACCCTGTGCCCGAAACCCCTGCAACGCCGCGACGGCCGCCGGGAAGGGTGTCTTTCCGTCATGCAGGCAGCCCCAGAGGTCGCAGAACACGGCGTCGTAGCGGGCGGCGATTTGCCCCAGGTTTGCGATGATCTCGGTCATGGGCGGCCTTTCGAGGCGTTGGATAAGTGTCTGACAAACGTCGGGCATGCGTCGGACATCCGTCCCGACGTTTGGCGGGCACCTTTTTCAAGGGCTCCCGCCGCAACCCTAGAGTTTCAGCACGGGAATGATCTGCTTTTTCCGGCTCATGATTCCCGGTAGGACAATGGTGTCGCCACTGACGGTGCAGGGAAACGACGCCTCCGCGATCTTGCGGGTCAGATCGTTGGGGACCAGCAGGGTCGCCTCTTCGTTCAGGATGTCGATGATGAACAGCAGGACCTGCTCTGCCCCGTCTTCGTCGGCGACAGCGGGCATCGCGGCCATCAGGCTTGCCTTACGGTCGAGCAGGACTTGCGGCGCGGTGGTTTCCAACACCGAGATGCGCAATTCGTGGCCGTCGATGTTGTATTCCTTGCTATCCATCCGCAGAAGTTCGGCATCGGTGAAGCGCGACACGTCGGACTTGGCGGCAAACAGTTGCGCGGCATGGGTTGGAATGTCGATCCCAAGGTCGGCTGCCAGCTTTTCGGCAACGGCGCGGTCGTGTGGCGTGGTGGTGGGCGAGCGGAATTCCAGCGTGTCCGACAGGATACAGGACAGCATCGCACCCCTGATCGCCTTTGGCGCCTTGGCGAGATCGTCGCCGATCAGGTCGTGCATGATGGTCGCGGTGCAGGCCAGCGGCCGGATGGTGATGTCGATCGGGGATTTGGTCTTGATGCCGCCGACCAGCATGTGGTGGTCGATGATGCCGACCACAGTTGCGTCGCTTAACGAGGCGGGCAGTTCCTGCGGATTGTTGGTATCGACGATCACCACGTCAGTACCGGGTGCGATGTCGGTGATGATCTCGGGTTTCTCTAGGTTCCAGTGGGTCAGTACGAACGCCGCTTCGGTATTCGGCTCGCCCAGCAATTTCGCAAAGGCAGGGGTGCCCTTGATCTCGGTCAGATACCAGGCCCAGATGATGGGCGAGCCGGTGGAATCGGTGTCGGGGGATTTGTGGCCGAAAACGAGCGTGGTCATGGGATGCCTTCACCTTGGGGGATTTTGGCCGGGTTATAGGCGGGAGCGGGGGGTTTGTCACGTCCATGGCGCGGGTCGGGCGGCGGAGAGGGGAGAAGAATTCTCGGCGAAAATTCTGTCGGGCTTGGGCGGTGGTGCGGTAAATTCTTTGTGGAAGAAAACTTTCTGGGGGTCCGGTCAGAACGGGAGGCGCTCCAATTCAAAGCCCCGCGCCGCGAGCAGGGTCAGAACGCCGTCATCCCCCGACAGGTGCAGCGCGCCGAACGCCACCAGAAGCGGGCCTTTGGCGGCATAGGCCTCGATCACCGGAATCCAGTTTTGGTTGCGGGTCGTCATCAGAGCGATTTCCATCAGGGCCATGTCGGCTTTGGTCCGGGCGGGGTCGGCGCCGGGCAGGGCATCGAGCGAGAAGCGCATGAAATCCCAGATCAGGCGGCTTTCTTCTGCGAAGTAGGTGTCGGCGAGGGTGACGGACATGTCCTCGGCCTCGGGTTCGAGCTGCAGCGAGGTGCGGACCATGGCGAGTTGGTCAGCTTCGGGCATGTCGTCGAACAGGCCAAACACAGTATCGTAGGGTTCAAGTGCCTTGACCGGGATGCCGCGTTGCTTGGCGGCGGCCATGATGAGGGCATCGAGGCCGCCGCGTTCGGCGATCTTTTCCATGTCGCAGGCCGGTATGCCCAGCAGCATCGACAGATACCAGGGCCGCATCTTGGCGACCATGAACGGCGGAATGCCTCGGTCGCGCATCGCTGTGGAGAGGGCCTGCCAGTCGGGTTCGGACAGCAGTTCGGGTATGGTCGGGCCGTCGGTGATCATCATCACGCCGGGTTCGCGGGCGACGCGTTCTGCGAGGGCGGCTTCTTCGGCTGGGCCGGCCTCGACCAGCAGGGTGGCGGTCTCGGCGATGACGGATGCGAGGCGGGTCATCGTGGCTGCGTGGCGCGGGTCATCAAGATGGTAGGTGCCGATCAGGTGAACGGTCTGCGTGCCGCGCGAGGCGCGCCAGAAATTGCCATCCGGGTAGGGGACGGATCGGGCGGCGGCGCGCAGAGCGGTTTGTTTTGCCGGGGGGAGGGCCGCAATCAGGTTCGTGCCGGTGCATTCGGCCTGTGCAGCGGCGGGCAGCACGAACAGGACGGCGAGGGCGAGGCGGCGGATGAAGTTCGTCATGGCATTATCGTCGCATTGCCGGGGGCAAAGGCCAAGGCTTTGCCACATGAAATTTTCGCGATACCGCGTGTTGACAGGTGGAGAGGGGTTGACTAGGTAAGCGGCGTTGGCACTCGGAGTTGGTGAGTGCCAACATCATTCAACCTGGAACCTAGGGAGTGTTACCAGATGACATTCAAACCGCTGCATGACCGCGTGCTGGTCCGTCGCATCGAAGGCGAAGACAAGACCAAGGGTGGTCTCATCATCCCCGATACCGCAAAAGAGAAACCCGCCGAAGCCGAAGTCGTATCGGTTGGCCCGGGTGCCCGCAAGGATTCGGGCGAGTTGATCGAGATGTCGGTCAAGGCCGGCGACCGGATCATGTTCGGTAAATGGTCGGGCACCGAGATCAAGCTGGATGGCGAAGACCTGCTGATCATGAAGGAAAGCGATATTCTGGGCATTCTGGCCTGAGATTGCTGTTCCGCGCGGTGCGTGCAAGCACGCACCCTACCCCCTTCAACGAATTGAGGAGCTGCTTCAATGGCTGCCAAAGACGTACGTTTTGAATCGGATGCCCGCGACCGCTTGTTGCGTGGCGTCAACATCCTGGCCGATGCCGTCAAGGTCACCCTGGGGCCCAAGGGCCGCAACGTGATCCTCGACAAGTCGTTCGGTTCCCCCCGCATCACCAAGGACGGTGTGACGGTTGCCAAGGAAATCGAACTGGCCGACAAGTTCGAGAACATGGGCGCGCAGATGGTGAAGGAAGTTGCTTCCCGCACCAATGACGAGGCGGGCGACGGTACCACCACCGCCACCGTTCTGGCCCAGGCGATCATCAAGGAAGGCATGAAGGCGGTTGCCGCCGGCATGAACCCGATGGACCTGAAGCGCGGGATCGACCTTGCGACATCCAAGGTCGTCGCGGCCATCAAGGCAGCGTCGCGTCCGGTCTCGGATTCTGCAGAAGTCGCACAGGTTGGCACCATCTCGGCCAATGGTGAGGCCGAAATCGGCCGTCAGATTGCGGACGCGATGCAGAAGGTCGGCAACGAGGGTGTTATCACCGTCGAGGAAAACAAGGGTCTGGAAACCGAGACCGAAGTCGTCGAAGGCATGCAGTTCGACCGCGGCTTCCTGTCGCCCTATTTCGTGACCAATGCCGACAAGATGGTGGCGGACCTTGAAGATGTTCTGGTGCTGTTGCACGAGAAGAAACTGGGTTCGCTGCAGCCGATGGTGCCGTTGCTGGAAGCCGTGATCCAGTCGCAAAAGCCGCTGCTGATCATCAGTGAAGATGTCGAGGGCGAGGCTCTGGCCACGCTGGTCGTCAACAAGCTGCGCGGCGGTCTGAAAATCGCGGCGGTGAAGGCTCCGGGCTTTGGCGATCGTCGCAAGGCGATGTTGCAGGACATTGCGGTTCTGACCGGCGGTCAGGTGATCAGCGACGATCTGGGCATGAAGCTGGAGAATGTCACGCTGGACATGCTGGGCAAGGCGAAAAAAATCTCGATCACCAAGGACACCACCACCATCATTGATGGCGCTGGCGACAAGGCCGAGATTCAGGCGCGTGTGGCACAGATCCGCCAGCAGATCGAAGACACCACCAGCGACTACGACAAGGAAAAACTGCAAGAGCGCGTGGCCAAACTGGCTGGCGGTGTTGCGGTGATCCGCGTGGGCGGCATGACCGAGATCGAAGTGAAAGAGCGTAAGGATCGCGTCGACGACGCGCTGAACGCAACCCGCGCTGCGGTGCAAGAAGGTATCGTGGTTGGCGGCGGCGTGGCGCTGATGCAGGCGGCAAGCACGCTCGACGGGCTTGAGGGCGTGAACAGCGACCAGAATGCCGGTATCCAGATCGTGCGCCGTGCGCTGGAAGCGCCGCTTCGCCAGATCGCCCAGAACGCCGGTGTCGATGGTGCTGTGGTTGCCGGCAAAATCCGCGAGTCGACCGACAAGGCGTTCGGCTTCAACGCGCAGACCGAAGAGTATGGCGACATGTTCAAGTTCGGCGTGATCGACCCGGCGAAAGTCGTGCGGATTTCGTTGGAGTATGCGGCTTCGGTCGCGTCGCTCTTGATCACCACCGAAGCGATGATCGCCGATCGTCCGGAGCCCAAGTCGGGCGCTGGTGGCGGCGGCGGCATGGGCGGCATGGGCGGCATGGACGGCATGATGTGATCCCACTGGGATCGTGGCAGGGAAAGGGCACCGTTTGGTGCCCTTTTTCATTTGTTGGACGCACCGCGCAGGTCTAGGCTTTGCGCAGGCATTTTCGCGGGGGTGGATTGTGGCGGCAAAGGACAGCGCAAAG
>JBBRVJ010000028.1:0-25384 GCA_038246975.1 Rhodobacterales bacterium | reverse complement strand
CCATCAGTCACCGGGCCAGCCCGAGCCCCGCCAGCGAATGGGCCTTGACCCAGTCCGTCCGGTTTTCCGGATCGGTCAGAAAACGGGTCACCAGGTCGGGCCATTCGAGGCCGATATAGAGCCGCTCCAGCGCCGCAGGGGCCGCCGCAGACAGCCGCGCATAAAGCCCCGCCTCGGTGCAGAGCCGGGTCACGGTGTGGGCGAGATCGGCCGGGTCGCCGGCGCGGTGGACAAGACAGGCCGCACCCTCCGCAACCCGTCCGGCAAACGCAGGGTGGTCCGACATGATCAGGGCCGAACGCGAGGCGAGAGCTTCGTAGATCGTGTTCGGCAGGCCCTCGGGATAGCTGCGGCGCGAGGGAACCAGAACGATGTCATGCGCGGCCATCGCGGCGCGCACTTCGGTATTGGCGACCCGGCCCAGAAAGGCCACGCGGTCCGCCACGCCCAGCCGGGCCGCCTCGGCCTGCCAGCCTGCGATATCGCCCTGCCCCGCGATCGACAGCCGCGCACCCGGCAGATGGGTCAGGGATGCGATCGCATCGCCCACGCCCTTTTCGGCCACCAGCTTGCCCGCCAGGAACAGCCGCGGTGCCGCCGGATCGGCAACAGCACTTTTGGCCGCTGGCGCGGGCACCACCCGGCTCCAGTCCCAGGGCACGACCCGGTCCGCCGCCGCCAGCCCCGCCGTCACCACCGACCGCGAGGCGTTCAGGCTGTGGTTGGCGACACAAGGCACATTCGGCCCGGACAGCCCACGGCGCAGGCGGAACCGGAACAGCAGTGCCCGCAGGCTGGCCCGGCCAAAGATATCGGCGAGGCATGGCAGCGTCGCGATACCCCGACGCCGCGCTTCGGCCAGCAGCGCCGGATGGGGGGTCCGGCAGACGATCCGGTCGGGCGACAGCCGGTCGAACAGCGCCCGGACATACGTCGCATCAAGCGCCCCCTTCGGCAGCCCGATCGCCCTGAGGCCGGGGCCAAGCGCGCGGTCATAGCGGGCCCCGCAGATCGCCACGGTCGTCACCTGATGCCCCGCATCGGCAAGGCCGGCAACATGGGCCACCGACAGGAACTGGTCACGGTAGGTCTCGGCTTCACCCTGTGTCATGCGTTCGTGCGCCTCGGCATAATCGCCGTGCTGGACGAAAAGGATGTTCACGCCGCCGCCTCAGGTTTCGGGAATGAAGCGCGGCATCGAAACCGCCACGCGCGACAGCACGTCGTTCAGCCGCGCCTCGGCAGCGGCGTCGGTCTCGCCGGGGCGGATCAGCGTTGTCAGGCGCACCAGTGCGCCGTCGGTGCGGCCAGTCATCACCCCGTCCAGCAGCAGGTAGAACTTGGCAGCAAAATCCCAGGCGATGCGGCGATCCCGTTGCTGGAACCAGTAATAGACCATCATCCGGGTCTCGCCCTTCTGGATGATCGCACGGTTCAGGTTGAAAGGCCGGTCCTGCCCCAGACTTGCCGCCACATCCGTCCGCTCCAGCCAGGCGATTTCCCAGCCCGAACCGGGCAGGCAGATCTCGGGCGAATGGATGCCACCTTCGCTCTGGTCGGCATACCAGGCCATGAACAGGCCCACCTCGGTGCGTTCATTCTGATTGAACAGCGTGATCTGATGGTAATCGTCGGCCTTCAACGCCTTTTCGACCGACGCCTCCAGCCGTTCGGCCGGGCCGGCCTGTCGCCAGTCACCGAATTCGCGCGGGAAGACGCCAAAGGGATCGCGCACAATCTGGGTGGTGTTACGGTCCGGCAGGACAAAGAACGCCCCGACCGCCAGAAAAGCCGCCACGACCGCCACGATCAGCGCGCCCGATGCCCGCACCAGCTGGACCCGGCGTAGCTGGGGGAACACACCATCGGTATCCAGATCCAGCGCCTCGACCAGCCCCATCTTCGACGGATGCAGGAACAGCATGACCCGCGCCAGCCCGAACAGCAGCACGATACAGGCGACAAAGATCACCCAGCCCTCGAAGAAATGGGTGAACCCCTCCAGCCACTCGACGCCCCAGGTATTGGCGATCTTGCCCGCCATGGCGATCCGGACCGAATTCATCACGACCGTGATCGGTGCGGCCGAGATCAGCAGGATCGCCTTGTGCCACATCGGCCCGCGATACAGCACGGCAAAAATATAGCTGAACGACAGGATCGGGAACAGATAGCGCAGGCCGGAACAGGCCTCGGCCACATGCAACCGCAGCACGCCCAGATCGATGATGTTGCCGTCCAGAAACACCGGCACATCCAGCAGGCGCAGGAACCAGACCCCAAGCTCGGACGAGACATGCTGCAGCCAGGTCGACAGCTTGTAGTAAATGACCCCCGGCAGCGGCAGCATGTAGACCAGATGCAGGACCGGCGGCCAGAAATGCTTGCCGGTGCGCCAGCCGAAGGAAATCAGCAGCAGCCCGCCCACCCAGAGGATCGTCGCATAGGCCACGATGTCGGAAATGTTGGCCATCCGGCCAAGCGCACCGCAAAACAGCGCGAACAGCACCAGTATGACGCCGGGCCAGCGGTCGTTGACCGGGCCGGCGTTGACCGGCACTTCTTTCAACTGCCGCAGGAACAGCAGCGCCGACAGCACCGGGATCAGCGGTCCATGGCTGTATTCCGGTCGCGCCCAGGCCGCGAACAGCGCATCAAGCCCCGGCCAGAAAAACAGCCCCGCCGCAAGGCAGGCCAGCACAAACCACAAAAGGCCCGGCGTCAGATAACGGCCAATCCCGCGGTCAAGAAGATGCGCACCTGAAATGGCGGACTGCGATGTCATTGTCATGGAAAGCGGAACCTCGGCAGGTCATTAAATGTCACGAACATAACGGGTTTCCTGGGATAAGAAAATGACGCCACTGTGACCGAACCCGGTCCATTGCCTTTTCCTGCCCGATTTCCCCGCTATGAAGGGCCAATCAGGACCTGGACCGCTGTCGCAAAGGACCGCAAGATGCCCGACCGCCGCCCACGCGTGCTTGTCATCGCCGAAGCTGCCAACCCGGAATGGGTCAGCGTGCCATTAGTGGGCTGGTCGCTGGCGCATGCGCTGCGCGACGTGGCCGATGTGCATATCGTCACCCAGGTACGCAACCGTGCCGCGATCCTGCGCGCCGGCCTGATCGAGGGGCAGGATTTCACCGCGCTGGATTCCGAGGCAGTCGCAAAACCGTTGCACCAGCTTTCGAACCTGCTGCGCCGGGGTACCGGCAAGGCCTGGACGCTGGCCACCGCGATTTCCGCCGTTTCCTATCCGTGGTTCGAACGGCTGCTGTGGCAACAGTTCGGCCCGGCGATCCACGCGGGCGATTATGACATCGTGCACCGGTTGACCCCGCTGAGCCCGACCATCGCATCCCCGCTGGCACCCAAGGTGGCCGCGGCCGGGGTGCCGTTCCTGCTGGGCCCGCTGAATGGCGGCGTGCCCTGGCCACCGGGTTTCGAGGCGGAACGCTGGCGCGAACGGGAATGGCTGTCCTACGTGCGGGGGGCCTATCGGATCAATCCGGCGCGCGGGCGGATGTTGCGGGCGGCCCGGGCCATCATCGCCGGATCCGCCCATACCGCCTCGGAAATCCCGGCGCGTTTTGCCGACAAGGTGATCTGGCTGCCGGAAAACGCGATCGACCCCGCCCGGTTCAACCGCATCGCGACCCAAGATCCGAACGGCCCGCTGCGGGCCTGTTTCATCGGCCGCCTGGTACCCTACAAAGGCCCGGACATGCTGCTGGAAGCGGCTCTGCCCCTGCTGAAAACGGGCAGGATCGCGATCGACATCATCGGCGATGGACCGATGCGTGTGGCGCTGGAAGAGTTTCGCATGCGAAACTGCCCCGAGGCCGACCTGCGGCTGCACGGCAACCTGCCGCATCAGGCGGTGCAGGATGTGGCGGCCACGGCGCATGTGATGGCCTTTCCGTCGATCCGCGAATTCGGTGGCGGCGTGGTGCTGGAGGCGATGGCGCTTGGCGTGGTGCCGGTGGTGGCCGATTATGCGGGGCCTGCCGAACTGGTGTCGGATGCGACAGGGTTTCGCATCCCCTTCACCGGCCGCGCCGATCTGATCATGGGCATGCGCGCGCGGCTGGAAGCGCTGGCCGGCGACCGCACCGCCCTGCCCGCCATGGCCGCCGCCGGCCGCGCCCGGATCGCACAGGATTTCACTTGGGCCGCCAAGGCGCGCCAGATCCGCACCATCTATGACTGGGTGCTGGAGGGCGGCGAAAAACCCGTGCCGCTTGCATCAGCTTTGCAAAGGTTAGATTCGTGACTGATACAGCCAAAACGCCCGTTGAACCGTCGCATCAGAACTACCGCGCGCGGTCGCATTTCGCCAATCTGGACGGGTTGCGCTTTGTCTGCATCCTGATGGTGCTGTGGCACCATGCACAACCGTTCAACTCGGACACCTACCGCCTGCTGGACCGGGGGTTTCTGGGCGTGGACCTGTTTTTCATCCTCAGCGGGTTCCTGATCACCACGCTGTTGCTGCGCGAGGCCGAGGATTACGGCGCGTTCTCACTGCGCAATTTCTATATCCGGCGGATCATCCGCATCGTGCCGGTCTATTTCTTTGTCGTGACCTGCGTCGCAGCCTATTACATCGGCGTGAAGGGCCGGCATGAGTTGCTGGAACTGCTGCCGTTCTACTATCTCTTCCTGTCGAATTTTCTGGTCGATAACATCCCGCTGCTGACCATCACCTGGTCACTGGCGGTCGAAGAACAGTATTACATGATCTGGCCGCTGTTGATGCTGCTGTTGCCCGCGCGGTTCCTGGTCCCCGTCTGTCTGGCGCTGATCGCGGTCAATGTGCTTGGGGTCATGGGTTTGCTTGGAATAGAGCCTGTTGCAGTCGGGCCGCTGCTGTTCCGGCTGCCGAATGCCACCTATGCGCCGATCATCATGGGATCGCTGGCGGCCATCCTGCTGCACCGCCGGAACAGCTTTGACATGATGCGGCCCGTGCTTGGTGCCCGCATGGCGTCGGTGGTGATCGCGGTCCTTCTGGTCGGCTATCTGCATTTTGGCGTCCGCAACCTGCTGGGCCTGCCCAACCTGTTGGTCCACAGCCTGATGACCCTGCTGGTGATGAGCCTGGTGATGCGGGAAAGAACGCCGCTCAGCGGCTTTCTGACCCTGCCGATCATCACCCGTGTCGGCATGGTCAGCTATGGCATGTATCTGTATCACCTGATCGCGCTCGACATCACCAGACGCAGCCTCGCCATGGTGACAGGCACGGAGATGGATCAGGTCAACGGCTGGGTGACCCTGCCGCTCTATTTCGTACTGACCTATCTGATTGCCGAACTGAGCTTTCGCACGCTCGAAGCCTGGTTCCGGCGGTTCCGTCCCAGCCGGCCCATGGTACCGGCCGGGCACACGATGAAACCGGCCTCCGTGCCGCCTCAGTCGTAACGCAGATCCGGAGCGGCGCTGCTGTCGGTCTGGACTAGCGCCCGGATCACGCCGTCGATCAGCGCGTCCTGTCCCGCCAGCCCGGGGTCGGGCATCGTCGTGCCGGGGGCAAAGCCGGCCGGGTTGGTCAGATAGGCCGTCAGGCTGGTCGTGTCCCAGACGCCGTCCATCGCCGCAAGCGCCGCGCCATAGCCTTCGAACGGGGCGCCGCCGATGCCGCGCCCCACCACCCCGTTCAACGACGGGCCAGCCATCTGCACGTTCTGTTCAAAGGAATGGCATTGCGCGCAGGCCTGCAGCGTTGCAGTGACCTGTCCAGCCAGAACAGGGTCGAATTCCTTGGCCACCCAGGCCAGCGTCGCCCCCAGCGGATCGGGCCGGCGCATGGCAGTCAGCAGCACCAATTCGTTGGTATCCAGCCAGACCGCGATCTGTTCGCCATGCTGCACCAGATGGCGGATGCGGCGTTTCAGGCGGATGCGTTCGGCAAACAGCACACGGTCGCCTTCCAGCCGGATATGCCACAGGCTCTGGCCGAAATCCTCGGACGACAGTGACCCGGCCAGCAGGCTACCATCCCATGACGGATCAATGCCGCGGATCGCGGTCAACGCCGAGATCCCAGCCGACGGCAGCCAGGCAAAGACCGGCGGGCGGTACAGATCGTGGCGGCCATAGGTGCCTTCGGTCGGCAGCGGTTGCCCGGAATACAGCGTGCCCAGAGACTGTTTCGGCCAGCCGTAATTCTCGCCTTCGACGATCAGGTTCAACTCGTCGCCGCCGCGTTCGGCATGTTCGACCGCCCACAACCGGCCCTGCGGGTCGAAAGCCAGACCGGTGATGTTGCGGTGCCCCTTGGACACGATGCGCGATGCACCGGTGCGCAGGTCCACGGCCATGACCTTGCCATAGGCATTGTCGTCAGATTGCAGGCCGCCATCATAGGTGTAAATGCCGTCGAGCCCGTAATCGCCTGACCCCAGATACAGCGTGGACGGCGCCTGAAACAGGATCCGCCCGCCGGCCTGGATCGCGTTCATGGCGATATAGTCGGGGTTCAGCGCAAGGCAGGGGTAGGTGTCGAACACCACCCGCCAGTCGCCCGCGCCGACCGTCACTGTTGCCGGGGCCGCGTCACGGGGCAGGTCCAGAAAGGCGATCCGGGTGCCATAGCATTCCCGCGCCGCGTCATAGAACGTGTAGGACAGCGCAAGACCATGCAGGTCATCCGCATCGACAAAAACGATGTCGTTGAACCGCATCTTGTCAGGGCGATGGGTATAGTCACGGTATTTTTCGGAGGCGGCGGCTACCAGATAGGCGGCCAGACCGTTGTCCGGTGGCGTGATGGCCGTGCGCGTCAATCCCTTGCCGTCTTCGAACAGATGTATCAGGCCGGCATGGTTCATCACCAGCAGCTGAGCGCCCCAGGTGGTCATCCCGCCACCATTGATGAAATCATTGTCGGGAATTTACCAGACCTCGCCTTCGAGCCGCAGAAAGGTGCTTTCGATCCGGCGGGTCAACCGTTCCGTCAACTGTGCGGCCGAGGTTTCAGGAAACAGTTTTGCGTCGATCCGGGTCATGATCCGGTGCAACGGTGGCTCGGCGCCCTTGTGGCTGTACCAGCCCCAGACAAAGGTACCGCCCGCCGCAAGCGCCAATACCGCTGCGCCTGCCATGATACGCCCCAAAATACCCATCACCCGTCTCCTGCCTGCCGACACCCATCGGTTGCCGCATGGTCCACCGCCTGTTCGTTGCAGTCTATGCCCGCAAATACGGCCTAACCCAAGGGGGCAGGCCCCGGTCAAGATCGCCGGGGCCGATTGGCCGCAGCCGATTGACAGTCCGGAAGGCACAGGAAAGGATTGTCAGCGCCGCAATGCAGAAAAAAGGCCATCCGATGGCGTCACCCAGCCCCGATCGCCTGCGCCTGCACGACCATGCCGTGCATGGCATTCCGCCGGTGGGGGATCCCTATCGTTTCGGGCTGTGGCACAAGGACCGCGCGGCGCTCAGCGGCTATGCGTTCGAGGCGCGGGTGCATCTGAAGGCGCTGCTGGGGCGGAACCATCCCGACAAGTTCCTGATGCTGGGCCGGCCCCGGTCCGGCACCACCCTGCTGTACCGCCTGCTGCGGCAGGTGCCGGGGCTGCATTGCGACGGTGAGGTGCTGCATCATGCCGTACTGGCGCCGCGGCTGTTCCTGAACCGCCTCGCGTCGATCAAGCAGGCGCGGGCCTGGGGGGCCAAGCTGATCACCTATCAGATGTTCGAGGTGCAGCGGATCCCAGATCATGCCGCCTTTCTGGAGGGACTGGTCGCCGACGGCTTTCACCTGATCCACATCCGGCGTGGCACCTATGCGCAGTGCCTGTCGCTGTCGACCGCGCAGGCGGTGCAGCAGTATCACATCCGCGCCGACGCGGGCGGCGCGGATACGCCTGCGCGGCAGATCACGCTGGATCCGACCCTGTTCCTGCGGCAAATCACCTGGAACCGCGCCCTGCTGGACTATGAAACCGCGTTGCTGGCCCCCCTGCCCCATCTGGTGGTCGATTACGAGGCCGACCTTGCGCGGCCTGACTGCCATCAACCGACGGTGGACCGGATCTGCGCCACCCTGGGTCTGCCACCCGGCCCGGTGCGGGCGGATCTGGAACGGGTCGCGGGCCGGATGGTGATCACCAATCTGGCCGAAATCCATGCCACCCTCAGGGCCGCCGGCCATGGTGACATCCTGCCTGCGGGTACCTGACCGCGCACGCATTGTTCTGGAGGATATTTCCCTTGAAACCCGACTTGATCGTGATCGGCGCCATGAAATGCGGCACCTCGACGGTCTGCGCCTATCTGGAAGACCATCCCGATGTCTTCATGGTCCCGAACGGCGAGCCCAACTACTTCAGCCATGACGAGAATTTCGCCCATGGCCCCGACTGGTACGCGCGCCATTTCGACGGCCATGCGGGGCAAAGGTTGTGCGGCGAGGGCTCGAACGATTACGCCTCGGGCCGGCTTTACCCCCAAAGCGCCACACGGATGGCCGCCTACCAGCCCGCCGTGAAGATCATCTACATGGTGCGCCATCCGATCGCGCGGATGACCTCGGCATGGGTGCAGAACCGCGTGAATTTTGGCAACCGCATCCCGCCCACGCTGGACCGGGCGGTCACGGAAATGCCAGACCGCTATCTTGGCCAGAGCCTGTACTGGGAAAACCTGTCACGCTACCGGGCGGTGTTTCCCGATGCGCAGATCTTTGTCGGGTTCATGGAAGACATGGAGGCTGACCAACCCGCGTTCTTTGCCCGGCTCTGCGCCTTCCTCAATCTGCCCCTCGCCCCCGAAATCCGGCGCGGCCATGTGAACCCGAGCGCGGGCAAGAAGGTGCCGAACAGGCTGCATGCCTTGCTGAACGGCCTGCCGTTTGTAAAGCGGCTGAAGAAATTGGCCCCCAAGGGTCTGCGGCAAACGCTCCGCAATCGGTTCCTGACGGACACACTTGTCGAAAAGCCACGTTTCTCGCCCGGGGTGCACGACCAGATCACGGCAGAGATCGGCCCCGATGCGGCCGCGCTTCTTGTCCATTGTGGCAAACCCGCGGATTTCTGGAAACTCTGAGACCTCAGCGCCCCTCCCGCGTGCGGACCCAGCCCAGAAAGGCGCGATCGGCCGAGCGCAGGCGGGGACAGCCGGAGGACTGCCACCAGGCGCGCCATTCCGCGGCCAGCGCATGAACATCGGCCCCGGGCAGCAGCCGGCGCGCTTCGTCCAGGGTGTCTGGTTCCAGCAGCGGGCCGGGCAGTCCGCCGGCCTCGATCACCGCCGCGCGCGGGGTGACCAGCAGGATATCGCCGGGCTCCTCGGCCAGAATGTAATCCGGCAGGCGGTTTTCCCGGATCATCTCGCGCAGCATGGCGCGAAACACCCGCAGCGGGCTGGCGGTGCCGGATTTCTTGGCCAGCACCGCGACCGATATGCGCCATTCCTGCTGACGGCCGCAATGTTTGCGCGCCAGTTCGTAGACCCGCCGTTCCAGCGGCTTTCGCATGCGAAAGTAATCGCGGCTAAGCGTCAGCACCGATCGCGCCAGCACCGCATCGAACAGCCATTCCGACAACGTCACCGTGACGGCGACCATCCGGCCAGCGCGGGTGCGGCGCACGATTTCCCAGGATTCGATCAGGCCGAAACCCCGGGTGATCTCGGTGTCGCCGGTGACGATATTCGTGGTGATCCGGGTGCCCGAGAGCCGTTCGAAGGCTTCGCGCAGCCGGGCATAGCCATCGCCCGAGGTCTCGCGGTTGGTGGCCAGCAAGAGGTCATGCGCCGTCAGCGTCAGGCGGCGCGATACGGCACGACCGGCATTCAGTGCGGCCATCAACTGGCTGATGCAAAAGATCAGGATGTCGGCGTCAAAGATCGTCGCGCGGCCCTTCACGCTGGGTGTGACGGTCAATGTGGTGCCGTTATGGTCATAGCAGATCACCCGACGATCAGGCCGGGTCGACAGCGAGAAAATCGGATGTTCCATCGACGCAAGATCGTGTTTGGGGACGGCCGCGAAAAAATCGCAGACGAAAAAATCATGTGTGACGGCGACAGCCGTCTGCCTTGGTCCCGGAGGATGTGCCATGGCCCTGCCTTTTCTGCCCTTGTCCGTGTCGTATCAGGGCCCGGATCGGGACCCCGGACGCCAATTCACCGGACGCTGCCTCAATGCGAATCTCTTGCACGGAGATTCGTCGTTTCATTGACGGCAAGGATAGTTATCCACAGCCACGGCGTCCACCATGGCCAACGGGGGATCAGAGTCGTGTGATCGGGGTTTGAGAGTCGCTGTTTCGTGGTATCGGAATCGCAGGATGTTTTTGACATGACGGGAAACCACGCCAAATCAGATGGTTGCAGCAGATTTTTTTGGATCAAAGCGTGCTTAACTACTGAATAACATAAATTAACTTAGATATTCTTGGGTAGACGTGTCCTGCAGGACACAACCCACTGACGGTACCACGCGAACAAGCCTATGATTTTGCAGTGAAAAGCAATGATGATCGCTTTATCTTGGCATGTGCCATGTTTCAGGGTACACTCTGGAAAACGCGATACATCAGTGATCATATGGGTGGCGGGACATGAGCGGCGACGACCTTCCTCCCTATTTCAACATTTCACCGGACCGGGCGCTTTCGACACTCGGCGCACCATCAGGGACCAGCGATTTCGCGGCCATCGCAGAAGCCTGCCAGCGTGGCAGGACGGATCTGGCCAACCGGGGCCTTGATGAAACAGGCCGGCGGCAGTTGCGGCTGTTCTCGACCTGGGAAATCACCAAGTACCTGATCCCTGTCGCGTCCCAGCATTTCCGCCGCGTGCTGCGGGCCAATCCGGACTTGCCGCAGGGCCGGTCGGAAAGCGACGGTGGGGCAAAATGGTTCACGCTCGACGAGGTGTTGCGGCTGCGGGCGCATTTCGGCGCCGAAGGATCTAAGGCCAAGGAATACCTGCCCTATCGCCCCCCGGGTCTGCCGGCCAAGATCGTGGCGGTGGCGAATTTCAAAGGCGGGGTCGGCAAGACGTCCACGGCCGCGCATCTGGCGATGTCGGCGGCGCTGGACGGCTACCGCGTGCTGGTCATCGATCTGGACAGCCAGGGGTCGATGTCGTCGATCTTTGGCGCGCAGATCGCCGATGAATGGGAAACCGTGTTCCCGTTGATCGCGCGCCATCATGCCTTGACGCTGCGGGCGGAAAACCAGCGCCGCAGCGATCGCGGCGAGCCCCCCCTGGCCATGGACGAGACGCTGACCGAGGCGCTGAAGATCAAGGCGCAGGATGTCATCCGACCCACGCACTGGCCCAATATCGACCTGATTGGCGCACAGCTGAACCTGTACTGGGCCGAGTTCCAGATCCCCGTCTGGCGCATGCAGACCCGCGGATGGAAGCTGTGGGATGCCCTGACCGAAATGCTGGATGCAGATGGCGTGCTGCAGACCTATGACCTGGTGTTCATCGACACCCCGCCGGCGCTTGGCTATCTGACGATCAACGGGCTTGCAGCGGCGGATATCCTGCTGGTGCCGTTCGGTGCGTCGTTTCTGGAGTTTGACTCGACGGGGCGGTTCTTCGACATGCTGCACGCCACGTTTCATTCGATCGAGGAAAGCGAAAACCTGGCAGCCCGCGCCTTGGGGCGGCCGGAAATCCGGTTTGAATGGGATGCGGTGCGCGCGGTGCTGACGCGCTATGATGCCAGCCAGCAGGCTGAAATGGCGGGGCTGATCCAGTCCTGGATGGGGCGTACCCTGTCACCGCACCGGCAGGATTTCACCGCGCTGATCGGGCAGGCCGGCGAACAGGTGCATGGCATCTACGAGGCTGATTACCGCGATTTCAACCGCGAGACCTATGCCCGCGGCCGCGAAACGTTCGACGCCACCTATGCCGCGTTCAAGACGCTGCTGCTGGGCATCTGGCGCCGCGAAGATCTGGCGCGCAGCGCGGCGCAGGCCGGGGCAGCCCAGTGATGGCGCCAAGGCACATATCGGCTCTGTCATGGCGGATTAGACCCGATCTGTTGGGGAAGAAACCGCAAGGAAAGATTGACCCATGGCCAAACGCAAACGCCTGACCCCATCGGCCATGACGGCCGAAACGCCGCAGGATGGGATGATGCCCGCAACGGTTCCGAGGTCAGGTTTTGTCAGGTTGCCGCCGGTTGCCCAGGTCGCCGGCGATGCGGCTGCGCAGGCCGCCTTGGCTGAATTGTCGGCCGAGATACAGGCCGCCCGGCAGGGCGGTCGGATCGTGCTGGACCTGCCGCTGGCATCCATCGCGGCAGCGCATCTGCTGCGTGACCGCATGGTCTATGATACTGATGACATGGCCGCCCTGAAGGCCAGCCTGCGCGCCCGCGGCCAGCAAACCCCGATCGAGGTGGTGGACCTTGGGGGCGGGCGCTATGGGCTGATTTCGGGGGCGCGGCGCCTGATGGCGCTGCAAGAGTTGCTGAAAGAAACGCAGGATCCACGTTTCGGGCAGATACAGGCTCTGATCCGGTCCCATGCCGCAGCGCCTGACGCCTATCTGGCCATGGTCGAAGAAAACGAGATCCGCGCTGATGTGTCGTTCTACGAACGCGGGCGGCTGGTGGCCGAGGCGGCCCGCTTGGGTGTGTATGACGGGGCATCTGCAGCAGTCAAACACCTGTTCGCCAATACCACGCCTTCGCGGCGATCCAAGATACTGTCGTTCGTTGCAGTGCATGACGCCTTGGGTGATGCCCTGCGTTTTCCCGAGGCGATCCCGGAACGGCTGGGTCTGGCGCTTGCGGCGGCGATCGGGGCGGATTCCCAATTTGCCAAACGGCTGAAAACGGCGTTGGCAGGCGCAGATTGCCGCGATGCGCAGACCGAGCGGGTGGTTCTGGAACAGGCGTTGCGACCTGCGAAAACGTCACGAAAGGCAGTGACAGAGACGGTTGCCCGATCAGGGTTGGCAAAACCCTCAGGGGACACAATTCAGGTTTCCGGCGGTGTGGGCAAGGTGATGGTTAAAGGGGCCGGCGTGACCGACGCATTTCTGGCCGATCTTCGGGCCTGGTTGGCCGCGCGTGCCTGACAGGGTGATGGGCACCTAATTTTCGCATGCGAAAACGCCCGCCCTGATTGGGGCGGGCGTTTCACGCCAGGGCAGGGATCAGATCATCCAGGAGAGTTGGAAGTCATCGAGCGTGGACAGGATCGGGTCTGCCACCGCGGTGCCCGATGTGTCATGCAAGGCCTGCCACAGCAACGCACCACCGGAGGCCGAGACAAAGCCGTCTTCATCGCCGATGTAGGAGGTGGTGATCTTGCCGCTGCCCTTGCCCGATGCGCCGACCAACAATGTCACGAGGTCGGCGTCATAGTCGATGGTCACCTTGATATCGCGGATCTTGTCCAGGCCTAGAGCGACGATATTGTCAAATCTGCCAGTGATCTCATCGGCTGACGCAAGAACCCATTTGGACGCGGCGATGCCGATGTTTTTCAGACCCAGGGTCAGTTGGCCATCCAGATGGATGCCCGAGATGATATCATCGTCGTCATCGAAGACGCCCGAGTGGAATTCCCCGATAGTGCCGATCTTGCCATCCTGTGCGTCGAAACGCAGCGTGGCCCCGTCCTGCATCCGTAGCAGCGCCGTGCCGTCATCCCCGTCAAAGCCGACCTTGGTCCTGGCGCCCTGAATGGTCAGCGATGCGCCATTGCGCAGATCCATCGCGGCCCCGTCGGTCGCCAGGATCAGCTGCCCATCATCCGCTGCCCGGATTTTGGCCATTCCTGTAAACAGGCCGGTGTTCACAAAGCGCCCACCGTCGGCGATGACCGTCAGGGTGTCGCTGTCCGAATAGCCATTGGTCCAGATCTCGCCGGGTTTGTCGACGAACAGCGTGCCGCCCTTTGCCCCGACCGCCAGTTCGCCGTCGATGATCAGTTTGCCAGTTATCACGTTCAGCCTTCCGCCTTCGCCCAGATCGAGGTTCTGCAGCGTGGCGGTCCCGGAAATACCGCGCACAAAATGACCGTTCAGGTTGACACTGTCGTCGTCCCGCGCCCCCGGCAGATCGCCGGTGGACCAGTTCGACGCGTTGTCCCAGCGGGTCGCATCGCCAAGGCCGCTCGGGCTGAAACGCAAGGTGGTTCCGGCAACAGGGAGCGGCGTGATCGTACCGAATGAGTCGTGCAAGGCTTGCAACAGCGCCGCACCGCCCAAAGTGGAGGCAAAACCGTCTTCATCGCCGATAATCGAGGTTTTCACCTTGCCGGTGCCCGAACCTGCTGCGCCAACCACCAATGTCACGAGGTCGGCATCGTAATCGATCGTCAGCTGGATATCGCGGTCGGTGCCAAGGTTCTGGGCGACGATCCTGTCGAAACTGCCGGTGATCTCGTCGGCCGAGGCCAGAACCCATTTTGATCCGCTGCTGCCGATGTCGCTCAGGGCCAATGTCAGCTGTCCATTCAGGCGAATGCCGGACGTCAGATCGTCGACACTATTGAACGCCCCCGAACGGAATTCCCCGATGCTGCCAAGACGGCCATCCTGTGCTTCGAAGCGCAGCGTGGCGCCATCATGCATCCGCAGCAGCGCCATGCCGCCATCGCCGTCAAAACCGACCTTTGTATTCGCGCCCGTGATGTCGAGGATCGACCCGTTGCGCAGATCCGTGGCGGATTTGCTGGTGGCCAGGATCACCTGGGCATCACCCGAGGCCTGAATCTGGGCAAAGCCGGTGAACAGGCCCGTATTCACGAAGCGCCCGCCGTCGATGTCGATCGTCAGGCCCTCGGTATCCTTGTAGCCATCGGTCCAGAACTGGCCGGCATTGTCGATGATCAGCGTGCCACCCTTTGCCCCGACCACAAGCTCGCCCTCGACGGTCAGTTTGCCAGATGTGAGGGTCAGTTTCCCGCCCGTGCCTAGGTCAAGGTTTTCGATCCGGGTGGTCGCCGAAGACCCGCGCACCCAGTTGCCGCCCAGATCGACGCTGTCGCCATCCTGAACCCCGGGCAGGTCACCGGTGGACCAGTTCAGCCGGTTGTCCCAACGGACACCGTCGCCCAGTTCATTCGGGATGAACCGCAGCGTGGTCTCGGCGCCGCGGATCGTCGTGTCGAGCCCAAAGGCGACCTTGAAATAGGCATTGATGATGTCGGCATCGACCACATCGTTCAGTTTTCCCTCCGCTTCGGCGCGCAGGTAATTCGCCAGATCCGCAATCGAGGCAGTCGGCTTGCCCAACAGCTTGGCAGCGAAATTCTGGATCGTGGTCACGTCGAGTTTCGTTGCGGAAAGGTCGTCGGTGTTTTGTTCGACGATGGTGCTGGACTTGGCACCGAGCGGTTTGGATCCGATCCAGTTATGCACGATTGTGTCGTCATAGGCGGTGTCATGCCGAGACTGGACGCTGTCATGAGCAATCGGTTTGGCTGCCAGTTCCTTGGCATCAGCCGGATTGGCCAGATTGGTGACGATGTTGTCGATCAACGTGGCACCGTACCCCAAGTTGGTCAGTCCGGCAGTCAGCGAACCGATGCCTTCAGCAGCATCCTTGTGTGCACCTGAGGTGATGACATTGCCGCTGACCAGCGAATAATTGCCATAGCCGAAGGTCTTGTCGTCAGACATTCCTCCGGCGCCAACCATCAGCGCGCCGTTGTTGTCGATGAATATGTTATCCTCGACAAATCCTCCCGAGCGCACCTGTGTGCCCGTCCCCGCCGCGCGCATCACGATGTTGTCGCGGAAGGTGATGTCTTCGTTGTTATATTGAAGATAGACGTTGTGGCTGTACTTGCTGGGGGGCTGGCCGCCGGCCAGCGACAGGTCATAGCGATAGTCGTCAGCCCAGCCGCTGTGATCGAAAAAGTTGTTTTCGATCGTGATGTTCTCTGTGTCCGCAATAAAAAGCCCAGAGATGCGCGACGAATGCGGGGCCCAGTGATCGCCGTTCGGTGCTTCCTTGATTACATCGATGAAGTCTGAATTCCGCAGCGTGAAATTGGTGACGTTCTGGATGCCGGTCTCGCCACCTGTCATCAGCAGATCATCGAACAGGATGTTGGTGCCGTTCAGTACCCGCAACCCGTCCGAGAAATGCAGATCCTGGATCACGATATGGGCATTGCCGATACGGGTGAGACTGGACGAGTCCAGGAGCTCGGGCTTGTCGCCCGTGCCCCAAGCGCCGACATAGATCGGATGCAGGGCAGATTCGCCCGCCGTTCCGCTGTCCAGCAGGTCGCCGGTCGCATAGGAATGACCGCGTTCGAACAGCAGCCAGTTCGAGGAGGGTTCGCTGTCCGAGCCGGTGATTGCCCGCCACAGCTTCATGCCCGCATCAGGCTGCAGCGCCATCTCAGGGCTGCTGCCGTATTCGGGACGGTCCGCCAGGAACTTGCTGGTGATCTTGTCGACGCTGACCTTTTCGCGCGCGGCGATATCTGCCAGCGACAGCGCCGCATCATCCATCGAGATATAGACTTTGCGGTGGTTGTCGCCATGTTCGACGATCACGGAATCGTTGGCGCCAGTTTCCAGCATATAGCCGTCGCCCAGGCTCCAGCCCGCGGCCTGCGTCCCCGCCACAGTGTTGACGTTCGAGGTGAACTTGGCGGTCGTGCCGTCCTCGTAGGTGACCTGATAGGAAAATGCCAGTTTGCCGATATGGTCGGTTTCCGTCAGCACCAGCGCGAAACTCTTGTCGGGATTGACCGTGAGACGGCCTTCGGCGACATCCGTCAGGATGCTGATCGCGGCGACCTTCTTGCCTGTCGCGTCGTCATGCGAAAACACACTGACACGGCCGGTCGTGACGCTTGATACTGTTGTGCCTGGCAACTGATCCGCCACCGCAGCACCAGCGCCCACCTGCGTCATTCCCCAAACGATCGCCATCATCAATCTCGCTTTGCTGTTTGTGTGTCCTGGCATTCGGTGCTTTCTCGATGCAGTCGTGCCTTTGCGTTGCAAAGCGGGTTAGTATTGCTACCGCTCCAAAGTACACCGTCTGCGTTCCGAACGAACCCTGTTTGGGGTTATTCCACGCGAATCTGGCGAAACCTTGCTCAGCCCGGCCCGAAGCGGGGCAGAAACAGCCTTAAATAAAGGTGGTTTTGTGGCTTGGCCGTGGCTGAGAGCGCAGGGCGCAGCCAGCCCCGATGTTATTGCACGGCATCGGAATCGGTCTGCGAGAGAATCGTTCCCGAAAGAATCAGCCTTCAGAGCGTAAAACTGATCATGGCAGGCCAGCACTATTTGGGGCAGGGCCCGGGCCTGGGGCCCGGCTTTGGGGCCCTGTTCTTGGGGCCTTGGTCCTGGTTCGGGGTGCCCCGTGACGGGGGGCCGTTCAGTAGCCGTAATCGCTGCCGTAGCCGGTGTCGGGGTCGATGTGCCGGCACTGGTTCAGCGCCACGCCCAGAACATTCGTGTGTTCCGAGATTTCCTGTTCGCAGGCGGCGATCTGAGGCGCTGTGGTCACATTCGCCCGCGCCACGATCAGCGCGCAATCCGTCTGCTTGAGGAACGCGCGGGTGTCATCGCCCAACAGGATGGGCGGCAGGTCAAAGATCATCAGATCGGGGGCATAAAGCGTCTCGATCTCGCTCAGAGCTGTTTCGGTGCTGCGGCTGAGCAGCAGACTCGTCGGGTCCTTCGAGGGCCGTCTTGCGGCGGCGATGGCGACATTGTCGCGCAGACGCAGCGCCTGTTCGGCAAAGCTGAACTGCCCCCCCAGCATCGATGACACATCATGCGGCGGGGTGATCCCCAAGGTCTTGGCGATGGTGGGGCGCCGCAGATCCAGTTCGATCAGCATGGTCCGCAGGTCGGGCTGACGGGTAAAGCCGGCGGCGAGGTTGCAGGCGAGGGTGCTTTTGCCACAGCCCGGTCCCGGCGAGGTGATGGCAAGGCGGGTCCAGCCGTTCTTGCGCATCATCAGGAAGATCTTGGTGCGCAAGACGTCGAAGGGGCTGGCGGCCTGAACGGAATCAAGCGCCACCACACGATTGCGGACCAGATGTGCAGGGTCGATCTCGGCGGGGGCAAGCGCGCGCCAGGCAAGATCATAATCGGACGCCATCCGTTCCGCCGGCGTGCCCTGCGCGGCAACATCACTGTCCAGCCCCGCACCGACAGGCAATCCGTCCACCCGCGCATCGCGCATGCTGCGCGTCTCGCGGGCCTTGCGCAGGGCTATCTGTAATTTCTCCATGTGAACGGCGTCTTTCTCTTGGGTGCGTCCCGGACGCGCCCTGGCCCGGATGACGTCACAGAATTACGTGTTTCAGCCCAGACCGATCCGGTCGAGAACCATTGCCGCCAGAAGGTCAAGCGGCAGGTAAAAACGGTCAAGCGCCCAGAGACCTGCCGGAATACCAACCAGCACGAGGATCATGAGCGTCACCTGCAGGGCCCGCCGCATCATCAGATGCGACCGGGTTTCCATGTAGGGGATGGTGGCCAGCGGGATGATCCCGAGTTTCCGGGTGATGTCCGAAGGAATCCGGATCGACCGGTTCAGAATCTCAAGCAGCCCGAACAGCATCCCGGCCAGCCCGACCCCGACCGCAGCTCCGCCAGCAGCGATCACCGGCCGGTTCGGGCTGGCCGGTTCCGATGGTACGGAGGCCGATTCGATCTGGCTGATGCGCTGGCCTTGGGCCGACAGCTCGATCCGCTCGCCCGTGCTGGCAGTGGCAAGGCGCTTGACCGCTTCGTTATACTGGCTCTGGCTGTTGTCGAAATCGCGCTGCAGCGCCTGCAACGCGATGGCATTGGCGGGGCTGCTGGAAATGGCGGTGGCAAGCGTCGCCAGTTCGCCCTGGACCGTCGCGATCTCGGCGTCGAGCGTGCCGATCTGGCTGTCGATCTGGGCCACCTGCATGTCGTAAAGCGTCAAGGTGCCGGTCGCATTGGGGGTCTGGGCGGTACCATCAGCCGGGACCGCCGCTGCGATCTGACGCTCCAGCTGGGCGATGCGGCTTTTCAGGATCGACACGCGGGGGTTGGTGTCGGAATAGATGGCCAGAGCCGCGGACAATTCGGACTGCAGCGCCCGCAACTGCTGCTGGTCCGGGCTCAATGCCACGGTGGTGTCGGCGGCGATCTGGCCGGTCGCCTCATAGACCTGCGCCAGACGGCTCTTCTGTTCGATCAACGATGTGCGCTGCCGTTCGGTGGCGGCCAGGCGTTCCTGCAGTTGCGACTGGCGCGTCAGGCGGAACGGCTGTTCGCTGGGCAAGGCATTCGCGTTCTGGCTCTGGAATGTGGCAATGGCGGTGCTGCGCCGGTCCAGTTCCTCTGACAGCCTGGTCACTTCCTGCTGAAAGAAATCCAGCGTCTTGCCGGCCTGACCCTGACGCTGGGCGATATTTGCCGAAATGATCCGGGTGACATATTCGTTCACCACATCGGCCGCGATCTGGCCCGTTGGTGCCGAAAACGCGACGGTGACGATGATCGGCTGGACGCGGGCATTAGATGTCGTGATCCGCGTGTCCGCGCGCATCTTGCGCACCACCTCGTTGGGGTCGACCCTGGAGATATCGGGGATGACGGCAAAGCGGTTGGCGATCTCGATCAGGTTGGTGCGGGTCAGCAGCTGTTCCCGGATGATCTGGATTTCTTCGTTGGCTTCGGTACTGACCGTCGCCGTCGCCAACCGGTCGGGGATCTGCTGGCCTTCGACCAGCAGCCGGGCATTGGCCTGATAGGTCGTGGGCAGGCGCATGGCCAGCACCAGGCCGATCCCGGTGGCCAGCAGGAACAGCGCCAGCATGGCCGGCAGACGGCGCAGGAAAAGCCGCCAGTACAGCGCGACACTCATGTTCATTGGGCGGCATCCTCTGTCGGCGCATCTTCGATCATGTCGAGCGAAGACAGATAGATGCCATCGGCCAGAACTTCACGCACGATCGGAGCGTCGACGATCGGTGTTTCGTTCGAATAGGCGTAGACCATCGCAAAATCACACAGTTTGTTCACCAGCCGGGGAATGCCGCCACTGCGGGAATGGATCAGCGCAATCGCGGCGTCGGAAAATTCCGCGCCCGTGCCGCCGGCGTGCCGCAGGCGATGGCCGATATACTCTGTGGTGGTGGCCAGATCCATGGGATGGATATGATAGCTTGCCGTCACGCGCTGTGCAAACTGCCGCAGTTCGGGACGCAGGATCATCTTGCGCAGTTCTGGCTGGCCCATCAGGATCAACTGCAGCAACTCGTCCTTGTTCGAGTTGATGTTGGTCAGCATCCGCAGTTCTTCCAGTCCTTCGATCGACAGGTTCTGCGCCTCGTCGATGATGATGATCACGCGCCGGCCCTGCGAATACTGTTCGATCACAAAGGCCTGCAGCCGCTGGAATTTCGTCACATAGGGCGCATCCAGCGCGCAGGGGATGTCCAGCGCGGCGATCACCCATTGCAACAGCTCACCCCGGTTGCCCTGCGCGTTCGAGATCAGCGCAACCACCGCCTGCTCATCCAGAATGCCCAGCAGAGCCTGCAGCAGCGTGGTCTTTCCGGTGCCGACCTCGCCGGTGACCACGGTGATCGGGGCGCGGGTCACAAGCCCATATTCCAGCACCGCGAAGGCGCGTTTGTGCAGGGGCGACCAGTACAGGAAATCCGGATCGGGCAGCAGCGTGAAGGGACGTTCCTTCAGGCCGAAGAAAGCTGCGAACATTTCCGAGTCCGCCATGCGCGTGGTCATCGCCGATCCTGCTTTCAACTGTCGGGGTCCAAGCGCCTGAAGAGACGAATCATTCTGATCGACAGACACCAGTATATGGGCAAGTTTATGGCTATTTACAATTTCCGGCGGGCGATGTTCAGCACCTGGGGCGAATCGGACGGACCGGAACACCGGCCGGATCAGGGGCCGGGACACGTACGAGGGGGCGGTATCATGATGCTGCGACGCGGAAATATGTGCAACAGCAGCATGATCCCGCTCAAAGCTGAGGCGGAAATTTAGCAATGTACTGTTTCCGAAATGTAAACATCGTGGGTTTTCATGGACTTAACCAACATACCCCCAAAGTTGTACCAAATTATGGCAGGAATTTGTCTAAACTTCTTGCTCTAGTCGCGCTATAAGGGGTCAGGGCGACATTGTCGTCCATGCTGCTTTCTTTGGGATGTTTTTGGGTTCGCTCACCGCCGCCGCTGGCGACACGTGATGTGTCGGCATGCTGTTTTTCTGAGGCCTAAATAACGAGTTAATTTCATGACGCTTCAATCTTCGAATATTATTCCCGACCTTACAGCAAGCTCCGCGTTTTCCCGCGTCGTCAGACGGCAAGGCTTTTATCGTACCCTGGGAAAACGTGCGCTTGATATCGCCCTTGTCCTGCTCAGCGCACCTGTCGTGGTGCCGCTGGTTCTCGTTCTGGCGCTGTTCGGTGCGCTGGAAGGGGGACGTCCGTTCTATGTCCAGTCCCGGGTAGGGCAGGGCGGGCGGGTGTTCCGCATCTTGAAATTGCGCACGATGGTGACGAATGCCGATGCGCTTCTGGCCGCGCATCTGGAGGCCGACCCGGCCGCCTGCGCAGAATGGGACGCATCGCAGAAACTGAAATGCGACCCGCGGGTGACGCGCATCGGGCGCATCCTGCGCAAGACATCGCTGGATGAACTGCCGCAGTTCTGGAACGTGCTGCGCGGTGACATGAGCCTGGTCGGTCCGCGCCCCATGATGGTTTGCCAGCAGGTGCTGTATCCGGGCCGGGCCTATTTCCGGCTGCGCCCCGGCGTTACCGGGCCGTGGCAGGTGTCGGACCGTCACGAAAGCGAATTCGTCGATCGCGTGCGGCATGACGACGAATACGATCGGGTCGTGTCTTTCACCGGTGATCTGCGCTTGTTGTGGCGCACTGTCGCAGTGGTGTTGCGCGGCACCGGCTGCTGACAGGCTGCTGATCGTCACGGATACGCCATAATCACCGGCCAATAGCGAACGGAAACGTGACCGTCCGGTATCCCCGGGCGGCGTTTTCCCTTTCGAAGCATAGTTCCGCAATGATACTGTTTGCCGGAACTTTCATCGTCCCGGAGTGCCAATGACCGCGTTTTCCAGACTACCTTTCGCCCTGCGCCTTGGCACGATGTTGCTGGTGTCCGGCCTGTTTCTGGCGGCCTGTGAATCATCGGAAGAACGGGCCGCGAAACATCACAAATCCGCGCTGGAACTGATCGAAAAGGGTGATCTGGATCGCGCGCTGGTCGAACTGCGCAATGTGTTCCGGCTGGATGCCACCAACGTTGCGGCGCGGCGCGACTTTGCCCGGACCCTGCGCACGATGGGCCGGCGCGATCAGGCGTTTGCACAGTACCTGCGTCTGGCCGAGCAGATCCCCAACGATCTCGAAGCGCTGACTGCCCTGTCCACCCTTGCGCTCGATGCGCAGGACTGGAAAACCCTCCGGCTTTATGGACCTCGTCTGATGACGGTGGCCCCTGACGATCCGCAATCGTTTCTGATCGATCTGAACCTGCGCTACCTTGATGCGGTCGAGGCCGATGATCCGGTCCGTCGCCGGGCCGTGGCGGCAGAAGCGCAGGAAAAGCTGACGGCGCAGGCGGCACCGGAGCCTGACAGACTGTCGCTGTACCGTATTCTTGTCGATGCCGCGGTGCGCGACCGCGACACGCCAGCGGCACTGGCGGCGCTGGACCAGGCGATCACGCTCGACCCCGAGAACCGCGTGTTGTGGAACACCCGCCTGAGCCTGTTGATCGAGGCGCAGCGGCTCGACGAGGTCGAAGCCCTGCTGAAGGAGATGCGCACGCGCTTTCCCACCGATGACGAGCTGACCGCGACGCTGTTGCGGTTCTATGTCGTGCGCGGCCAGCCTGACCGCGCCGAGGCGTTCCTGCGCGAGGTGATCGCAGTCGAGGCCGATCCGGCCCGCAAACAGGATCTGCAGGCCGTTCTGGTGCGTTTCCTGTCCGACACCAAAGGCCGCCCCGCCGCGTTGGCCGAGGTCGATGCGCTGCTGGCCGCCATGGCGCCCGCCGCCGATGCCGCAACGGATGCGGGCACGGGTTTGAGCGCCGCCACCCTGTTCCGGGTGGTGCGGGCCGGGCTGATGTTCGACGAGGGGGCGCGTGACGTCGCCATCGCCGACATGGAAGCACTGCTGCAGCAGGCTACCCCCTCTGTCGAAACACGCCGGATCAAGGTGGCGCTGTCGCGGATGCTGATTGCCGTCGACAATCCGGTCGGCGCGCGCCGTCTGGTCGAAGAGGTGCTGGCCGAGGACGCGACCGAGGTCGAGGCGTTGCGCATGAAGGCCGTCTGGCTGATTGACGAAGACAAGGCCGACGAGGCGATCGGTTTGCTACGGCAGGCGCTGGATCAGAACTCGCAGGATGTGCAGGCCCTGACCATCTCGGCCGCCGCCCATGCCCGCAACGGTAACCGCGATCTGGCGCGCGATTTTCTGTCGCTGGCGGTCGAGGCGTCGAATGCGGCCCCGGAACCCAGCCTGCGCTATGCCGCGGCCCTGCTGGAAGACGAACGGCTGCTGCCGGCCGAGGACGTGCTGGTCCGGGCCCTGCGCCAGGCGCCCGGCAATGCCGAACTGCTGACCCGGCTGGGCCAGCTTTATGTCCAGATGAAGGATTGGCCGCGGACCGAGCAGGTCGAACAGACCCTGCGCCGCAGCGGTGATCCGGAACAGATCCGCACCGCCGACGGCCTGCGGGCCGGACGGCTGATCGCGCAAGGCCGGACCGCAGACAGCATCACCTTTCTGGAAGGGCTGGCCACCGACAATGCCGGTGACGCGAGCGCGCGCATTGCGCTGATGCAGGCCCGCCTGACCCAGGGCGATGTCCCCGGTGCGCTCAACACGGCCGAAGATGCGGTCACGGCCCTGCCGGACAATGTCGGCCTGCGCCTGTCGCTTGCCGCGGTGCGGGTGATATCGGGTGATCTGACCGGCGCAGAGACGATTTACCGCGATGCGCTCGCAGCTGATCCGGCGCTGGTGCGGGCCTGGCTGGAACTGATCCGGCTGAAGGAAATGCAGGGCGACAGTGCTGCCGCCCGCACCGTCCTGACGGATGCACGGGCGGTCTTGCCCGAGGTGCCCGATTTCCTGTGGGCCGAGGCGGGGTATCAGGAACGCGATGGCAATATCGAAGGTGCCATCGCGATCTACGAAGACCTGTATGCGAAAAACCCGGATTCGCCGATCATCGCCAACAACCTGGCCAGCCTGCTGTCCACCTGGCGTGATGATCCCGGCAGTCTGGACCGGGCCTGGACCGTGGCCCGGCGGTTGCGCGGGGCGACGGTGGCACCATTCCAGGATACCTATGGCTGGATCGCCTATCGTCGGGGACAGCTGGACGAAGCCCTGACCCATCTGGAACCCGCCGCCGCGGCGCTGGCGCAGGATGCGGTGGTGCAATATCACCTCGGCATGGTCTATGCCGGACTGGAGCGGCCAGAGGATGCCCTGCGCCAGCTGCGCAAGGCGCTGGATGTGGCCGGCCCCGCCGATACCCGACCGCAAATTGCCAATGCCCGCGCCGAGATCACCCGGCTGGAAGCCCTGATCCCGCCGCCCGTCAAGCCCTGATCCGTCTGGAATGCGGCGTCTGGGTTAAACGGGGCGCAGGTCATGCTCCGGGTCAACCCCGGGGTTCACCGCAAGGCCGCACTGGCCGCCGCGGTGTCGGGCAAAAGCCTGAACCAATGGGCCAAAGAAGTGCCTGATCGGGCCGCAGGGTAATACGTCGCGGCGTCATATCGGTTTGGTTTAAATCCCTTGCTGTCAGGGACAGTCTCCGTTTCGGGTGTGGCGTATACGTCGCTATTTCTTGCCACCTTCATTTACGGGCCACCTTCATTTATTGGCCTCGGGCGCCACCGGCGATGATGCGAAGTGTTGAACGGAAAAGTTTCCCACGAAATGCCATCGCCTCGTAGTCCAGACCTGCCCGGGCCGCCGCCTTGCACAATTTGAACATGCGCGTTGAACATGCGTGGGCGCGAGCCCAAATAAGCCCAGAGCCAGGAATATCGATGCTCATCAATAATTTGGGCTGCTTCGGGTTCTTCCTCGGGCTGGCGGTCGACCGCGGGGGCGCTGCGCGCGGTACTGGAGAATGCCGGTGAAGCGCTCTTGCACATCGTTTGTATTGGGGGAAGCCCTCTGCGCCAGGCTGTTGTTTCACGGCTGACAGCACGCAAGATCGCCTTGATCGCTTCGTCCATCATGAGGACACGCGGTCTTGCATATCGCAATACCTTACACTGAACTTGCGCGTCTTTCTGGCACATCACGGCCCCTGATCACCGCAAGACACCCTTGACCGCGGTGCTGCGTCAGGCCGGTCCGATCAGAATTGTCCAGTCAGAATTGTCCGGTCAGAATTGAAACACGAAGTTG
>JBBRVJ010000027.1:0-25410 GCA_038246975.1 Rhodobacterales bacterium | reverse complement strand
TGGCTTTTCGCTGCGGGTTTGACATGTTGCGACCTGTTCGTGTCGGTATTGGCGCTAGGAAGCAGGAAAATCTGACAGCCGCAAGACCCAACCCGCTCCGCGCGCCGCCTTTCGGCCTTTGCAAAACGGCGGCTCTTCCGTATACGGCTGCGGACACCGGCGAAGGAGGCTTCTATGACCAAAGCATGGATGAAATCGGACTGGCGCGCCAAGCCGCGTGTACAGATGCCCGATTATCCCGATACCGCAGCCCTGAACGCCGCCGAGGCGCAACTGGCCAAGTATCCGCCGCTGGTCTTTGCAGGCGAGGCGCGTCGGTTGAAGAAACATCTGGCTTTGGCGGGCGAAGGAAAGGCGTTTCTGTTGCAGGGTGGCGACTGTGCAGAGTCCTTTGCCGAATTCAGCGCCGACAACATTCGCGACACGTTCCGCGTCATGCTGCAAATGGCTGTCGTGCTGACGTATGGGGCCAAGGTTCCGGTGATCAAGGTCGGCCGGATGGCAGGCCAGTTCGCCAAGCCGCGGTCCGCCCCGACCGAGATGATCGGCGGTGTGGAATACCCGTCGTATCGCGGTGACATCATCAACGGCTTCGACGCGACGCCCGAAGCCCGCCGTCCCGATCCGGCCCGCATGCTGCAAGCGTACACGCAAGCCGCCGCCAGCCTGAACCTGCTGCGCGCCTTTTCAACCGGCGGTTTTGCCGATATTCACCGCGTCCACGCCTGGACGCTTGGCTTTGCCGAGCATGACAAGGCCGAACGCTACCGTGAACTATCCAACCGGATTTCCGACGCGCTGGACTTCATGAACGCCGCAGGCGTCAACGCCGAAACGGCGCATACCCTTTCTACGGTTGAGTTTTACACCAGCCACGAGGCCTTGCTGCTGGAATACGAAGAGGCGCTGTGCCGGGTCGACAGTCTGACCGGGCAGAACGTGGCAGGCTCGGGGCACATGATCTGGATCGGCGACCGCACGCGGCAGCCCGACGGCGCGCATGTCGAATTCGCGCGCGGGGTTCTGAACCCGATCGGCCTGAAATGCGGCCCGACCACGACGGCGGAAGACCTCAAGGTGTTGATGGCCAAGCTAAACCCGGAAAACGAACCTGGCCGCCTGACGCTGATCGCGCGGTTTGGTGCGGGGAAGGTGGGTGAAAACCTGCCGCGTTTGATCCGTACCGTGCAGCAGGAAGGCGCTGCGGTGGTCTGGTCCTGCGACCCGATGCATGGCAACACGATCAAGTCGTCTTCAGGCTACAAGACGCGGCCATTTGAGTCCGTTCTTCGCGAAGTGCGTGAGTTCTTCGGGATTCACAAAGCCGAGGGCACCGTCCCCGGCGGCGTGCATTTCGAGATGACCGGCAAGGACGTGACCGAATGCACCGGCGGCCTGCGCGCCGTGACGGATGAGGATCTGTCGAGCCGCTATCACACAGCATGCGATCCGCGTCTGAATGCGTCGCAATCGCTGGAACTGGCGTTTCTGGTGGCCGAAGAACTGTCATCGCAGCGCGTTGCGGACCGCCGCGTGGCGCTGTAAGGATCAAGGTCGGGCGTGACCGCGCCCGACCCGCCGATCAGTTGTTTCCGCGCCGGGCGAACATCCCGGCATCCTCTGCTGCACGACGCAAGGCCTTGGCTTTGTTGACGGTTTCCTGATACTCCGACTCCGGGTCGCTGTCATAGACCACACCGCCCCCGGCCTGAATATAAAGCACTTCGTCCTTTACCACCGCCGTGCGCAGCGCGATGCAGAAATCCATCTCGCCATTCCCGGCAAAATATCCGACGCCCCCGCCATAGACGCCGCGCTTTTCCGGCTCCAGCTCGTCGATGATCTGCATCGCCCGCACCTTGGGTGCCCCCGACACCGTGCCCGCAGGCAATCCCGCCAACAGCGCCGAAAGCGCGTCTTCCCCGTCGGCGATCTGCCCCACCACGTTGGACACGATGTGCATGACGTGGGAATACCGCTCGATGATGAACTGTTCGGTCGGTCGCACCGACCCCACCTTGGCAACCCGCCCCACATCATTGCGGCCCAAGTCGAGCAGCATCAGATGCTCGGCCCGTTCCTTTTGGTCCGCCAGCAGGTCCGCCTCCAGCGCGCGGTCCTCTTCGGGCGTCGCCCCGCGCTTGCGGGTTCCGGCAATCGGGCGCACCGTCACTTCGCCGTCGCGCAATCGCACCAGAATTTCGGGCGAGGCGCCCACCACCTGAAACCCGCCGAAGTTGAAGAAGAACATGAACGGCGACGGGTTGGTGCGGCGCAACGAACGATATAGCGCAAAGGGCGGCAATTCGAACCGCTGGGCCCAACGCTGACTTGGCACGACCTGGAAGATATCGCCCGCGCGGATGTAATCCTTTGCCTTTTCAACGGCTTGCAGATAGCTGTCATGGGTGAAGTTCGACACCATGTCACCCACCGCCGCCGCCTCGCCCAGATCGCGCATCGCGGGGGGGGCGCGGTCCAGATCGCGCATCGCGTCCATCACCCGCTCTGCCGCCTGCGCAAAGGCCGCCCGCGCCGACAGGCCAGACGCGGCCCAGGCGGGGGCCACCACCGTCACCTCGCCCTTGACCCCGTCGAGCACCGCAACAATCGAAGGCCGCAGCAGCACCGCATCCGGCAGCGCCAAAGGATCGGGGTTCATGTCGGGCAGATGTTCGACGAGACGGATCATGTCGTAGCCCAGATAGCCGAACAACCCGCTGGCAATCGGCGGCAAGCCATCGGGCAGATCGACCCGGCTTTCGGCGATCAACGCGCGCAGACTGTCCAAAGGGGCTTCCTTTTCAATCACATAGGCGGTCTGGTCAAACCGCGCCTGCCGGTTGATCCGTGCGGTCATGCCCTGACATTGCCAGATCAGATCAGGCTTCAACCCGACCACCGAATACCGACCCCGAACCTCGCCCCCCGTCACCGACTCCAGCATGAAGGTATCCGTCCGCGCCTCGCCCAGTTTCAGCATCAAGGACACCGGCGTATCCAGATCGGCGGCCAGACGGGCGTAAACCAACTGGTTGCGCCCCTCGGCCCAGCCTGCCTCAAACGCCTCGAACGACGGTTCCAGCTTCATGGCCGGGCGCTATCGGAACTGCGCGTTGACGGCGTTGATCGCCGCCTGATCGAGCGTGATCCCAGCCTCTGCCGTCAAGGCGCTTGTGTACAGCGTGAAGGCATCCTGCGCAAAGGTCCGCTCCACCTCGACCCGGATCGCTTCTTGCATGGCCGCCGCATCGTCACCTTCGGCCGGGGCTGTGGTGATATTATCCAACCGCACCAAGGCGGTATAGCCCGCAGCTTCGATAACGCGCAAATCGCCGACGGCCATCTTGAACACCGCCTGCAACACTTCGGGCGGCGCGCCTTCGACGGTGCCCTGCCGGTCGATGCCTTCGGTGACAGACACCGTGCCTTGGGTTTCAAGAGCGGCCCCGCCCTCGACCGCAGACTTGATCGCGACCGCTTGCGCCGACAGGGCTGCCGCCAGCGCCTGCCCCCGCCAAGCCTCGCTCACCCGGTCACGGATCGTGTCAAGCGGGATCGGAGCAGGGGGAACCATCTCGTCCAGACGCATCGCAACCAGACCGCCGTCAGCCAGCAGGATCGCCTCGGGGAAGTCCCCGATCGCCAGCGCATCCGCCGCTGTGCGGAAAGCAGGATAGCCCGCTACGGGATCATTGTCGGCCGCTCCACCCACATAGTCGGTCGTGGTCAGCGTCATGCCCTGTTCGGTGACGAGGTCCTCCAGCGTGCCGCCGCCCGCCAGAAGATCGTTCACCGCCTCGACCTTCCCACCGATCTCTTGCCGCGCGGCTTCGGTCTGAAGCACGGTGGCCAGCGCCGGGCGAGCCGCGTCGAAGGTGGTTTCCTGGGCCGACAGAATCGCGTTCATGCGAAACAGCGCGGGGCCGAGGTTGCTGTCAAAAGGTCCCGCAACCCCCAGACCGGAAAGGGCAAAAACCGCATCGCCCGCAGCGCCCAGATCGGCGTTCGACACATCGCCAAGGTCGACGTCCGCCAGAGTCAAACCGCGTTCCGCCACCAACGCCTCGAACGTCTCCCCCGCATCAAGCCGCGTCCTGGCGGCGGCGGCGGCGGCGGCGTCAGGGTAGACCAGCCGTTCGACAAGGCGACGTTCCGGAATCACGAATTCGCTGATCCGATCTTCATATGCCTTGCGCAGGACAGCGTCGTCCACCGGCATGGTCAAAGCCAGTTCGTCGGGCAACAGGGCCACATAGCTGATCCGCTTGGCCTCGCCACGGGTGAAGGTCGCGATGTTCGCGGAGTGGAACGTCGTCAGATCGGCTTCGGTCGGGGCGACAAGCGGGGTGGGCAAATCGGCTTCGGCAATGGCCAGCAGCGTAAAGCCGCGCTGCTCGCCGGTGTAGGCCCAGAGCGTATCCGTCAAGGCCTTGGGGGCAGCGAAGCCGCCAACCACAGCCCCTTGGAGGATCGACCGGGCGACGTCGTCGCGCATCGTGTTCTCGAACTCGCTTTCGGTCAGGCCATTCTGTTCCAGAGTGAAGCGATAGGTTTCGCGGTCGAATGCCCCTGCTGTTCCCTGAAACGCAGGCATCCCCGTCAGTTCCGAGGCAATGACGGCATTGCCGACCGACAGACCGATCCGGTCGGCCTCGTTGTTCAGTGCTGTCTGGTTCAGCACCGATTGCAGCACTTGGCGGTCGATCCCCAAAGCCTGTGCCTGGGCGAGGGTGAAGGCCTGCCCGAACTGCCGCGAGAAGGTGTCAAGCTGTTGCCTCAGCGCGCGGGCGTAGGTGTCGACGTCGATGCTTCGGTCGCCAACCTTGCCGATTGACTGGATATTTCCGCCAAAGCTGGTCACGCCGAATCCGCCGAGGCCCGCGATCAGCAGGATGATCAGGATCCAGGCTGCCATCGAGGGGCCTTTGGCTTTCCTGGGGGTGGTTTTGTCGTCTTGTGCCATGGCGCTGCCTTTGGGAACCGGTTGCCGGACTGTTTATGCGGAAGGCGACGTCTGGGCAAGTGTCTGGGGCGACAGTTGGGGGGCTGGCCCCCCAAACCCCTCAGGATATTTGGGCCAAATGGAAGGGATCAGGGGCGGAAGGCCTTGAGACGATAAAACAATTCAGCAATCCCCGTCGTGTCGACATTGGCGAAGGCGATGCGGATCTGGCGTTTGCCTTCGGGCGATCCTGTGGGTTGGAACATCGTGCCGGGCAGCATCAGCAGGCTGCTTTGGGTCACCAGTTGTTTGCAGATTATGTCTGATGGTTGGTCGAACGGGTGTTCGACATAAGCGAAATAGGCCCCGCAGCCAAGCAGCGTCCAGTTCGGCAAGTCTTTGAAACCATTGGTCACTGCTGTACGGCGGGTCAGGATTTCGGCCCGTTCGCCGGCTACCCATCGGGTCAGGTTGCGCAGGCCCCACAGCGCGCCGATCTGGCCGAGTTGGGCGGGGCAGATGGCGACGGTGTCGAGGAATTTCTCGATCTGGGCGAGGCGTTCAGTTGCGGCGATCACGGCCCCTACGCGGTGGCCCGTCAGGCGGTAAGCCTTTGAAAAGCTGTAAAGATGGATGAAGGCGTCGGGCCAGTCGGGGTCGGTGAACAAATCATGCGGGGGCCCGGTACGGCTGTCGAAGTCGCGGTAGGTCTCATCGACGATCAAGGCGAGCCCGCGCGCGCGGGCGAGGTCGCGAAAGGCGGTCAGGGTAGCGGCGGGGTATTCGGCACCGCCGGGATTGTTGGGCGATACCAAAACGATACAGCGGGTTCTTGAGGTGATCAGAGTCGCGGCCAGTCCTGCGTCAGGGATCAGGCCGGGGCCGGTGGGCAGGGGGACGGTGGTGACGCCTGCCATGTCGAGCCACATTTTATGGTTGAAATACCACGGGGTTGGCAGAATAACCTCATCTCCCGCACCGGCAAGGGTGCTCATCACGGCGGTGAAGGCCTGATTGCAGCCTTGGGTGATCGCGACCTGATCCGGGTCGATCTGACCCCCATAGCTGGCAGACCATTGCAGTGCGACCTCTGCCCGTAGGGCTGGCAGGCCCAGAACCGGGCCGTAAAGATGGGCGGCGGGGTCGTTCAGGGCGGCCTCGGCAATCGCCTGACGCAAAGCCAAGGGCGGGCTGTCGACCGGGGCGGCTTGCGACACGTTGATCAAAGGGCGGTCGGGCGGGAACATGACGCCCGAAAGCCAGCGCCGCGCCTCCATCACCGGGGGGGCGTCGGTGGCGGCCATGGCCGGATTGAGCGGGTGGATCATCGCGAATTCCCCTGTCTGCGTTGCGTGCACCTTGTGTGCACCCTCTGTGCATACACCAGATGCAGCCTAATCGGTGCCCCGGTACGGCTGGACATATTGCAGGGCCATGTCCCATGGGAAGAAGATCCAGGTGTCCTGACTGACTTCGGTGATGTAGCTGTCGACCATCGGCTTGCCGGAGGGTTTGGCGTAGACCGTGGCAAAATGCGCGTTGGGGTAGAGGCGGCGGACCAGTTCCAGCGTCTTGCCGGTATCGACCAGATCATCGACGATCAGAATGCCGGTGCCGTCGCCCATCAGCACCTCTTGCGGCGATTTCGTCACCACGGCAGCCATCTGCGACTGGTGGCTGTAGCTTCTGACGCTGATCGTGTCGACCACGCGGATGTCGAGTTCGCGGGCCACGATCATCGCGGGCACCAGGCCGCCGCGGGTGATGCCGACCACGGCTTTCCATGCGCCGTTGTCGGGGCCTTTTCCGTCGAGCCGCCAAGCCAGGGCGCGGGCGTCGCGGTGGATCTGATCCCACGAGACGTGGAAGCCTTTTTCGTGCGGGAGGCGGTCGTTCATGGGCGGCTCCTTTGGCTGAGGGCGAAGCGGGGGCCAGCCCCCGCACCCCCGGGATATTTAGCGACAGAAAATGGAAGTCATCGGAGGGCAACCTTTATCCCGAGGATGGCGAGGACGGAGTTCGAGCTGTGGCCGGGCGCGGTTTCGAGGTTGATACAGCCTTGCCGGGTCTTTTCCAGCGAGAAGATGCGGGCTGCGACGGTGTTCGAGGCCGATCGGGGGTGAAGACGACGGCGAGCAGGGCGGCATCGACCCCGGGGGAATGTGCCGGTGTCTGCGGTCAGCGTCATGCCGGTGCGGAAACCTTCGCTGACGCCGGTGCGGGCGGCCATCCGGACGGCGTGACCGGGGGCGGCGAACAGCGACAGGGCTGCGAAGGCCGTCAGGGTCATTGGCCGGTGTCTTTGCGGCCCGTCACCACGTCGATGTCGGGGGCGTCGACCGCCTTCATGCCGACGACGTGGTAGCCTGCGTCGACATGCAGGTTTTCGCCGGTGGTGCCCGATCCGAGGTCCGAGAGCAGGTAGAGCGCGGCCTTGCCGACTTCTTCCTGGGTCACGTTGCGGCGGAGGGGGGAGTTCAGTTCGTTCCACTTCATGATGTAGCGGAAATCGCCGATGCCGGAGGCGGCCAGCGTCTTGATCGGGCCTGCCGAGATCGCGTTGACCCGGATGCCGTCGCGGCCGAGGTCTTCGGCGATGTATTTCACCGATGCCTCGAGGGCTGCCTTGGCGACGCCCATCACGTTGTAATGCGGCATGACCTTTTCCGCGCCATAGTAGGTCAGGGTCAGCAGGCTGCCGCCGGGGCCCATCATGGCGCATGCCCGCTGACAGACGGCGGTGAAGGAATAGACCGAGATATCCATCGTCATGCGGAAGTTGGCGGCAGAGGTGTCGACGTAGCGGCCGCGCAATTCGTTCTTGTCGGAAAAGCCGATGGCGTGGACGACGAAATCGAGCCGGCCCCAGGTATCTTTGAGATGGGCGAAGAGGGCGTCAAGCGAGATTTCGCTGCTGACGTCGCATTCTGCCATGACGGTCGCGCCGATCGAGGCCATGAGCGGTTCTACCCGCTTTTTCAACGCTTCGCCCTGATAGGAAAAGGCAAGTTCCGCGCCGTGGTCGGCCAGCGCCCTGGCGATGCCCCAGGCGATGGATTTGTCATTGGCAAGGCCCATGATCAGGCCGCGTTTGCCGGCCATCAGCCCGCCCGCCACAACTTTGGTTGACATCCCGCGTCCCCGCCTAGTTTCTGCTTGCGCCTGACGTGTAGGCGATAGACGCAGGCGCATCAAGGCAGCGCAGGGAGAGATGACCATGGATCGGACCGGGATTTTTGCAGGGGATGATCCCTTTGCCATCGCAAAGGCCTGGCTGGCCGAGGCGGAGGCGGCAGAGCCCAACGACCCGAACGCGATTGCGTTGTCGACCGTCGATGCGGACGGCATGCCGAACGTGCGGATGGTGCTGCTGAAAGACATCGAGGATGCGGCATTTGTCTTTTACACCAACTACCGCTCGGTAAAGGCGCAAGAGGTCACCGGGGCAGGCAAGGCGGCGTTTGTGATGCACTGGAAATCGCTGCGCCGGCAGGTGCGGGTGCGCGGGGCTGTCACCCGCGAAGACGGCCCGCAGGCCGATGCCTATTACAACAGCCGCAGTCTGAAGTCGCGGTTGGGGGCCTGGGCGTCGGATCAGTCGCAGCCGCTGGAGAGCCGGATGACCTTGATGGGCGAGGTGGCGAAGATCACGTTGCAGCACGGGACCGATCCACGGCGCCCGCCATTCTGGGGCGGATTCCGCATCACCCCGGTCGAGATCGAATTCTGGGCCGACGGCACGTTCCGACTGCACGACCGGTTTCGCTGGACGCGGGCCGCGGAAGGGGCGGATTGGACTGTGCAGCGGCTGAATCCGTGACTTTTCCTATTTTTCCTTTCGGATGGCTGCGAAAGATCGCGTGATGGTGCTGCCGGGCACCGCGATTGCACTTGCAACACTTGATACGATGACGGCAGAAGTGGATTGGGCTTTATCTGGGGTTGGGGCCTTGGTCATGAGTGAAGAAGAACCGATCGTCGAGATCGTGCATGGCGTGGTGAAGTGGTTCGACCCCGCGAAGGGGTTCGGCTTTATCGTGGGCGAAGGCACGACGGCGGATATTTTGCTGCATGCCAATGTGTTGCGGAACTTTGGCCAGGGGTCGGTGGCCGATGGCGCGGGCATCACGGTCCGGGCGCAGGCCACGCAGCGCGGGTTTCAGGCAGTCGAGGTCTTGCGCATCGATCCGCCCGAGGGGGCGGGGTTCGCGCTGGCCGAGGAGGCGTCGCCCACCACGGCGGACGAATTGCTGGCGCTGCCGTTGGAACCGGCGCGGGTCAAGTGGTTCGACAAGGTCAAGGGGTTCGGTTTTGCCAATGTCTTTGGCCGCACCGAGGATGTGTTCGTTCACGTCGAAGTGCTTCGGATTTCGGGCTTTGCCGATCTACAAGCCGGCGAGGCGGTGTGTCTGCGCATCGTCGAAGGCAAGCGGGGCCGGATGGCCGTTCAGGTGGTGTCATGGGAAGCTTCTTCGCGGCAATCGGGCTGATCCTGGCATCGGGCGTCGCGGCCCTTGCCGACTGCAGCCCCGAAGAGATCGAGGTGCGCGGCATGGGTGGTGTGGCGCGGTTTTCGGTCGAAGTCGCCGATGACGATGCCGAACGCGCGCTGGGGTTGATGAACCGCGACCGGATGGCGTCGTCTGCGGGCATGCTGTTCGTGTTTCAGGTGCCGCGCACGGCGACATTCTGGATGAAAGACACGCTGATCCCGCTGGACATGATCTTTGCCGATGCGGCGGGCGTGGTGACGGCTGTCCATGCCAACGCCGTGCCGCTGGACAAAAGCCCGATCAACGGCGGGCCGGGCGTGTCGTTCGTGCTGGAAATCAACGGCGGACTGGCGGGCCGGATGGGCATCGCGCCGGGTTCGGTGCTGCGGCATCCGGCAGTGGCGCAAGAGAGTGCGGCGTGGAGATGTGTCGGGTAGTGCTTTCCTTTCCCGTGTGGGCTTGCTAAGATCATCTCAGTCGGAGTGTAGCGCAGTCTGGTAGCGCGCCTGGTTTGGGACCAGGATGTCGGGGGTTCGAATCCTCTCACTCCGACCAAAAATCCCGCTTCGTTTGCAGTCGATGCGTCGGTGGAAAAGCCGGGGGTTTCACACCCCCGGACCCCCGTGGGATGTTTGGACCAGGAGGAATGATGGACTTGGAGTCTGGTCGACCGATTGCGATGCAGTCCGCGTGCTTGTTCCGGGCGGTGCGGAGGGGCATATCTGGGGTCTGGGGTGTCTGGAGGCTGCCATGATCCGGTTTGACAATTCTTACCTGCGCGATCTGGCGGGAGCCTATCTGCGGCTGAACCCGGATGTGGCGCCAAAGCCGCTGGTGTTGGCGTTCAATGACGGGTTGGCGGCGGAGTTGGGGTTGCACTTGTCGCGCGACGAGGCGGCGCGGTGGTTGTCGGGGGCCGAGGTGCCACCGGGGGCCGAGCCGATTGCGATGGCCTATGCCGGGCATCAGTTCGGCGGGTTTTCGCCGCAACTGGGCGACGGGCGGGCGCATTTGCTGGGCGAGATTCTGGGGCCGGACGGGCGGCGGTGGGACCTTCATCTGAAAGGCTCGGGGCGCACGCCGTTTTCGCGCGGGGGGGACGGCAAGGCGGCCGTCGGGCCGATGCTGCGCGAATATCTGATGGGCGAGGCGATGCATGCTTTGGGCATTCCCACGACGCGGGCGCTGGCGGTGGTGGCGACCGGGGAGGCGGTGTTGCGCGAGACGGGAATGTTGCCGGGGGCGGTTCTGGCGCGGGTGGCGGCCAGTCACATCCGGGTGGGGACGTTCCAGTTCTTTGCCGCGCGGCGCGATCAGGCGGGGTTGCGGGCTTTGCTGGATTATACGATTGCGCGGCATGATCCCGGAGTGGATGCCCTGGGGTTGTTCGACCGGGTTGCCGCACGGCAATGCCGGTTGATTGCGCAGTGGATGGGGGTTGGGTTCATCCACGGCGTGATGAACACCGACAACATGGCGCTGTCGGGCGAGACGATCGACTATGGGCCTTGCGCCTTCATGGAAGCCTATGCGCCGGGCGCGGTGTTTTCGTCGATCGACCGGCAGGGGCGCTATGCCTATGCCAATCAACCGCTGATTCTGGCGTGGAATCTTGCGCGGTTGGCCGAGACGTTGCTGCCGTTTTTCGATCCGGACGGCGAGCGGGCGGTGGAGATTGCCAATGACCGGCTGGGCGCGATTGCGGCGGCTTATGAAGGGGAATGGTTGGCGGTGATGCGGGGCAAGCTGGGGCTTGCGGGAGAGGACGCGGGGGATGCGGCGCTGGTGAGCGATCTGCTGGCGGCGATCGAGGGCGAGGGGGCGGACTGGACACTGAGCTTTCGGCGGTTGGGGACGGCGGCGATGGAAGGCGGGCTTCGGGCCGCGTTGGAGGGCTGGCTGCCCCGGTGGGAGGCGCGGCGTCGGCCTGACTGGGCCGGGGCGATGGGTCGGGTGAACCCTGCCGTCATTCCGCGCAATCACAAGGTGGAAGAGGCACTGGCGGCGGCATCAGAGGGCGATCTGGGGCCGTTTCAGGCGCTGTTGGCAGCCGTGACCGACCCGTTTGCGCCGCTGGCGGGCCGCGAGGCTTTCGGCCTCGCAGCCCCTGCGGGCTTGGCCCCGCACGTCACCTATTGCGGGACCTGAGCGGAGGCGCTTTGGTGTAGCGGTGGCCCTGCGGTCGGACAGGGGCGGGTTGCGCAGGATTAATCGGGCAGGTCGGGTGCCCACCCTTGGGAGCCGCTCTGTGCGTGGGGGAAAGTGGAGGAGGTTTTGGCATGGCAGACACGCGGTTTCTGAATCATCTGCGCGAGACTTTGGCGGGCATCGACGCCGAAGGGTTGATGAAGCGCGAGCGATACATCACCTCGGCCCAAAGCGCGCATATCACGGTTGGCGGGCGGGGGATGATCAACCTTTGTGCCAACAATTACCTGGGGTTGGCCGATGACCCTCGTCTGATCGCGGCGGCGGGGGCTGCGATGGAGGGGCGGGGGTTCGGGATGGCGAGCGTCCGCTTCATCTGCGGGTCGCAGGATCTGCACCGGGCGTTGGAAATTCGCCTCGCGGAATATCTGGGGATGCAGGATGCGATCCTGTTCGGGTCGTGTTTCGATGCCAACGGCGGTTTGTTCGAGCCGTTGCTGGGGCCGGAGGATGCGGTGATCTCGGACAGTCTGAACCATGCGTCGATCATCGACGGGGTAAGGCTGTGCAAGGCCAGACGCTATCGGTTTGCCAACAGCGACATGATCGACCTTGAGGTGCAGTTGGCCACGGCGGTCAAGGAGGGCGCGCGGTTCATCCTGATTGCGACGGACGGGGTGTTTTCGATGGACGGGTATCTGGCGAACCTGCCGATGATCGTGGCTTTGGCCGAGAAGTATGGCGCGATGGTGATGGTGGATGATTGCCATGCGACGGGATTCATGGGGCCGAAAGGGGCGGGGACGCCGGCCCATGCCGGGGTGAGCGTCGATATTCTGACGGGGACGTTGGGCAAGGCGTTGGGCGGGGCTTTGGGCGGCTATGTGGCGGCGTCGCAGCCGGTGATTGACGTGCTTCGGCAACGGGCGCGTCCCTATCTGTTTTCCAACGCGCTGCCGCCTGCGGTGGTGGGGGCGGCGCTGGCGGCGCTGGACATCATCGAGGGCGCGGACGACCTGCGCGCGCGGTTGTTCCACAATGCCGCCTATTGGCGCGACGGGTTGGAGGCGTTGGGCTTTCGCGTGTTGCCCGGTGAGCATCCGATCATTCCGGTGATGCTGGGCGAGGCGCCTTTGGCGCAGGCGTTTGCGCAGGCACTGGACCGGCGGGGGGTGATGGTGTCGGCGTTTTTTTATCCCGTGGTGCCGCGTGGCGGGGCACGGATCAGGACGCAGATGAATGCGGCGCTGACCACCGATGATCTGGATTTCGCACTGGAGGCGTTCGGGGCGGCGGGCAAGGACGTGAGGGCGTTGCGGTGAAGGCTTTGGTCAAGGCGAGGCCCGAGGTCGGCTTGTGGATGGAGACGCGCCCGGTGCCCGAGATCGGCCCCGAGGATGTGCTGATCAAGGTGCGCAAGACCGGGATCTGCGGGACGGACATTCATATCTGGAACTGGGATGAGTGGGCGCAGCGGACGGTGCCGGTGCCGTTGGTCACGGGACACGAGTTTGCGGGCGAGATCGTCGCCAAGGGCGCGCTGGTCGAGGGGTTGGAGATCGGGCAGCGCTGTTCGGGCGAGGGGCATCTGATCGGGAAACTCAGCCGTCAGTCGCGGGCGGGGAAGTTCCATCTGGACCCGGCGACGCGGGGCATCGGGGTCAATGAGCCGGGCGCCTTTGCCGAATTTCTGCGCCTGCCTGCGTTCAATGTGGTGCCTTTGCCCGATGTGATCGACGACGAGATCGGCGCTATTCTCGATCCGTTGGGCAATGCGGTGCATACCGCGCTGTCGTTCGATCTGGTGGGCGAGGATGTGCTGATCACCGGAGCGGGGCCGATCGGCATCATGGCGGCGGCGGTGGCGCGGCATGTCGGCGCGCGGCATGTGGTGATCACCGATGTGAACCCGGTGCGGCTGGAACTGGCTTCGCAGGTGGCGGATGTGACGCCGGTCAATGTGGCGTTGGAAGAACTGAAGGACGTGCAGGCGCGGTTGAAGATGGCCCAAGGGTTCGATGTGGGCATGGAGATGTCGGGCAATCAATCTGCGCTGGACCAGATGATCGAGGCGATGGTGATGGGGGGGCGGATCGCCATGCTGGGCATTCCGCCGGGGAAATCGCCGGTGGACTGGAGCCGGATCGTGTTCAAGGCGATCACCATCAAGGGGGTTTACGGGCGCGAGATTTTCGAGACCTGGTACAAGATGATCGCCATGCTGGAAAACGGGCTGGATGTGCGGCGGGTGATTACCCACCGCTTTCCGGTTGCCGAGTTTGAGGCAGGCTTTGCCGCGATGCGGTCGGGGCAGTCGGGCAAGGTGGTGCTGGACTGGGGTTAGGGATTCGCACCGCCACTGGCGGAGCGAGGTGGTCTGCCCGCCTATTTGGTCAGGATCAGCTTGCCCTGACGGGTGATGCGCAAGGTGTAGATCTGACCTTGCAGCGCGATCCGGGCAAGGCTTCCGCCTGCGGTCAGCAGGGTGGCGTCGTGGCAGGGGATCTGCTGTGGGCTGGGGGCGTTCATTTCGGGGCCTCGAACCGTTCTATCAGGCGGAACATGGCGGGGCACAGCAGGCCGTCAAGCGCTTGGCGCAAAAGGGCATAGTAGGTGTCTTGGGGCATGTCGGGCCTCTGATGCTGGGGGTCCGGAGCTTGCCTTGGGGCTGGCGGGATGGGATCAAGATGCCAGATGGGTTGGCGCGTGTAAAGACCTATTGTTTTAGTCAGGTATCACGCGAGGCTTGATCGGCGCGGTGCGGATGGTCACACGGCAGTCAAAAAGGGAGCGCGCGATGAACCTGACCTGTTTCAAGGCCTACGACATTCGGGGGCGGCTGGGAGAGGAGCTGAACGAGGGGATCGCCTACCGCGTGGGTCGGGCGTTTGCCGAGGTGATGGGGGCCAAGGCGGTGGTTCTGGGGCGCGACTGCCGCGAGTCGTCGCAAGCTCTGGCGCAGGCGGTGGGGCAGGGGTTGTCGGCGGGGGGCGCGCAGGTGCTGGACCTTGGGCTGGCGGGCACCGAAGAGATGTATGCGGCGGTGACCGAGTTCGGCGCAGAGGGCGGGATCGAGGTGACCGCGTCGCATAATCCGATGGATTACAACGGAATGAAGCTGGTGCGGGCGGGGTCGGCGCCCCTGGATGCGGTCAGCGGGCTGGCGGCGATCAAGGCTGCGGCAGAGCGGGCGGCGTGGGGCGATGCGGCGGTAATGCCTGTGCGCGATGTCGCGGTGGCAGCGCGGGCGGCTTATGTGGCGCGGGTGATGCGGTTTGTCGATGTGGGTGCGCTGCGGCCTTTGACGGTGCTGGTCAATGCGGGCAACGGGGCGGCGGGGCCGACGTTCGATGCGATTGCCGGGGCGCTGGCGGCGCGGGGTGCGCCGTTGCGGTTCGTGCGGATGCACCACGCGCCGGACGGATCGTTTCCGCATGGCATCCCCAACCCGCTGTTGCCCGAGAATCAGCCGGTGACGGCGCAGGCGGTCGTGGCGGCAGGGGCGGATTTTGGCGTCGCGTGGGACGGCGATTTCGATCGCTGTTTCTTTTTCGACGCGGCGGGGGCGTTCGTGCCCGGAGAATATGTGGTCGGTTTGCTGGCCGCCGCGTTTCTGGCCAAGGAGCCGGGGGCCACGATCATCCACGACCCGCGCGTGATCTGGAACACGCAGGATGTGGTGGCGCAAGCGGGCGGGCGGGCGGTGATGGCACGGACGGGCCATGCGTTTCTGAAGCAGGCGATGCGCGATACCGGGGCGGTTTATGGCGGCGAGATGAGCGCGCATCATTACTTCCGCGACTTCATGGCGTGCGATTCGGGGATGATCCCGTGGCTGCTGGTGGCGGAACTGATGGGGCGGTCGGGGCGGTCTTTGGCCGACTTGCTGGCCGAGCGGCGCGCGGCGTTTCCGTCGTCGGGCGAGGTGAACTTTCGCGTGGGCGATGTGGGTCGCGCGGTGGCGGCGGTCGAGGCGGTCTATGCACCGGGGGCCGTGGCGCGTGACGATGTGGACGGGATGAGCCTTGATTTCGGCGACTGGCGGTTCAACCTGCGCGCGTCGAACACCGAGCCGTTGCTGCGGCTGAACGTCGAGTCGCGCGGGCGGGTCGACCTGGTTGCGGCACAGACGGCGGCGATTGCGGCGGTGATCGCGGGGGTGGGGTGAAGCGCGCAGCATGTCTCGCGATTTCCGCGTGACACCAGGGATGTCACGGGCCTTGCCAGTCCGGTCTTGCCCTCACGCCATCGGGTGATAAGCGCCGTTCCAATACAGCAGCGCCCCGCGGCCCGGATTGGTCAGGATCGACTGGACCCGCCCGATCACGATGGAATGGGTGCCACGGTCGATCATTTCCTCGACCGTGCAGTCGAACGCCAATGGCGCGTCGGCCAGATGGCGGGCACCTGAGGCCCCGGTGGCCCACGTGCCACCATCGTAACGCTCCGGCCCCTTGAGCCCACCGACACCTGAGAATCGTTCGGCCAGACCCTGATGACCCGCCCCCAGCGCCGACCAGCCGAACGCGCCCAAGTGTTTCAGCAGATGCCAACTGGAGGCGGACCGGTTGATGCAGGCAAGCACCATCGGCGGCTCTGCGGTCAGGGAGATGCCCGAGGTCACGACCATGCCCGATGCCTCGGCCCCTTGACCCATGGTGATCAGGCTGCATGCGCCGACAAAGCCGCGCATCGCGTTGCGGAACGCCTTGGGGGCGGGCGGGTCGCCCAGATAGAGATCGGTCATGGCGGCTCCGGCAACTGACAGCCAGCAGATAGGACACCACGTTGTGCTTTTCCAGCGATTCCGGGCCTTTCCGGCGATTCCAGCCTTGCCCGTGATTTCAGTGCAGCAAAGCCGCCTCGCGCCGGATCGGCCAACCGGGACGCGGACCGGTGGCCAGCGGGGCCGGATGGCAGTGCAGCGCCCAATGCGCGCGGGGGCGCAGATAGCGCGGGTCGGTGCGCACCTCGGGCGGGAGCAGGGCCGGATCAAACGCCATCGTCTGGTGCAGGCACACGGTTACCCGGGCATATCGCCCCTGCGCGCCAAGGTCGGGGTCGTTCACGATCAGGCGGTGCAACTGCGCCTCGCGCAGCCTGAGCCGGGCCAGTTCGGCGCGGATATCGGACAGTTCGTCGGCGGCGGCCAGTTTCGGGACGGCCAATTTGGCATGGGTTTGGGGTTTGTGCATGATCACCTTCTGCAATCGGGTGCCGTTACTTTGCGCGGGATGGGTTAACAAAATGTCCTGTTTGCCGAGGGGGCAGGCAAAAACTCTTGCCAAGCCGCAGGCTTTGCAGAACCTTGACCGGGTTAGCCGGATTTCTGCGACGGAAAGGATTGGATATGTGGGATTTTTCGATGGGGCAGGCGTTGGGTCTGATGTGGCGGACCGCTCCGTTCGTTGTCTTCCGGATGGTGGTATATTTCGGCGTGGCGTTGGCTTTTGTGCTGGTGACGGGCACGGGGGCGGGCATCGGCTATGGAATGGGCGCGTTCGGGACCGAGGAATTCCGGCTCAACACCACATTCTGGGGCGGGGCCACGGGGTTCGTGCTGACGGCGGGGGTGTTGTTTTTCATCCGCGATTACATCCTGTACATCGTAAAGGCTGGCCACATCGCGGTGATGGTCGAGGTGATGGAGGGGGGCACGATCCCCGAGGGGCGCGGGCAGATCGACCATGCCCGCAAGGTCGTGACCGAACGATTCGGACAGGCGAGTGCGCTGTTCGCGCTGGACCAGTTGATCAAGGGTGTGGTCGGCGCGATCACCGGGCTGGTGCAGGGGTTGCTGTCGATCCTGCCGATACCGGGGCTGGACAGTCTGATGGGCGCGGTGCGGACCTATCTGCGGGTCGCGGTCGGGCTGGTGGACGAGGTCATTCTGGCGCATCTGATCAGGACCCGCGCCGAAAATCCGTGGGATGGCGCGCGCGAAGCGCTGGTGCTTTATGCGCAGAATGCCCGGCCCATGCTGGTCAATGCGGCGTGGCTGGCGCTGTTTTCCTATGGGCTGGCGTTCGGAGTGTTTCTGGTGATGCTCGCCCCGGCGGCGGCGGTAGTTTACGTCATTCCGGGGTCATGGTCGGCGGGCGGGTTCGTTTTTGCGCTGATCTTTGCCTGGGCGGTCAAGGCGGCGCTGATCGAACCGTTTGCGATTGCCTGCCTGTTGCAGGTCTATTTCAAGGTCACCGCAGGGCAGACGCCGGACCCGGAATGGACGGCCAAACTCAATTCGGCGTCCGACAAGTTCAAGACCTTGGGCGAACGGGCGATGTCATGGGCGGGGCGGCGGGTCGCCTGAGCCTTGGGCAGACCGTTGCCTTGCTGCGAAGATTGCCGGGATGCGACCCGCAAGTCCGGTTGCTCCGCCTCCGGTTCTGTGGCATCACAAAAGGGGAGTTGATCTAAACCGATGAGTTCACTGATGAGCGAATTTGCCAGCCGCCGCGTGACGATGGTGGACACGCAGGTCCGCCCGTCGGATGTGACCAAATTTCCGATCATTGCCGCCATGCTGGCCGTTCCGCGCGAGGTTTATGTGCCCGACGGGCTGCGCGAGGCGGCCTATATGGGCGAAAACGTCGATCTGGGCGGCGGGCGGGTCGTGCTGGAGGCGCGGACGCTGGCCAAGATGCTGGATGCGCTGGATATTCAGCCGACCGAGGTCGTGCTCGATATCGGCTGCGGGTTTGGCTATTCGTCTGCCGTGATCGCAAGGCTGGCCGACGCGGTGATCGCGGTCGAGCAGGACGAGGGCATGGCCGCCGAGGCGCAGCGCAGGTTGGCCATCGAAGGCGTCGACAATGCCGCCGTGATCGAGGCCCCGCTGACCGCAGGGGCGGCCAAACACGGTCCCTACGACGTGATCACCGTGCAGGGTGGCGTGCAAGTGGTGCCCTCGCCGCTGCTTGCGCAACTGAAAGAGGGCGGCCGGATCGGTGCTGTCTTCATGGAGGGCGCTTTGGGAATGGCAAAGGTCGGCTACAAGATCGGCGGGCAGGTCACCTGGCGGTTTGCTTTCAATGCCACAGCGCCGGTTTTGCCGGGTTTTGCCACCGTGCGCGGATTTGTGTTGTAAGACTGCATCCGCTTCGATCTTTGGGCCGTAGCGGTACATGAAACATGCAGGGGTGATCGCCCCTGACTTCAACAGGGGCGGGTCGTGATGCGAAAGTTTTTGGGTGTTCTGGCGGTGGGTGTTCTGGGCCTGACAGCGCCTGCCGTTCGCGCGGAGTCACTGGCCGATGCGCTGATCGCGGCCTATCGCAATTCCAACCTGCTGGAGCAGAATCAGGCCGTTCTGCGGGCGGCTGACGAGAATGTGGCGATTGCCGTGTCGAACCTGCGCCCGGTGGTGCAATACAGTCTGCAATCGACGTGGAGCCGGTCGGAAAGCGCGTTTACCTCCGATACGCCGTGGAACACATCGCTGAGCAATGCGCTGAACCTGTCGGTGTCGATGACGTTGCTTGATTTCGGACGTAACCGGTTGGGGATCGAGATTGCCGAGCAATCGGTTCTGGCGACGCGGCAATCGCTGGTGGGGGTCGAGCAAAACATTCTGCTGGAGGCGGTTGGTGCCTATGTCGATGTCGGATTTCAGTCGTCCGTGGTGGCGCTGCGCCAGTCCAACGTCCGGTTGATCGGGCAGGAATTGCAGGCCGCCACCGACCGCTTCGATGTGGGCGAGGTGACGCGAACGGACGTGGCGCTGGCGGAGGCGGCGCTGGCCGCGTCGCGGGCCGGCCTTGCGACGGCGGAGGGTGATCTGATGCTGGCGCGTGAGCGGTTCAGGGCGACGACCGGGGCCTATCCGGGGCGGCTGGCCGGGTTGCCCCGCGCGCCTGCCACCGCGAACAGTCTGGAAGGCGCGCGCGAAGTGGCGCTGCGCACGCATCCCGATATTCGTCAGTCCCAGCATCAGGTCAAACTGGCCGATCTGCAGGTGCAACTGGCCAAGGCCCAGATGAAGCCGTCGCTGACCGGATCCCTTGGCGTGAACGAACGGTTCAGCGACGTGAACGACAGCATCGGCAGCAGGTCCTTGTCGTTGAACCTTGGCCAGACGCTGTATGCCGGGGGCGAATTGTCGGCGCGCCACAGGTTGGCTCTGGCCCAGAAGGAACAGGCCCGTGCCATCTTGCAGCAGGCCGGGGTCATCGTGGTCGAGAATGTGGGCCGCGCCTGGACGACGATCAACGTGGCGCGCGCCTCGATCGAGGCAGGGGATCTGCAGATCCGCGCTGCACAGGTGGCGTTCGACGGGGTGCGTGAAGAGGCGGCCTTGGGCGCGCGGACCACACTGGACGTGCTGGATGCCGAGCAGAACCTGCTCGATGCGCGGGCGGGACGGCTGCTGGCCGAGGCGAACCTTTATATCGGCATCTATCAGTTGTTGTCGTCGATGGGACTGCTGACCGCCGATCACCTGAAACTGGGCATCCCGACCTATGATGTCACCGGCTATTACAACGCGGTGCGCAATGCGCCGGCCCATTCGCCACAGGGGGCCAAGCTGGACCGGATTCTGAGATCCATCGGCAACTAACGTGGCAATTGTGCACAATTTGCGCCAATTCCTTGTGTTGTCGCAGGGTCCAGAGTAATCTCGGATCAGATAACACCTTTGTCTGGGGTTGCGATGTCCGAACCAATGACCGCGCTTGAGATCGAGGATGTGTTGTCCTCCATCCGGCGTCTGGTGTCCGAGGATCTGCGCCCGGCCACGCGACCCGCGGCCCCTGCGTTGGTCGAGAAGCTGATCCTGACGCCTGCCTTGCGTGTGGTGGTGGACGTGCCGCCAGAGCGGCTTGCTCCGGTCGCCCTCGATGCTTTGCCAGCATCGAGCGGGGCCAAGATGCGCGATGAGCCCGCCGTATCCCCGCCAGAGGATTGGGCCGAAGAGTGGGAGTTCGAGGACGAACAGGACAGAGCCGAGCCGGTCTGGGACGATGCCGTATGGGACGATGCCGATCCGGTGGCGGCATCGGTCGATCCGGCGCCGGAGTGGGCAGGGGCAGACGAGCCCGCACAGATTGATGCGCCCGATTACGGTGACACCGATGGACCTGCGCCGGGTTGGGCCCAACAGTCCGGTCTCGACGCGTTCCTTCTGATCCCTTCGCCCGTCGCGTCGCGACCGGATGCCCCCGCCGACCCGGTCTGGTTGGACGAAGCCGAGGCAGAAGTGATTGCCACCCTGACCGACGAAGCCGCGCCGGCCGGCGCCGAAGGGGCGGGCACCAGCGATGCGGCTGCAACGGACGCCGCAGAAATGACATTCGAAGAGGCGGTCCTGCGCGATCTGGTCCGCGACCTGATCCGCGAGGAACTGCAAGGCAATCTGGGCGAACGGATCACCCGGAACATCCGCAAGCTGGTTCGGGCCGAGATCGCCCGCGCGATGGCGTTGCGCGACTTCGACTGACCCAACGCCGATGAACACGCCTGTGCATCTTATCTTTGGTGCGGCTGCGTTCGGGCGGCGGGACAGCCCGGCGTTCCATTGGCAGCGGTGTGTCGGGTAGTGCGCTGCCGGTCCGGCCGAGATTGCGGTCTGTCTGGCGCTGGAGGTCGTGCTGTGGCGGCGCTATCGGTCGTGACAGGGGCGGACGCCGATCGCAACGGCTGCGGTGCGGAAAGCGGTGCGAGGTCTGCTGTTCGAGTTGATGTAAGCCGGCCCCATCTCACGACGAAAAGCACGCCCGAAAGGGGCGCGTTTGTGTTGACCTGGGCACTTGGATCAGGCGGCCTCTGCCTGATCCAGTTCGGCTGCGTGGCGGCGTTCGCTTTCTTCGCGCGACAGCGCGACCGAGGTGCGAACACCCTTGGACACGAAATCCATCAGCCCCTTGACCACACGTTCGTTCGGGTCGATCCCCGAACAGGACAACACCTCGCGCCCATCGCGCGACCGGGCCCAACGGGCGATCTGATCGGGACCGTTGCCGTATTTCTTGTCATCGGCAATGGCATCGTCCAGTGCGGCAAGCACCACGGCGGCAAACAGCTTGCGCGCGCGCTGACCTTGTTCAAAGTTGAAGGCGGTGCTGTCAACGAACATCTTCGGCGTCCTCTTTCTTGCTCTTGTCTTTAACTGCGTCGACTGGTTGTAACGATTTCATAACGATTCGGGCTGTCAGGTTTGGCATAACTGGTATGCATATAGCGCATATCGGTAGCGAGTCACCTACCGTATCTCGTCATCTTGCCCACAGACACTAACCTAGATATAGAGTTGGACGAATTTCCCTCAACCTTTTGACAAGAGTTTGACTCAATGCCCAAGATCAACGGAAACGAAATCAAGCCGGGCTTCATCCTGGAACATGACGGCGGGCTCTGGGCGGCGGTAAAGGTCAACCACGTCAAGCCCGGCAAGGGAGGGGCTTTCGCTCAGGTTGAAATGAAAAACCTGCGCGACGGGCGCAAGTTGAACGAGCGGTTCCGTTCGGAAGACAAGGTCGAGCGGACGGAGTTGGAAAACAAGGACCAGCAGTTCCTGTACGAAACCGATGGCCGTCTGGTCTTCATGGATGCCGTCACGTACGAACAGGCCGAGATCGACGCCGAACTGCTGGGCGACCGCCGCCCGTTCCTGCAGGACGGCATGACGGCCACCGTCCAGTATTTCGGCGAAGAGGCGTTGAACGTCACCCTGCCGCAAAAGGTGCGCTGCAAGGTGGTCGAGACCGAACCGGTGCAGAACGGGCAGACCGCGTCGAAAAGCTACAAGCCCGCCGTGCTGGAAAACGGCGTGCGCATCATGGTGCCGCCGTTCATCGGGCCGGATGAGGATATCATCGTGCATACCGAATTGATGGAATATTCCGAACGGGCCTGAGGGGGCGGGGCCGAAAATCTTCGGATGGAGATTTTTGGCTTCAAGGTTTTTCGGATGAGAAATCCTGGCTTTGCGCGGTGACAATCGCGCCGCCTGCCTGCATCGGCCCGGTGGCCCGGTCAAACCGCAGGTAGGCCAGCGCCTGACCGCCGCTTTGGGTGTAAAGCGTGCCTGCGGGTTTGCCGTCGGCGGTGATCTCGGTCCCGACCGGCGCTGCGCCCTCGATGCGGACAGTCACCAGACCCTTGCGCAATTCGGTCTTGTGTTTCATCCGCGCGGTGACTTCCTGCCCCACATAGCATCCTTTGCGGAAATCGACGCCGTGCAGGCGTTCGAAGCCGGTTTCCAGCAGATAGCTGTCATCGGGGATCAACTCGATCCCGGTTTCGGGGATGCAATGCGCCACGCGGATGGCATCCCAGTCGATGGTGGCGGGGCCGCCCGGCGTGCCGTAGCGCCGCCAGCCAAGGGCCGGATGGCGGGGGTCGGGCAGCGCATCTGCGGGCGGATCCCCCAGACCTCGCGCCACGGTCTGATCGGCTGTGGCGATCTGCACGTCGGAGCGCAGGCGGTACATCGACAGGCGGCGCAGGGTGGTGTCGGCCAGTGCCTCGGGCAAGTCCAGCAGCAAGGCGTCGCCGGTGTTGACCACAAGGAAATCGGCGAGATACTTGCCTTGGGCGGTCAGGAATGCGGTCCAGACGATGCCCGGACCCTTGGCCAGCGGCAGCACGTCATTGCTGACCAGCCCTTGCAGGAAGGCCAGTGCGTCGGCCCCGGTCAGGGCTGCGATGCGGCGGTTCGGGGCGGTTTCACCGGTCATGGCGGTCCATCCTTGAATTGCAGAGTATACAGATCGGCGTAAAGCCCGCCGCGTGCAAGCAGTTGGTCGTGCGTGCCTTGGTCGACGACCCGGCCCTGATCGAGCACCACGATCTTGTCGGCGCGGCGCACGGTCGACAGGCGGTGTGCGATGACCAGCGTCGTGCGCCCCTGACCCAGACGGGCCAGCGCGTCGGCCACCAACCCTTCGGACTGCGCATCCAGCGCCGAGGTCGCCTCGTCCAGCAGCAGGATCGGCGCGTCGCGCAGCAGGGCGCGGGCGATGGCGATGCGCTGGCGTTGGCCCCCCGACAGGGCCGATCCGCGCGGGCCTGCCGGGCTGTCGGGCCCCTGCGGCAGGCTGGCGACAAAGCCCATGGCGTTGGCGTCCGACAGGGCGCGGGTCAAGGCGTCATCGCTGCGGTCCTGCGCGCCCATCCGCACGTTGTCGGCCAGCGGCTCGTCAAACAGCGCGGTATCTTGCGAAACGACCGAAAACTGCCGCCGCAGATCGGTCAGGTTCAACTGGCGCAGGTCGACCCCGCCCAGAGTGATTGCGCCCGACTGCGGGTCGGCCATCCGGGTCAGCAGGTGGAACACGGTCGATTTGCCCGCCCCGGACGGGCCGACAAGGGCGGTGGTCTGGCCCGCCTCGGCCACGAAACTGGCCCCGTGCAGCACCGCCGCATCGCCATAGGCGAACTCCACATCGGTCAGGGTGACGCCCAGCGCGCCCGCCGGGATCGGCTGGGGCTGTGCGGGCAGGATCAGCGTGCTGGTCTGATCCAGCAGCCCTCTGATCCGGTCCAGGCTGGCGCGGGCCTGCGCCCAGGCGCCGCTGACCGACCCCAGCCTGCGCAGGGGTTCGAACACCAGCGCCATGGCGACGAAAAAGCTCATGAACTCGCCGATCGTCTTTTTGCCGTCGATGATCTCCAGCCCGCCATACAGCATGACGCCCGCAATGCCCGCAGCCGCCACAAGGTCGATCAGCGCGGGGATCGCGGCGGCTGACGATTCCGACCGCAGTTGCGCGCGCAGGTAGCCCGCCTGTGCACGGCCATAGCGATCTGCCTCTGCCGCTTCGGACCCTGTCAACTGGATGGTGGTGACGCCGTGAAACACCTCGTCCAGCCGGGTGGACAACTGCGCCGCCGCCTCGCGCGCGGTCACCGCCGTCCGCCGGACCCGCGCTTGCAACAGGGCCAGCGGGGCGATCAGCAGCGGCACCCCGATGACCGCGATCAGCGTCCAGCGCCAGTCGATCCACAGCGCCACCCCCAGCAGCGACACCAGCGACACCAGATCGCGCCCCAGCGCCGACAGGATCGGCGACCACAGGCTGCGCAGCGTTCCCGTGTCGCCGCGCAACCGTTCGATCAGCGCGCCGGTCGGGTTGGTCTGAAAGAACGACAGGTCCAGCGACATGACCTTGGTCAGCATCGCCTGCTGCATTTCCGCCGACACGCCTTCGGCTTGCCGCGCCAGAATGATCCGCTGGCCATAGCCGGCCAGCGCGCGCAGCCCGAACACCCCCGCCAGCGCCAGCGCCACAAGCACCACCGCCGAGCGGTCGGCCCCGACGAAGACCGTGTCGAACATCGGGCGCACCAGATAGGACAGAAGGCCCGCCGTAGCCCCCTCGACCGACATCAGGATCAGCGCCGCGAAAAACGCCCCGCCGCGTTTGCGCAGATAGTCGCGCCACAGCCAGCGGAGCAAAGCGCGCGCGCTGTGCGGGGGCGTCACCATGCGCCGTCCTTGCCCCCCGCCTGCCAGCGTTTGTAGGACGCGGTCACCTCGGCATCGGAATAGGCGGTGGTGATCCAGTCCAGCAGGCCGATCCCGCTGGCGGTTTGCGCGCGGGCATAGAGCCGCAGCACATGATCCAGAATCCCGGTCTTGCCGAACGACAGGTGGACGTGGCGCCACGACAATTGCCGCTGCGCCTCGGCCACGGACTTGCCCTCGACCCAGATCAGATACAGTGCTGCGACCAGCCCGGTGCGGTCCGCGCCGGATTTGCAATGGATCAGAAAGGGGCGCTCTGCGCTGGTCAGGATGCGGTGCAGGCTGAGCAGGCGGTCGCGGCCCGGGGCTTGGCGGGCCGACAGGTTGACGTCGATCAGGGTCATGCCAAGGGCGCGGCA
>JBBRVJ010000026.1:0-25666 GCA_038246975.1 Rhodobacterales bacterium | reverse complement strand
TACTAACGTGGCCGGGTCACTTGAGAAGGCGGTATTCTTAATGAATCGTTACCGAAAGCGAAAATTAACGATGATAGTTGGGAACCAATCTCCATCAATCCGGAACTTTGACGCTGCGCTGTCGTTGAAAAACAAGTTAAGGTTGTACAACAGAAAATAATAAAATTCAGGATTGCAGAAGTCAGTCGCAATCCTAATCCGACGAATCAGCGGCATTGCCAGGGTATAAACGGGGCAGCACCGTTTACCAGACTGACACATTAAACTACAGGTTGTCAGGCGGCCACATCAGCATCCTTAAAAGATGTCAACTTGCCGGGATCGACACCTTTGATAGGGAGGTCCCTCCGATCGCCAAAAAGATCGGGCTCAAACAGGGGCATTCCGCTTGTCTCATCACAGATCAGAGGGCTTCAGCCGATGTCCCCATCGCAGGGGGGCGTCCACCAAAAATGGCCATTCTGCTATCGAGCCGCTTCAGTGCTGCAGGGTAGCGGCACCGCCCGCGCGCGGCGCGCAGCAACCAAATCTTAGGACATTCCTGCGACCTTAGACGGACGCAAGATTGGACCAGTGGTGAAACCACTGTCTCAGACACGATCGTTCTGACCCGCGCCCGAAACGCGCACCGTCCAGCCCCCACCCTGAAGTTCATCGCCCGTTGACCGGTCTTGCAGGCCGTCAGGTCAGCCGTTCCCTTTTGCCGCTTCGGAGTCAGTCCCTTGGACGCATCACAGCCCCTCCCCCTTGTGCATCCAAACCGGCCGGGTGCTGCGGGGCCGCAGTCGACGGCGTTTTCGCAATCCGGGATCGGCCCCATGACATCGACCCTGCCCTAGTGGCTGGGCAGCGGAGCGGGCGGCAGCGGTCTGGCTGCGGCCTGGGCGCTGGCAGAGGCGGGCGATGTCCGCATCGGCATCATCGAGCAAGGGATCAGTCTTGACCATTCGAGTCTTTGGGGCACTCAGATTCTGACTCAGTCTTCGGCTTCACAAGGCGGGGGCCTGCACGGAACACAGGTGGCGGCCCTTCTCGTCGGCGATCTGAGCGCCTTTGGCGGCGGTCCGGGGGCCGCGCGCGGGGCGACGCTGGTGCTTGCGCCACGGGAGATGGGAACGGTCATCAATCCGGCGGCGGTGACGGCGGCGCTGGCGGCGCAGCACACCGTCGATGTCTCGAACAACTCATGGGCTGCGGGTGCGTCGTTCACCGACAATTTCCGGACCAGCCTGTGGGCCGGCGTGGGAAATGCCATGCAATCGCTTGCCACGAACGGACGCGAGGGGTTGGGCACCAACCTTGTCTTTGCCGCCGGGAATGGCCGCCTGATGTCCGGGGACCAGAACGTCGGGGACGACGCGAATTTCCACAACTTCAGCAATGCGCGCAACAGTATTGCCGTGGCGGCATCGGACATCACCGGCGGAGTCGCGTTCTTTTCCAGCCCGGGTGCGAACCTTCTGCTTGCGGCACCCGGCCACGGGCTTGTCTCGGCGGCGGCAGGTGGCGGTGGCACACCCGTTTCGGGGACGTCCTTTGCCGCGCCTCTGGTCACGGGAACCATCGCCCTTATGCTCGACGTCAACCCCGATCTCGGGTGGCGCGATGTTCAGGACATTCTTGCCATGACCGCCCGGGCGACCATCGGCCCCGGTACGGTGACCAATGCCGCGACGGGGGTGAACGGCGGCGGGATGGTGTATGACCGCGACACCGGCTTCGGCCTTCTCGACGCCGAAGCCGCTGTGCGTCTGGCGCGAACGTGGACGGCGCAGTCGACCTCTGCCAATGAGACGCATATCTTTCAGGCCCACGCCCCGCGCACGCAGGCCGATCCGCTGGCGGCTGTCTTTACCTTCAACGTCGCGCAAGCCGATGCGGCTTTCCGGCTCGACTCGGTTTCGTTGACGCTGACCCTGATCGACACGCGGTTGCGCGACCTGCGGATCGAACTGATCTCTCCTGCCGGGACAAGTGCGCTGATCGCGCCGAACCTTGCGGCGGCCGGCACGCGGACCTGGCTCGACTTTTCGTTCAGTTCGGCCGCCACGCGGGGCGAGGACATCGCCGGGACCTGGACGCTGCGCCTGACCCACCCCGAAGCGACCCCCCGACTGTCGGTCTACGGGGCCAGGCTCGACTTCTACGGGGATCGCGACAGCGTCGATGACACGTTTGTCTTTACGAAAACCTTTGCGGCACTTGCGGCCCAAGAGCCCGAACGGCGGTTGATCGCCGATCAGGATGGCGGTCAGGACACGCTGAATTTCACAGCGGCAACCCCCGGCATGTTCCTCGATCTGGCCAGTGGGAGCGGAGTGCTGGACGGGATCGATTTTGATCTGGAGGGGGTGTTCGAGCGGGTGATCGGCACCGCAGGAGGCGACACGATCATCGGTGGGTCGGCTGCAACTGTGCTGACCGGCGACGAGGGCGCAGATTTCCTGATTGGCGGGGTCGGCTTTGACACGCTGTTCGGCGGCACTGGCAGCGACACGCTGGATGGCGGCGCAGGGGGCGACGAGATGATCGGGGGGGCGGGCAACGACTGGTATCTGGTCGACTCTGCCGCCGACCTGGTGATCGAGGGGGCGGGCGGCGGTCCGGCGGATCAGATTGTCGCCTCGGTCAGCTACACGCTGGCCGCCGGGGTCGACGTCGAGAGGCTGGTGACGACGCTGCAGACCGGGACGGAGGCTATCAATCTGACCGGAAATGATCTCGCCCAGAGAATCAGCGGAAATGACGGCAGCAATGTGCTGAGCGGTCTCGGCGGCAACGACTGGCTGCGGGGCTTCGGGGCCGACGATACCCTGTCTGGCGGCGAGGGCGGCGATACGCTGGATGGCGGCGCAGGGGTGGACGAGATGACCGGAGGGGCGGGCAACGACTGGTATCTGGTCGATACTGCCACCGACGTGGTGATCGAAATTGCGGGCGGCGGCACCGCGGATCGGGTTCTGGCCTCGGTCAGCTATGCGCTGACTGCCGGGGTTCATGTAGAAAGACTGGTGACGACGCTGCAGACCGGGACGGACGCCATCAACCTGACAGGAAATGACCTCACCCAGACGATCATCGGCAACGCCGGAGGCAACGTGCTGAGCGGTCTCGGTGGCCGCGACTCGCTGCTGGGTCTGGGGGGAAACGATACGCTTTCGGGCGGCGAGGGCTTCGACACCCTGAATGGTGGTGCCGGAGCCGATACTTTCGTGTTCGCAAACAACTGGGGGAACGACCGGATCGTCGACTTCGATGTAACTTTGGCACACGAAGTCATCGTTTTTCAGGGTGTCTTCGAGATCACCGATTTCGCCGATCTTGCGGCCAATCACCTTCGCGAAGTTGCGGGCAATGCGGTGATCACGGCCGGTGCAAACCATATAACGCTGATCGGCGTCAGCGCCGCCAGCCTGACGGCGGCAGATTTCCTGTTTTGACCGGAGGAGGGCTGCTGACCTTTGCGCCGCAGGAAAAAAGGCCAGACAATAGAAAACGCCCGGAAACCCATGAGTAAGCCCCACACTCCCGGGGCTTACTCAATACGCAGGTCGAAGGATCAGTCCGCCATCAGGCGGCTGACCACAACCGTCACTTCGGGCTTCTTGCCGATTTCCTCGACCGTCACCTGCCGCACGATCCGGCGCAGCGCCTCGTCCAGTTTGTCATCGTCGCCCAGCAGTTTCTTGGACGCTCCTTCCAGAAACTCGGTCAGATCGGCTTCCAGCGTTTCGGACAATGCCCGATTGCCGCGTCCGGTGGCGGGCAGGCCCATCGCTTCGACCCAGGCCTCGCCCAAAGGGGCATCGGATTCGTCCAGAATGACCGTCACCATCACATGCCCGTTCAGCGCCATGCGAATCCGGTCGCGTATCACGCCGTCCATCGCGCCCACCAGCGCCGTGCCGTCCAGATAGGTGCGCCCCGCCTCGATCCGCTCGGCGATCACCGGAGTGTCGCCGGTCAGGTCCACCATCGTACCGTTGGTGACGATGGCAGAGGCGATCCCCGCCTCATGCGCCACCTTCATGTGTTCGCGCAGGTGGCGGTGTTCTCCGTGCATCGGGATCACCATGTCGGGCAGCAACAGGCGGTGGACATGTTCCAGATCGGGCCGGTTGGCGTGGCCGGACACATGATAGAGACCGTTGGAATCATCGACGATATCGACGCCCATCGCCGAGAAGGCATTGACGATCTTGCCGACTTCGCGCTCATTCCCCGGAATGGTCTTGGACGAAAACAGGAAAGTATCGCCCTGCTTCATCTCCAGCCCCAGATACTTGCCCCGGCTCAACTGGGCTGATGCAGCGCGACGTTCCCCCTGGCTGCCGGTCACGATCAGCATCAGGTTGCGCCGCGGCACTTCGGACGCCATTTCGGGCGGGATGGTGGGCGGGAAGTCGGTCAGAACGCCCGACTCTTGCGCCGCCGTTACCATCTTTTTCATCGCGCGGCCCAAAAGGCAAACCGTGCGGTCCGCCGCCCTGCCCGCTTCGGCCAGCGTTTTCAGACGCGCGACGTTGGAGGCGAACGTCGTCGCCACGACCATGCCGGGCTGGCCCTTGATCAACTCGGCCAGCGGAGTCTTGAGGGTGCTTTCAGAGCGGCCCGCGTGATGCGAGAAGACGTTGGTGCTGTCGCACATCAGCGCCTTGACCGGAATCTCGGCCGCGATCGCCTCGAACCGGGCATCGTCCCAGCCTTCGCCGACGATCGGGTTTGCATCCAGCTTGAAGTCGCCGGAATGCACGATCCGCCCGGCGGGGGTGTCGATGACCAAAGCCGCGCTTTCCGGGATCGAGTGGCTGACCGGGACGAACTGCACGCGGAACGGGCCGGCCTCGATGGTTTCGGGGCGCGAGGCGACGGTGATGATGGTGTTGGTCGACAACCCCGCCTCTTCGAACTTGAGCCGCCCGATGGTGGCGGTAAAGCGGCGCGCATAGACCGGCTTTTTCAGGCGCGGCCACAAGTGGGCCAGCGCGCCGATGTGATCCTCATGCGCGTGGGTGATGAAGATCGCCTCCAACCGGTCGGCGCGGTCCGTCAGCCATTTGATGTCGGGCAGGATCAGATCGACACCGGGGCTGCTGTCCATGTCGGGGAAAGCCACGCCGAGATCGACGAGGATTAGGCGTTCGCGGCCCTTGGGCCCATAGCCGTAAACGTAAGCGTTCATGCCAATCTCCCCGGCGCCGCCGAGCGGGAGATAGATGAGACGATTTGCAGTCATGCTGCGGTTTCCTTGTTGTAACGGTTGATCAGCACCAGGCCATGCATGGTCAGGTCATCCTCGACCGAGTGAAATAGGTCAAATCCCTGATTGAACAGGGTGGCGAGCCCGCCCGTGGCAATGACTTTCATCGAGGCGTCCCGTTCACGACGAATTCGGCGGGTTATGCCCTCGACAAGGCCGATGTAGCCCCAATACACGCCCGACTGCATGCAGGCCACCGTATTCGTGCCAATCACACGCTGGGGTTTGGTGATGTCGACATGCGGCAGGGCGGCTGCCGCCATATGCAGCGCCTCAAGGCTGAGATTGACGCCGGGTGCGATGACGCCGCCGACGTAAGCGCCATCGGTATCGACCACGTCGAAGGTCGTGGCGGTGCCGAAATCGACGACGATCAGATTGCCGCCATGGCGGTCGAAGCCTGCCACAGTGTTGACCAGACGGTCGGGGCCTATGGTGGTGCCCTGATCGACGCGGGGGGCTGTGGGCAAGCGGCATTCGGGTTTGCCCACGACCAGCGGGCGGCAGTCGAAGTAGCGGTTGCACAGCACGCGAAGGTTGAACACGACCCGCGGGACAGTGGAGGAGATGATCGCCTCGGAGATGTGCGCGTCGGTTTTGGTCAGGGTCATCAAGGACGAGAGCCAGACGAAGTATTCATCCGCCGTACGTTTGTGGTCGGTGGCGACGCGCCAGGTGGCGAGGAACCGCGTGCCGTTCCAGATCGAGAACACGGTGTTGGTGTTGCCGCAGTCGATGGCGAGGAGCATGGCAGCCTCCGGTTTTGCGGAAAGGCCGGGGGGTTTCACACCCCCCGGACCCCCCGTGGGATATTTGGGCCAAGAGGAAAGGGGACAGGGTTTTCCTCAGGTTTCGGGATGGTCCGGATCAGAAGAACACCTCGGCTGCGGGAATGGCGATGGGGCCTTGGTCGGTGTGCAGGATCAGGGCGCCGGTGTGATCGATGGTCTCGAATATGCCGTGGTAAGTGTGTTGTGCGGTGCGGGCGCGGATCGGCTCGCCAATGCGGGCCGCGTGGGCGAGCCAGTCTGCGCGGGTCTGGGCAAAGCCACGGGTCAGTTGGGCGGCACGGGCGGCGAAAGCGGGGGCGAGATGGTCGAGCAGGGTTTCGGGCACGGTGTGCAGGCCGGTTTCGCCCAGCAGGGTCACCGGACGCAGGGCGTCCGGGTCGAGCAGGGCCGGATCGGGGGCGGCGATCAGGTTGACGCCGATGCCGATGGCGAGGTGGCTGATCCCTGCCCCGTGGCTGGCGCTCTCCAGCAGGAGGCCCGCCAGTTTACCGCCGTTCAGCAGGACGTCGTTGGGCCATTTCAAGGTGAAGGCGTCGGGCAACCCGGTCAAAGCCACGCAGGCATCGCGCAACGCCAGGGCAGCGGCAAAGCTGTGCAGCGCCACGGTTTCGGCGGGGCCCTCGGGGTGAAAGATCAGCGTGGCGTGGAAGTTGCCAGGCGGGCTGGCCCAAGGCCGGGCCCGCCTGCCCCGACCTGCGGTCTGCACGCCCGCCAGCACCCAGGCGGGGCCGGTCAGGCGGGGGGCGAGGCGGACGGCTTCGGCGTTGGTGCTGTCGACCGTGGCCAGCACATGGCGCGCCACCCCTGCGGGCCAGCCGGGCTTAACGGACAAGGGCTTCGGCCGCCAGTGCGGCCGCAGGTTCGATGCCGAACAGGTTGATGACGCCCAGCAGCATCGCCGCCGCCACAGCCACCAGCGCCAGCCATTGCGCCGGCGCCATCCGGCTGTCGAGCGTGTCGACCTCGCGCCCGAAATACATGTAGAACACGATCCGCAGGTAATAGAACGCGCCGATCACCGAGGCGACCGCCCCCGCCAGTGCCAGCCAGGTCATGTCGGCATCGACAGCCGCGCGCAGGACATAGAACTTGCCGAAAAAGCCCAGCATCGGCGGCACGCCTGCAAGACTGAACAGCAGGACCAACATCGCCAGCGCCTTGAGCGGATCGGTTTTCGAGAACTGGTTCAGGCTGTCGATGTCGGTCACCGGGCGGCCATCGCGTTCCATCGACAGGATGAAGGCGAAGGTGCCGATGTTCATCGTGACGTAGATCGCCATGTAAACCAGCATCGCCTGCACGCCCACGGCGGTGCCTGCAGCCAAACCGACCAGCGCGAAACCCATGTGGGCGATCGAGGAATAGGCCATCAGGCGCTTGATGTCGCGCTGGCCGATTGCGGCAAACGCGCCCCAGAACATCGACGCCACCGCGAGCGCCGCCAGCACTTGCCCCCATTGGTCCGGCACCGTGCCGAACGCATCGAAGGCCAGTCGCGCAATCAGTGCCATCGCGGCGACTTTGGGTGCTGTGGCGAGGAAGGCGGTGACGGGGGTCGGCGCGCCTTCATAGACGTCGGGGGTCCACATGTGGAAAGGGGCGGCAGAGATCTTGAAGGCAAGGCCCGCCAGCATGAACACCAGCCCGAACACCAGACCCAGCGGCATGCCGTCGCCCAAGGTCGAGAGGATGCCCGAAAACAGCGTCGTCCCGGCGTACCCGTAGACCAGCGACGCGCCATAAAGCAGCAGCCCTGATGACAGCGCGCCAAGGACGAAATACTTCATCCCGGCCTCGGTCGATTTCGGACTGTCACGGCGGATGGCGGTCACGACATAAAGTGCCAGGCTTTGCAGCTCCAACCCCATGTACAGCGCCATCAGATCGCCCGCCGACACCATCATCATCATGCCGATCACCGCGAGTACCACCAGAACCGGATATTCGAACCGATCCAGATCGCGCCGCGCCATGTAATCCTGCGAGATCAGCAGAATGGCTGCCGCCGACAGCAGGATGACGATCTTGGCGAAACGCGAAAAGGCGTCGTCGGTGAACATTCCGCCGAACGCGCTACGGCTGCCGTCGGTGCCGAAGCCGATCCAGATCGCCAGCGCCACGAACATGCCTGCGGTGGCCCAGGTCAGCGGGCCGGTCATGGCGTCCTTGCCGGTGAAGACCGCAAAGAGCAGCGACCCCATGGCAAAGACCGCGAGGATCAGTTCCGGCAGGACGGTGGCGAAATCGGCAGGCTGCATCGGGGTCGTCCTTATTCGTGCAAGGCGGCGATTGACGTGCCGGACGGCACCGCTTCGCGATAATCTGCAATCAGGGCAGTCACAGACGGCCCGATGATGTCGGTCACCGCCGCCGGATAGATGCCAAGGAACAGCGTCATCGCAACCAGCGGTGCAAAGATCAGCCTTTCGCGGCGGTCCATGTCGGTGATCGCCATCAACCCCTCTTTCACCAACGCGCCAAAGGCGACCCGGCGATACAGCCACAACCCGTAAGCCGCCGACAGGATCACGCCACTGGTGGCCACGACCGCGACCCAGGTGTTGACCTGGAATATGCCGACCAGCGTCAGAAACTCACCCACAAAACCGCTGGTGCCGGGCAGGCCGACGTTGGCCATGGTGAAAAACATGAATACCAGCGCATAGGCGGGCATCCGGTTGACCAGACCGCCATAGGCGTCAATCTCGCGCGTGTGCATCCGGTCGTAGATCACGCCGACGCAAAGGAACATCGCCGCCGAGATGAAGCCGTGCGACAGCATCTGAAAAATCGCGCCGTCGATGCCCTGCTGGTTGGCGGTGAAGATGCCCATGGTGACGTACCCCATATGGGCGACCGAGGAATAGGCGATCAGCTTCTTCATGTCGGACTGCGCCAAGGCGACCAGCGACGTGTAAACGATGGCAATCGCAGATATCCAGAGCACCAACGGGGCCAGAAGGTCGGACGCCACCGGAAACATCGGCAGGCTGAAGCGCAGAAAACCGTAGCCGCCCATTTTCAACAGGATCGCGGCCAGCACGACCGACCCCGCCGTCGGGGCCTGCACATGGGCGTCGGGCAGCCAGGTATGGACCGGCCACATCGGCATCTTGACCGCAAAGCTGGCAAAGAACGCGAACCACAGCAGCGTCTGCATGCCTCCCGCCACAGTGAACCCCATCAGGGCCAGGGGCTCTGACGGGAATTCGGTGGTCATCAGGCTGACCTCGCAGGCCCCGATGCAGGTCGTGCCCGCCACCTGATACATCGCGATCATTGCGACCAGCATCAGGACGGACCCGAGGAAGGTATAAAGAAAGAATTTGAACGCGGCATAGATGCGGTCCCGGCCGCCCCAGATGCCGATGATCAGGAACATCGGGATCAGGCCCGCCTCGAAGAACAGGTAGAACAGCACAAGGTCCAGTGCGCAGAACACCCCCAGCATCAGGGTTTCCAGCATCAGGAAGGCGATCATGTACTCCTTGACGCGGGTTTCAATGTTCCAGCAGGCCAGAATGGTGATCGGCATCAGAAAAGTCGTCAGCATCACGAACAGGATCGAAATTCCATCGACGCCCATCCGGTACTTCAGCCCGACGATCCACTCGGCCTCTTCGACGAACTGGAATCCGGTGTTGGACGGGTCGAACCCCGCCAACAAGAATAGCGACAGCGCAAAGCTGACCACGGTGGCTGTCATCGCCAGCCGCTTGGCATTGCGCCGGGCGGCCTCGTCATCGCCGCGCAGGAACAGCGCCATGATGATCGCGGCCACCGCCGGTACAAAGGTGATGAGCGAAAGCAGGTTATCCATTATTGCGCGCCCCCGGCAGGCGTGACCAGCGTCATCCAGGTGATCAGCGCGGCAATCCCCAGGACCATGGCAAAGGCATAGTGGAACAGATAGCCGGACTGCGCCCGACCGGCCAGACGGGTAAGGAACGGAACGATCCCCAGCGCCACGCCGTTGATCGACCCGTCGATGACGTCCCCGTCGCCCCGCTTCCACAGCGTACGACCCAGCCAGATCGCGGGCCGGACAAAGAGCCAGTCGTACAGCTCGTCAAAATACCATTTGTTCAGCAGGAACAGATAAAGCGGCCGCTGTTGTGCCGCGAGTTTGCCGGGCAGGTCGGGGCGGCGGATGTAGAATTGATAGGCCAGCGCCAACCCCAGCAGCATCGCGATGAACGGCGAGACTTTGACCCATTTGGGGGCCTCGTGTGCCGCGTGGATCACCGTATTGTCGGGGGCCATGTAGATGCCACCTTTAGGAGCCGCACCGTGGAGTTCAGGCATCGCGGTCTTGGGCGCAACGGCTTCGGCGGGGTTCGGTGTCGCAGGATCGGTCGCCGCAGCTTCGGTCGTGGTCGGGTGACCTTCGGCGTCGGCTTTGTGATGCGTCGCAGCCTCCATCCCGAACCAGTCGCGCATCTGGTCCTCTTTGCCGAAGAAGCTGTTGTACCAGATCATCCCCGAGAACACCGCGCCAATCGCCAGAATCCCCAACGGGATCAGCATCGTACGCGGGCTTTCGTGGGCGTGTTCATGGATGTGCCGATCGCCGCGCGGGGTGCCCCAGAAGGTCATGAACATCAGCCGCCACGAATAGAAACTGGTCATGCAGGCCGCGATGACCAACAGCCAGAACGCATATTGCGACCCGACCCACGCGCTTTCGATCACCGCATCCTTGGACAGGAACCCCGCGAACCCGATATGGGTCAGCGGAATTCCCACCCCGGTAATCGCCAGCGTCCCGATCAGCATGGCGGCAAAGGTCAGCGGGATTTTCTTGCGCAAGCCGCCATAGTTCCGCATGTCCTGCTCATGGTGCATCGCATGGATCACCGACCCGGCCCCCAAAAACAGCATTGCCTTGAAGAACGCATGGGTGAACAGGTGGAACATCGCCACCGAATAGACGCCACATCCGGCCGCGACAAACATGTAGCCAAGCTGCGAACAGGTCGAATAGGCGATGACGCGCTTGATATCGGTCTGCACCAGACCGACCGTCGCGGCAAAGAACGCCGTCGTCGCCCCTACCACCACGATCATCGTCTTGGCGTCGGGCGCGTATTCGAACACCGGCGACATGCGGCAGACCAGAAACACCCCTGCCGTCACCATGGTCGCCGCATGGATCAGAGCGGACACCGGCGTCGGCCCCTCCATCGCGTCGGGCAGCCAGGTGTGCAGGAACAGTTGCGCCGATTTCCCCATCGCGCCGATAAACAGCAACACGCCGATCAGGTTGGCCGCGTTCCAGTCGGCCCACAGGAACCGCACTTCGGTGGTGGCCAGTGCCGGGGCTGCGGCGAACACGTCGTCAAAGCGGACGCTGTCGGTCAGATAGAACAGCGCGAATATCCCCAGCGCAAAGCCGAAATCGCCGACCCGGTTGACCACGAAGGCCTTGATCGCGGCGGCGTTGGCCGTCGGCTTGCGGTAGTAGAACCCGATCAGCAGATAGGACGCGACGCCCACGCCTTCCCAGCCAAAGAACATCTGCACCAGATTGTCGGACGTCACCAACGCCAGCATGGTGAAGGTAAAGAAAGACAGATAAGCAAAGAACCGCGCGCGGTAGGGCTCGTCGTCGCCCCAGTTTTCGTCACGCGCCATGTAGCCAAAGCTGTAAAGGTGAACCAGCGCCGATACCGAATTGACCACCACCAGCATGATCGCGGTCAGACGGTCCATCCGGATCGCCCATTCGGTGCCAAACGACCCGCTTTCGATCCAGCGCATGATGACGATCTGCTCGGTCTCGGGCAGCGGCCCGAGGAAGATGATCCAGGACAGGATCGCCGCCAGAAACACCAGGGCTGTCGCTACGATCTGCCCGGCCTTTTCGCCGATCAACGTCCAGAAGAACCCGCAGATGACGGCCCCCAGAAGGGGGGCAAAAAGGATGATCGTTGCCATGGGTCAGCCCTTCATCACGTTGGCGTCTTCGACGTCGATGGTGCCGCGCGTGCGGAAGAACACCACGAGGATGGCAAGGCCGATGGCAGCCTCGGCGGCGGCGACGGTCAGCACGAACATGGTGAACACCTGCCCTACCAGATCGCCCGCAAAGCTGGAAAAGGCGACGAGGTTGATGTTGACGGCCAGCAGCATGAGTTCGATCGACATCAGGATGACGATGACGTTCTTGCGGTTCAGAAAGATGCCGAAGATCCCGATGACGAACAGCGCCGCTGCCACGCTCAGGTAATGTTCCAGTCCCACCATTCTCGTTCCCTCCGGGTCGTTGCCCGCTTGTCGTCGGTTCTTTCGCGAAGCCCTTGGACCGCCGCAACCTGTGCGTCTGTCAGGTGCCGCGTTCGGCGTAAGGCGTCATCCCCTTGGGCAGCACATCAGGATAGTATGCAGCACAGCCGCAGGTCTGTTCGGTTTCGCGCAGGCTGATCACGGTTCCATACAGCGCGCGGGCGGCGCGCTGCACTTCGGCAAAGCTGACGGGTCTGCCGGCTTTTACCTTTGTGCGCAGAAACTCCGTGGCTGCAAGAGCCACCGAAAGCTCGGACGCCCCAACGCCCGGAACCGCGAGGATACGCCCGGTCGGGCAATGGGTGACCCGTGAACCAGAAAAACCGTTCAACGCGGCAACCGGACCGGGCTGCGGTTGATAGACCGTCCCCTCCAGCCGCACGGTGTACTGGTAGCTTTCGATCACCACACCCGACACCACCATGTCATCAAGCGACGTCAGATAGCCGATGACCATGCCACCTTCTTCCCCTTCGCACGGCGGCAAAGGCGTCAGCGCGCCGACTTGGGATGCGGCCAGGCCGAGGCAAGCGGCAAGTACGGTCACGCCGGAGGCCAGCCTGACGGCTATGGTCCGCAAGCCGGACCGCGCGTCCGTCAAGTCTTGTTGCTGTACAGGTCCGCTCATCCCGGTTTCCTTTGAGCGACCGGCCAGACATCGACCGAACCTGATCGACCGAAGACCCGCATCACAACCCCTGCCCCGGTTTCACATCGACCAGTTCCATCGCCTTGGCCGGATCGCGCCACATCTGGTGCAGGATGTTCTGACGCTTCACCCCCTCGCGGTGGCGCAGGGTCAGCACGATGGCCCCGATCATCGCGACCAGCAGGATCAGACCGGCGGCCTGAAACAGATAGATGTATTTATCATAGATCAGCAGCCCCAGCGCGCGGGTGTTTTCGACCTGCGCCGGATCGGGGGCCACGGCGGCGCGCAGGCCCATCTTGCCGTCCGCCTCGACCCAGGCGCCGATGCCAAGGCCCAACTGCATCAGGATCACCACCCCGATCAGCAGCGCCAGCGGCATGTATTTCGCCATCTCGCCCTTCAACTCGGCAAAGTCGACGTCCAGCATCATCACCACGAACAGGAACAGCACGGCCACCGCCCCCACATAGACGATGATCAGCAGCATCGCCACAAACTCGGCCCCCAACAGGACGAACAAACCCGCCGCCGACAGGAAGGCGAGGATCAGCCACAGCACGGAATGGACCGGGTTTCGGCTGGTGGTCATCAGCAGGCCCGCCGTCACCGTGACGAAGGCAAAGGCGTAAAAGGCATAATCGGCAACCGTCATGTCGCTTGCTCCTCGGTCTCGGTGAATACGGCCTGCGCCATTTCCAGCGCTTTCTGCATCGCGGGCAACCCGCCGAACATGCTCATCTGCCAGATGACCTCGGCCACCTCGCGCTTGGTCGCCCCGGCGGCCAAGGCATTGCGCACCGTCAGCTTGATCTGCGGTTCGGCCTGCGCGCCCAGCACGGTCAGCGCCGCGATGGTGACCAACAGCCGCGTCTTGGCATCCAGCCCCTCGCGGTTGAACGTCTTGCCGAACCACATCTCCAGCATATCCTTCGACATGGTCGGAAACAGCTTTTCGAACCCGCTCACCGGCAGGTTTTCCATGGCAGGCTGAAAGGTGCGGGCCATGTCCTGACCCTGCTCCATCATCTGCTGGAAAAGCTTGGCAAAGGCGTCGGTCATCGGTAGGGCGCATCCAGTTCAAGGTTGCGGGCAATCTCGGCTTCCCAGCGGTCGCCGTTCGCCAGAAGCTTGTCCTTGTTGTAGAACAACTCCTCGCGCGTTTCGGTGCTGAACTCGAAATTCGGTCCCTCGACGATGGCATCCACCGGGCAGGCTTCCTCGCAAAAGCCGCAATAGATGCATTTGGTCATGTCGATGTCGTAGCGCGTGGTCCGCCTGCTGCCGTCCTCGCGCGGTTCGGCGTCGATCGTGATGGCCTGGGCCGGGCAGATCGCCTCGCACAGCTTGCACGCGATGCAGCGTTCCTCGCCGTTCGGGTAACGGCGCAAGGCGTGTTCGCCGCGGAACCGGGGGCTGAGCGGGCCCTTTTCATGTGGATAATTCAGCGTGACCTTGGGGGCGAAGAAGTATTTCAACCCCAGCCCGAACCCCTTGATGAAGTCGAACATCAGGAAATACTTGGTCGCGCGCGTCCAGTCGATTTGGGTCATGGCTCAGGCCCCCAGTTTGGTTTCAAGGTTTTCGACGCGCTGGTCGATGGGCCGGATGCAGCCACCCAGACCGAACAAGACGCCCTCGACCGACCGCAACTGCGTGCCGAGGTCATCGACCTTTTCGTCTGTTGCGTCGATCTTCGCCTGCATTTGCGCCAAGGTTTCGCGGATCAACCGCAACTGCTCCAGCACCAGATTGTCCACGTTCTCGACCATCTCAGCCCCCCACGGCCCAACGCGCCCAGAATCCGCCGAACACTTCGAACTTGGCCAGGAACGCGACGATCACCACCCAACCCAGCGACATCGGCAGAAACACCTTCCAGCCGATCCGCATCAACTGGTCATAGCGATAGCGCGGCACGATGGCCTTCACCATGGCGAACATGAAGAAGAAGAACGCCATCTTAGCGATCATCCACAGCGCACCATCCGGCAGGCCGGGGATCGGCGACAGCCAGCCGCCGAAGAACAGCAGGCTGATCAGCGCGCACATCAGGAAGATCGCGATGTATTCGCCCGCCATGAACAACAGATAGGGTGTCGAGGAATACTCGACCATGAACCCCGCCACCAGTTCCGACTCCGCCTCCGGCAGATCGAACGGCGGGCGGTTGGTTTCGGCCAACGCACTGATGAAGAACAGCACCACCATCGGCAGATGCGGCAGCCAGTACCAGTTGAACAGGCCGAAATCCCCGTCCTGCGCCGCGACGATGGCGCCGAAGTTCATCGACCCCGTCGAGATGATGATGCCGATGATGATCAGCCCCAGCGACACCTCGTAGGAAATCATCTGCGCCGCAGACCGCAACGACCCGAGGAACGGATATTTCGAGTTCGACGCCCAGCCCCCCATGATCACGCCGTACACCTCCAGCGACGAGATCGCGAAGACGAACAGGATCGCCACGTTGATGTCCGACAGCACCCAGCCATCGGCAAACGGGATCACCGCCCAAGCGAGGATCGCCAGCACGAAAGACAGCATCGGGGCAAGGAAGAACACCGGGCGGTCCGCCCCCGCAGGCACCACGATTTCCTTGACCACATACTTCAGCGCGTCGGCCACCGTCTGCAACAGCCCGAAGGCCCCCACCACGTTCGGCCCGCGCCGCATCTGCACGGCGGCCCAGATCTTGCGGTCGCCGTAGACCAGAAACAGCAGGCTGATCATCACGAACCCGATGACCAGCAGGCACTGTGCCGCAATCAGCAGCGCCGTTCCCAGTCCCGTCGCCAAGAAATCAGCCATCGTCTTCGCCCCTAAACCGTCGGTATGCCCTGTGCGCCGCAGTCTCGCACGGTGACTTCGGCATCAATCGTCTTGAACCCTTCGGGCAGCGCCGCCGAGATGGTGTAAACCGCATCCCCGCGCCAAGTGCCACCCGATTGTGCCACATTCGTACGAACATGGCGTGCAAAACCGAAGCCGCGGATCAAAGCATACTGCGCTGCAGCGCAACGCGCATAGGCTTCGACATCCACCGTGTCGCGCGCACCCCTCATTTCGACCCGGAAGGTCACCAGATCGCCGTCCAGCAGAATCGTCTCGATTCCGTCATAGCCGGGCGAGAAGTCGCCTTGCGCTGCGGGTTGACCCGCGCATCCCGCCAACCCGATCAGCAGCGCCGCAACGATCAGCGCCTTTAGCATCTATTCCGCCGCCATCGGGATTTTCAGCCGGTCCGCCGCAAGTGCCGACAACTCGGCCATCACGGTGGACGCGCGGGCAATAGGGTTGGTCAGGTAGAAATCCCTGATCGGGTTGCGGAACGTCGCAGTCCCCGGTTTGCGCAGCTCCAGCGAAGGCCCGTCATTGACCGGAACCTCGTCGATCCGGCCCAGATGCGGATGCGCCGCAATCAGGTGCGTGCGCAGCGCGGCCAGCGAATCCCAAGGCAGTTGCACGCCCAGTTCCGCCGACAAGGCCCGCAGGATCGCCCAGTTTTCCTTGGCCTCGCCGGGCGCGAAGCCGGCACGCAGGGCGAGTTGCGGGCGGCCTTCAAGGTTGACGAACAACCCGCTTTCCTCGGTATAGGCTGCACCCGGCAGGATGATGTCGGCGCGCATGGCACCCCGGTCGCCGTGGCTGCCCTGATAGATCACGAACGGGCCGGGGGCTACGTCCACCTCGTCCGCGCCAAGGTTGAAGATCACCTCGGCGTTTTCCGTCGCCGCAGCCAAACCACCCTCGGTCACGGCCCCCACATCCATGGCACCCACGCGCGAGGCTGCGGTATGCAGGATCATCAGTTTGGAGTTGCTGTTCTGCGCCAACTGCATCGCATGGGCCAGGACCGCCGCGCCGTCCGCCTCGTTGATCGCCCCCTGCCCCACGATCACGAGGGTCGGCTTGGCGCGGGTTTCATCGGAAATCTCGCGCGCGGCCAGTGCGACCAATGCCGCCCGGTCGGTGCCGACATGCGCGTAGTCATAGGTCAGATCGACCGCCTCGCCCACCAACCCGATCACCGCGCCATTGGTCCAGGCGCGGCGGATACGGGCGTTCAGGACCGGGCTTTCAACGCGGGGATTGCAGCCGATCAACTGAATCATCCGGGCGCTGTCGATATCCTCGATCGCCGCCGTGCCGACATAACCCGCCCGGTTGCCCGCAGGCAGATGCGCGCCGTCGGTGCGGCATTCGATATGGCCGCCGAGCGAAGCCATCAGCATTTTCAGACTGAAGACCGCCTCGACCGGCGCCAGATCGCCGACCAGCGCCGCGACCCGCTTGCCTTTCATCGCGTTGGCTGCGGCCACCAAAGCCTCGCCCCAGCCCGCTTTGCACAAGCGGCCATTGTCGCGGATATACGGTGTATCAAGCCGCTGACGGCGCAACCCGTCCCAAATGAAGCGGGTCTTGTCGGAAATCCATTCCTCGTTCACTCCGTCATGGTTGCGCGGCAGGATGCGCATGACTTCGCGACCCTTGGTATCGACGCGGATGTTCGACCCCAGCGCATCCATCACGTCGATGGTTTCGGTCTTGGTCAACTCCCAAGGCCGCGCGGTGAAGGCGTAAGGCTTGGACGTCAGCGCCCCGACCGGGCACAGGTCGATGATGTTGCCCTGCAGATTGCTGTCCAGCGTCATGTTCAGATAGGACGTGATCTCGGCATCCTCGCCGCGCCCGGTCTGGCCCATCTGGGTGATCCCGGCAACCTCGGAGGTGAAGCGCACGCAGCGGGTGCAAGAGATGCAGCGGGTCATCTTGGTGGCGACCAACGGGCCAAGGTCCAGATCGTCGCTCGCCCGTTTGGGTTCGCGGTAGCGGCTGAAATCGACGCCATACGCCATCGCCTGATCCTGCAAGTCGCACTCGCCGCCCTGATCGCAGATCGGGCAGTCGAGCGGATGGTTGATCAGCAGGAACTCCATCACGCCTTCGCGGGCCTTTTTCACCATCGGACTGCGGGTCTTGACCACAGGCGCCTCGCCATTCGGGCCGGGGCGCAGATCACGGACCTGCATGGCGCAGGACGCGACCGGTTTGGGCGGGCCACCCTGCACCTCGACCAGACACATCCGGCAGTTGCCTGCAATCGTCAGCCGTTCGTGATAGCAAAAGCGCGGAATCTCGACGCCCGCGACCTCGGCCGCCTGAATGATGGTCATCGCCCCATCAACTTCGACCTCGATGCCGTCGATGGAGACTTTCTTGAGGTTAGGCATGTCGGGCGTCCTTCTGCAGCAGCCACGCAATGACGTCCCGCATTCGGGCCATAATGCCGACCGGGACTGCCTGTTTTTGTGTATCCGGTTCAAACGTCAGGCTTTTCACCCGCGCCTCGATATCCCGCATCTGATACTTCGGGTCCAGACCGCCATAGCACATCGCCCTACTCCGCCGCTTGCACGCAGCCGTGGGATTTCCACAACTGCGCCTGTTTCAGATACGCCCAGCCGAACGCATGGTCGCTGTCGCCGTTTTCGCGGGCATGGTCAAGCCGGGCCAGTGCCTCGGCCAAGGTCGGCTTGTGTCCGACGGGAACCCACCACATGACGAAATGCATCCGGCCCAGCACCTCGAACCACTCCTGCCGCCGCTCGTAGAAAGCACGATGGACCGTGTTCCAGACGAAGTTCTCCAGCGGCGCGACGCCTTCCCAGACCGTCAGGTTCGACACATGTTGCGGGTCGCCCGCGATCTTGGTCTCGGTATTCCCGGTGCCCGGTTCGCCCGATCCTTCCATCATCCATATAAACCCCGGCATCCGCTTGCCCATCCCGTTCACCCGGTCAAGGGCAGCCATGAATTCGGCCACGCGCGGGTCGTCGGTTGGGGCCAACAGACGCCCCACGTTCAACTCGGCCAGATGGAAACCGGGGTTCTCTGTCATTCCGTTGACCTCAGCAATTCGCCGATCAGCGAGCCTTTGGCGATCTCGTCCCGACCGACGCGGCAATAGCTTTGGGCATCGCCCTCGACAGCCCCGGCTTGCACAAGATAGGCCGCCGCCGCCGCCTTCATGCGGTCCTTCTCGGAAGGATTATTGCGGAACGCTTTGAAATCCGACTCGGAATAGCCCTTTTCGCGGGCATAGCGTTCCAGCTCTTTCAGTTTGGAATACACCACGATCATCCGGGCCGACATCGTAGGGCAGGTGTTGCGGATCACATCGCCGACCCGGCCCGCGATCAGACTTTCATTGATGCGGGGATCAAGGTTGATCGGTTCCAGCGCCAAGGCGGGCGTGGACAGCAGGGACAGGATCAGAATCAAGCGTTTCATCGGAAGTCTCCATTGACGCGGCATGCGCCAAGATGGGGGCGAACCCGCTGATATGCCATGACAACGCCCCGCTATGAGCAAACCGCAGCCGATGAAGACGGCCCTTGTCATGCGCAGCCCCCTCTGAACACCCAGGCGCCACTGACGTAATGCCCGAACGCTTGCGGATCGACCCGGCTGCCCCGGCTGGCGCAGAACTGCTGCGCCACATCCTTGGCCAGCTTGCCCTCGGCATTGCCCATCGGCGTCTCGCGGCTGATCGTCAGAACCGGCCCCGGTTGCAGATCGGCGAGGAAAGATGTGTCGGCCACGATCACCTCGACCGGGCCGGATTCGGCCAAGGGCATCGGCATGGGGGCACCACAGGCCGACAGGGCCAGCGTCGCCGACAGCAACGCACCAAAGGAGCGCCCGACCCGCATGACCCTACTCCGCTGCCATCGCGCCCATGCGCCCTGTCTTCTTGGCCTTGATGCGGTCCTCGATTTCCTCGCGGAACGCGCGCACCAGACCCTGAATCGGCCAGGCCGCCGCATCGCCCAAGGCACAGATCGTGTGGCCTTCGACCTGTTTGGTAACCGAAATCAGCATGTCGATTTCCTCGACTTCCGCCTCGCCGCGCACCAGACGGTCCATCACCCGCATCATCCAGCCGGTCCCTTCGCGGCAAGGGGTGCACTGGCCGCAGGATTCATGCTTGTAGAACTTCGACAGCCGCCAGATCGCCTTGATGACGTCCGTGGACTGATCCATCACGATCACCGCCGCCGTGCCCAACCCCGACCGCTGTTCGCGCAGCCAGTCGAAATCCATGATCGCGTCGTCGCATTGGGTTTGCGTCAGCAGCGGCACCGATGACCCGCCGGGGATCACCGCCTTGATGTTCTTCCAGCCGCCGCGCACCCCGCCGCAATGGCGGTCCAGCAGTTCGCGCAAGGGGATCGACATCGCCTCTTCGACCACGCAGGGGTTGTTGACATGCCCCGAGATGCCGAACAGCTTGGTGCCCGCATTGTTGGGCCGCCCGAAGCCCGAAAACCACTCGGCCCCGCGCCGCAGGATCGTCGGCACCACGGCGATGGATTCCACGTTGTTCACCGTGGTCGGGCAGCCGTACAGCCCCGAGCCTGCCGGAAACGGCGGCTTCATCCGGGGCATGCCCTTCTTGCCCTCAAGACTTTCCAGCAGCGCCGTTTCCTCGCCGCAGATATAGGCCCCCGCGCCGTGATGCAGATAGCAATTCAAGTCCCAGCCGGACCCAGCCGCGTTCCGCCCAAGCAACCCTGCGTCATAGCATTCGTCCAGCGCCTGCTGCAGCGCCTCGCGTTCACGGATGTATTCGCCACGGATGTAGATATAGCATTCATGCGCGCCCATCGCGAAGGCGGCGATCAGGCAACCCTCGATCAGGGTGTGCGGATCGTGCCGCATGATCTCGCGGTCCTTGCAGGTGCCGGGTTCGGATTCGTCGGCGTTGACAACAAGATAGCTGGGCCGCCCGTCTGACGCTTTAGGCATGAACGACCACTTCAGGCCGGTGGGAAAGCCCGCCCCGCCCCGCCCACGCAAACCGCTGGCCTTGACGATTTCGACGATCTTGTCGCGTCCCAGCGCCAGAATGCCCGCCGTGCCATCCCAATGGCCGCGCGCGCGCGCCCCCGCAAGGCTGCGGTCGTGCATGCCATAAAGGTTGGTAAAGATGCGGTCCTGATCCTTGAGCATGAAAGCCCCTTTCTAACTCTGGCGCTGACGCCAGATCCGGTATGTCACGACCAGCGCCCAGATGAACGCGGCCAAGGCGGCCAGATCGAACAGCAGGACGAACTTCACCGGCCACCCCATCTGCCCGCCCAGGTATTGCGCCCCCATCCACAGCAACATGGTGCCCACGATCACAAAGGCCACCAGCCTTGCCTGTCGAGCGGTCTGCTGCTGGCGAGGCTGGCGCATTGCTCTGCCCTAGAAATCGTTGGTCTTTGCGCGGCGCAGGAACTCCTCGATCCCCACCTCGCCAATCAAAGCCGCCTGCCGGACCCATTTGTCGCGGGTCACCCGGCCCTTGAAGCCCTTCAGGTTGCCGTCCATCCAGGCAATCTCGGACGCTTTCCATCCGGCGATCTGGTCGAAATGATAGATGCCCAAATCGTGGCACAGCTTTTCCATCACAGGCCCGATGCCTTCGATGGTTTGCAACTTGTCCGCCTCTCCGCCGCGCGGCGAAGGCAAGCCGTCTGGCTTCGCGGCCTCCCCCGTCATGACGACGGGCTCCGGCGCGGCAACCGGCAAAGCGGGGGGGGCAGGCTCGGCCACGACAGCGTCTGCCAGCAAGCTGATGGGCTGCGGTGCGGCCATTGACTTTACTTCTACCGGCGCGTCGCCCAACGGCGCACCCCTCACCGGCGCGTCCGTCGCGGGCATGTCCACGACAGGCGCGGCGACCGGGAGTACCACATTCTCCGTCACCGGGGCCGCGTCCGTCACAGGCGTTTCGGCAAATGCGGTGGCGGCAGGCGCGCGGGCAACGGGCGAGGACGCAGAGGGAGCGTGACCATGGTCATCTTTGTGCACATGCGCATAGCTGTGTCCCCCGGTCGGGGCCGATCCCCACAACAGGCCCAACAGAACCCCGAACACCAGAAACACGAACGTCCCGAGCAGCAATGTCGACCAGACGCCCATATCGCCGATCACACGGCCCAGAACCGCCGCCATCACCGCCGCTGCCGCCGCGATCAGCCAACCTTCGGGCCAGCCATCCTGCGTTTTATTGTTCGTGTTCATCGTCGGTCACTCCCCTGTGGGGTCATCAGTTGCCCCGTGTCGCGCGACTATACCGCAGTTTTGCTTAACCAGGGTGTCGACAATGGCACTTCGGTGCCGTCGATCTTGCGCACCGTGTCGCCCTGATCGACCGCGCGCTGTGCAGAGGCGTTGAACTGCTGCCGTCCGCGTGCATGTTCGCGCAGGCTGGTCAGGCCGGACAACGGCTCGGCGGCATAGCGACCGTTCTGCGGGCCGGGCACCGGAACCTCGCCCTTGGCAAACCGCCCGATCAGATCGCGAAGCCGTTCGGGCGTCAGGTCTTCGTAATAGTCCTTGCCAATCTGCGCCATCGGGGCGTTGGCGCAGGCCCCCATGCATTCGACCTCTTCCCAACTGAAATTGCCGTCCGCCGACAGGGTATGCGCCTTGGGGTTGATCAATTCCTTGCAGACCGCCACGAGGTCTTCCGCCCCGCAGATCATGCAAGACGTGGTGCCGCAAACCTGAACATGGGCAATGCTGCCCGTGGGTTGCAACTGAAACATGAAGTAGAACGTCGCCACTTCCAGCCCCCGAATGTAGGCCAACCCCAGCATATCCGCGACATGCTCGATCGCCGGACGGGTCAACCACCCCTCCTGCTCTTGCGCGCGCCAGAGGATCGGAATGATGGCGCTGGCCTGACGGCCCTCGGGGTATTTGGTGATCTGGCCCTGCGCCCAAGCAAGGTTCGCGGGGGTGAAAGCGAAGGAGGCGGGTTGATCTTTGTGCAGGCGGCGGAGCATGCTAATGGCCTTTGCTAAACTTATAGAACTCAACCAGACCGATGCCATCATCAAAATCGGGCTGATCATTCACATGTGTCAATTCGCTACGTCTTTGCATAAGCACGCTCTTGTGAGTTGCATCAGACCTAAAGCCTACAATGCTCCACTGCTCGGCAAGCCGTTTTTCTACAGCTGCTCCATTGGTGCGAATAATCACCGGTCCACCTCGCCGAACACGATATCCATCGTTCCGATGATCGCGCTCACATCCGCCAACTGATGCCCCTTGCAGATGTGATCCATCGCCTGCAGGTGCAGGAACCCCGGCGCGCGGATCTTGGCGCGGTAGGGTTTGTTGCTGCCGTCGGCCACCAGATACACGCCGAATTCACCCTTGGGCGCCTCGACCGCTGCATAAACCTCGCCCGCCGGGACGTGGAAGCCTTCGGTGTAAAGCTTGAAGTGGTGGATCAGCGCCTCCATCGACGTTTTCATCTCGGCGCGTTTTGGCGGAGTGATCTTGCCCCGCGACAGCACCGGCCCCGGTTCCGCGCGCAGTTTGGTCAGGCACTGGCGCATGATCTTCAACGACTCTTCCATCTCGGCCATCCGGCACAGATAGCGGTCATAGCAGTCGCCGTTCTTGCCGACCGGGATCTGAAACTCCATCTCGGAATAACACTCGTAGGGCTGACTGCGGCGCAGATCCCACGCCAGACCCGAACCGCGCACCATCACGCCGGAAAAGCCCCAATCCTGAATCTCCTGTTCGGTCACCACGCCGATATCGGCATTGCGCTGCTTGAAAATGCGGTTTTCGGTCATCAGGGTGTGCAGATCGCCCAGCACTTTCGGGAAGGTCCAGGTCCAGGCCTCGATGTCGTCGATCAAGGCAGGGGGAAGGTCCTGATGCACGCCGCCGGGGCGGAAATAGGCGCTGTGCAACCGCGCGCCGCTGGCGCGTTCATAGAATACCATCAGCTTTTCGCGCTCTTCGAACCCCCACAGCGGCGGGGTCAGGGCGCCGACGTCCATCGCCTGCGTGGTGACGTTCAAAAGATGCGAAAGAATCCGACCTATCTCGCAATACAACACCCGGATCAGACTGGCGCGGCGCGGGACCGGAGTGCCCGTCAGGCGCTCGATTGCCAGACACCAGGCATGTTCCTGATTCATCGGGGCCACGTAGTCCAGCCGGTCGAAATACGGCAGGTTCTGCAGGTAGGTCCGCGATTCCATCAGCTTTTCGGTGCCGCGATGCAGCAGGCCGATGTGAGGATCGCAGCGTTCGACAATCTCGCCGTCCAACTCCAGAACCAGACGCAAAACGCCATGTGCCGCAGGGTGTTGCGGGCCGAAGTTGATGTTGAAGTTGCGGATGCGCTGCTCGCCGGTCAGTTTGTCCTGCGAGCCATCGTCATAGGTGTTGCGTCGAATGTCGCCGTCCATCGTTCCTACCTTCGCGTTCAGGCCGCAGCCTCAGGCTTTCTTCTCGTCGCCGGGAAGGATGTAGGTCGCCCCTTCCCAAGGGCTCATGAAATCGAACTGCCGGTATTCCTGCACCAGACTGACGGGTTCATAAACCACGCGCTTTTGCACCTCGTCATAGCGGACTTCGGTGTAACCGGTGGTCGGAAAATCCTTGCGCAGCGGGTGGCCGCGAAACCCGTAATCGGTCAGCAGGCGGCGCAGGTCGGGGTGGCCCGAAAACAGGATGCCGAACATGTCGAACACTTCGCGTTCAAACCAGTTGGCCGACCGGTGGATCAGGTGGATCGACGGTACCATGTCGTCCTCGCCCACCGCGATTTTCACCCGGATGCGGTGGTTCTGATACATCGACAGAAAGTGATAGACCACATCGAACCGCGCCTCGCGTTCGGGCAGGTCGATGGCGGTGATGTCCACCAGACTGGTAAAGCAGCACGCCGGTTCGACCTTGAGGAATTCGATGAACTCCTCCAGATGCGCCGCCTGCACCACCACGGTCAGCTCGCCGCGCGTCACCTGCGCCGAGACGACCGCATCGCTGCGCTTGGCAGAGATCAGGGCGGCCAGATCGTTCAAAGCCTCGGACATGTGACCCCTACCTGACCAGCGTGCCGGTGCGCCGGATTTTGCGTTGCAGTTGCAGGATGCCATACAACAGCGCCTCGGCCGTGGGCGGACAGCCGGGCACATAGATATCGACCGGCACGATGCGGTCGCAACCCCGCACGACACTGTAGGAATAGTGATAATAGCCGCCACCATTGGCACATGACCCCATCGAAATCACATAGCGCGGCTCGGGCATCTGGTCGTAGACCTTGCGCAGCGCGGGGGCCATCTTGTTGGTCAGCGTGCCCGCCACGATCATCAGGTCCGACTGGCGCGGCGACGCACGGGGCGCCGTGCCGAACCGTTCCAGATCATAGCGCGGCATCGACGTGTGCATCATCTCGACCGCACAACAGGCCAGCCCGAAGGTCATCCAGTGCAACGAGCCGATCCTTGCCCAATTGATCAGGTCCTCTGTCGAGGTAAGCAGAAACCCCTTGTCCTGCAACTCGACATTCAGCGCGCGGGCCGACACGTCCAGATCGACGCCCGTCGTATTGCTACCGGTTTGAATGCCGCCCGGTTGGCCACCGGGCATCCCGATCGTCTGCATCCCGCCAGAGGCGCCGTCGGTCGGCGCGCTGTCACGTGTCACGCCCATTCCAGCGCCCCCTTCTTCCATTCATAGGCAAAGCCCACCGTCAAAACCCCCAGGAACACCATCATCGACCAGAATCCGGTCATGCTGATCTCGCCGAACGCGACAGCCCAGGGGAACAGGAAGGCCACCTCAAGGTCAAAGATGATGAACAGGATC
>JBBRVJ010000025.1:0-26017 GCA_038246975.1 Rhodobacterales bacterium | reverse complement strand
GTTTTGGTGGGGTGGGTTCCACCCCCCCCCACCCGGCGGGTCTGTGCCGGGGGGGTGGTGGGGGGGGGGTGGGTCGTCCCCCCCACCGCTGGTCCGGAAGGGGCACCCCAGTCACCTGGCCGAGGACCGATTGAGGAAGCCCGTGCTGGCGCTCTTGACTTGGCTTGCGCGGCAAGACACCTGTTGGCACCTTGACGCCAGCCCTTGAACGGAGCCTTCCCGATGTCGATCCCTCAGTCCGGTGGCGGTGTTGTCGAGAGCTTTGACCAGTTGGCCGGGTTCATGGAATCCGGCAACAAGCCCCCCGCCGATTGGCGGATCGGGACCGAGCACGAAAAATTCGGCTGGCTGACCGAAACGCGGCAACCACTGCCTTATGCCGGGGACAGGTCGATTTCGGCACTGTTCGCGGGGCTTGAGGCCGGCTTTGGCTGGACCCCGGTGCGCGAAGCCGACAACATCATCGGCATGACGCGGGGGCAGGCCAATATCTCGCTTGAACCGGGCGGGCAGTTTGAACTTTCAGGCGCCGCGGTCGCGTCGGTCCACGAGACGGCTGCCGAGTTGCAGAACCATCTGGACGAGGTCAAGGCGATTGCCGACCCGCTGGGCATCCGCTTCATGGGGATCGGCGCGGCGCCGGAATGGTCGGCGGCGGACATGCCGGTGATGCCCAAGGGGCGCTATCGGTTGATGACCGACTACATGGCCCGTGTCGGCACGCATGGCACCCAGATGATGTACCGCACCTGCACGGTTCAGGTAAACCTCGATTACGCCTCCGAGGCCGACATGGTGCAAAAGCTGCGGGTGTCCCTGGCGTTGCAGCCGGTGGCGACGGCGCTGTTCGCCTCGTCGCCGTTCTTCGACGGAGGCCTGAATGGCCATAAAAGCTGGCGGTCGCGAATCTGGCGGGGGCTGGACAATTCGCGCACCGGAATGTTGCCCTTTGCGTTTCAGGACGGGTTCGGGTTTCAGGCCTATGTCGACTGGGTTCTGGATGTGCCGATGTATTTCGTCTACCGCGACGGCAAGTATATCAACGCCCTTGGTCAATCCTTCCGCGATTTCCTCAAGGGCGAATTGCCCGCCTTGCCCGGCGAACGACCGACCCTTTCCGACTGGGCCGACCACATGACGACAGTCTTCCCCGAGGCGCGCGTCAAGAAATACATCGAGATGCGGGGGGCCGATTGCGGGGATCAGGCCCATATCAACGCGCTGTCCGCATTCTGGGTCGGGCTGATGTACGATCAGGGCGCGCTGGATGCGGCATGGGATCTGGTCAAGCGGCTGGATACGGAAACCCGCGAAGGGTTGCGGGTCGCGGCGTCGGTGTCTGGTTTGCAGGGTGAGGCAGGAGGGGTTGAAATTGCCGATCTGGCGCGCGCTGCGGTGGGACTTTCCCATGCGGGGCTGGTCGCGCGGGGATTGGGGGAAGAGGTCTATCTGGAGCCATTGATGGACTCGGTGAAGGCGGGGGCGGTGCAGGCCGACCGCTGGCTTGCGCTGTATCACGGCAAATGGGACGGGCGGCTGGAGCCGATTTACGGCGCGTCGAGCCTTTAGGCGGGTTTCGCGCCGATCTTCGGTTCGGTTCCGGCCTTGATCCGCGCGATGTTGGCGCGGTGTTTGACGTAGATCAGCAGGGTTAGCGCGACCACCAGAAACAGCATCCGACCCTCCACGAACGCTACCAGCCACAAGGACGCGCTGGCGGCGGATACCAGTGCCGACAGGGATGATATCCGGGTCAGGGCGGCCGTGACAGCCCATGTGGCGCAGCAGGCAATGCCGACAGGTGGGGAAAGTGCGATCAGAGTGCCAAGAAAGGTCGCCACCCCCTTGCCGCCGCGAAAGCCCAGCCAGACCGGGAATAAATGGCCCAGAAACGCCGCTAACCCCGCCAGTTGGGCGGCATCCTCACCCACCGCTGCGCGGGCGATCAGCACGGCCACCGCCCCTTTGGCCGCATCAAGAATCAAGGTTGCGGCGGCGGCGCGCTTGTTCCCGGTGCGCAGGACGTTGGTGGCCCCGATATTGCCCGACCCGATGGCGCGCAGGTCGCCCAGCCCCATGGCGCGGGTGATAACGAGCCCGAACGGGATCGACCCCAGCAGGTAGGCCAGCACGGCGACCATGGCCATGATGCCGGTCGGGGTGATCAGGTCGGGCATTTCAGGCGGTCCCCGGATAGACCTGCGTGCCTGCCACATAGGTCGCGATCACTTTACCCTCCATTCGTTGCCCGTCAAAGGGGGTGTTTTTCGATTTGGAATACAGCGTAAAGCGGTCGAGCAGGAACGGCGCGTCCGGGTCGAACAGGATCAGGTCGGCTGGGGCCCCCACGCACAGGCGGCCTTGCGGCAGGTTCAGCCGCCGCGCCGGGTTCAGCGCCAGGGCGCGGAACAGGGTCGGCAAGTCCAGCGCGCCCGCGTGATAGAGCCGCATCGCGGCGGGCAGCAAGGTTTGCAGGCCGACGGCACCGCTTGCGGCCTCCTCGAACGGCAGGCGTTTGGATTCTTCGTCGGCGGGGGTGTGATAGCTGCTGATCGTATCAATCAGGCAATCGGCGACGGCCTGCACCATGGCGAGGCGGTCTTCTTCGCTGCGCAGGGGCGGGGTCAGCTTGAAGAAGGTGCGGTAGTCGCCGACGTCAAGTTCGTTCAGCGTCAGGTGGTGGATCGAGGTCCCCGCCGTCACGTCCAGCCCGTTGGCCTTGGCGCGGGCGAGGGCGGGCAAGGTGCGGGCGGTGGTGATCTGGTCGGCATGGTATCTGACCCCGGTCATTTCGACCAAGGCCATGTCGCGGTCGAAGCCCATTCGTTCGGCCATCGCCGACACGGCAGGGATGCCGCGCAGCGAGGCGAATTTGGAGGTGGTGGCAGAGGCTCCATGCGACAGGCAGGGATCTTGCGGATGCGCGATGATGAGCGCGCCAAGGCTGCGGGCATAGGTCATGCAACGCGACAGGGTCCTGGTGTTTTGCGTGACATGGTCCCCGTCGGTGAAGGCGATGGCGCCTGCATCCAGCAGGAAGCCGATCTCGACCATCTGCCCGCCCTCCCGGTTGCGGGTCAGGGCGGCCATGTGATGGATGCGAACCGGCGAGGCTTCGCGGGCGCGCCGGGTCACGAATTCCAGCAGTTCGGGGGTGTCGATGGCGGGGTTGGTGTCGGGCCGCGTGATGATGGTGGTAATCCCGCCCGCTGCCGCCGCCAGACCCGCGGATTTGAAGGATTCCTTGTGCCGCTCGCCCGGTTCGCCGATCTGCACGCCAAGATCGACAATGCCGGGGGCAAGGGGGAGGCCCTGACAGTCGATGATCGTGCCGGTTGTGGGGGCGGGGGCATTGATCGACTGGATCAGGCCGTCGGCGACCGTCAGGGAGCCGATGGAATCGGTAAGGGCCTCGGGGTCGATCAGACGGGCGTTGATGAAATGGATCATGCGGCCTCGTATGGGATCGGGGGTTTTGTCTGGGTCGGTCATACCTGCGATCCCTATCCTGCGACCCAGATGAACCAGCCGACAAAGACAAACAGCGCCACGAGGACGGCGGTGGCGACCATGCCAGAGATGCGGGCGTTGGACATCGGGCGTTTGGGTTTTGGGTCGGGTTTTTTATCGGGATCGGTCACACCATCACCCCCGCCGCCTTGGCCCCGCGTTCGGCCTTCAAATTCCGCGACAGAAGTTCCATGCAGGCCATGCGCACGGCGACTCCCATCTCGACCTGTTCCTGAATCACGCTGCGGTTGATGTCGTCGGCCAGCGTGCCGTCGATTTCCACTCCCCGGTTCATCGGGCCGGGGTGCATCACGATGGCGTCGGGTTTGGCGTGGGCCAGTTTCTCGGCGTCCAGACCGTAGCGGTGGTAATATTCGCGCTCGGAAGGGATGAAGGCACCGTCCATCCGTTCTTTTTGCAGGCGCAGCATCATCACCACGTCGCAGCCTTCCAGCCCCATGGCCATGTCGTCGAACACCTCGCAACCGAACTCTTGCACGCCTGACGGCATGAGGGTCGGCGGCGCGATCAGGCGGATGCGGTTTTCCATCTTGCCCAGCAGGATCAGGTTGCTGCGCGCCACGCGGGAATGCGCGATGTCGCCGCAGATCGCCACGGTCAGGCGCTGAATCCGGCCCTTGGCGCGGCGGATGGTGAGAGCGTCGAGCAGGGCCTGAGTGGGGTGTTCGTGGCGGCCGTCGCCTGCGTTCAAAACCGCGCAGTTCACCTTTTCCGCCAGCAGGTTGACCGCCCCGGACGACGGGTGGCGCACCACCAGCAGGTCGGGGTGCATGGCGTTCAGCGTCATCGCGGTATCCAGCAGCGTCTCGCCCTTTTTGGTCGACGAATGACCCATCGACATGTTCATCACATCGGCCCCAAGGCGTTTGCCTGCCAGTTCGAAACTGGCGAGCGTTCGCGTCGATGCCTCGAAGAACATGTTGATCTGCGTCATCCCGCGCAGGGCGTCGGACTGTTTCATCGTGCGGCGGTTAAGGTCGACATAACGGTCGGCGAGGTCGAGGACGGTCACTATCTCCTGGGGTGCGAGGTGTTCGATGCCGAGGAGATGGCGGGCGCGGAAGGTCATGGTTGGCTCCTGCCGGGGGGTACGGGGGCTATGGCAAATGTGGGGGGCTGAGGCAAGCAGCCGAACCGGGGGCTTCGCGCCCCCGGACCCCCGCGGGATATTGAGAGACAGAAAATCAGGAAGGGAACGGGTTGTTGCCAGAGGCGGGGGGGCCTAGCGTCGAGACATGGGAATCAACGGCGATATTCTGGGGGATTGGCAGGCGTCGCTGGCGGCGCTGGGCTGGCAGGTCGATCTGGGGGTGGGTGAGGCGGTGGGCGAGGTGCCCGTGAACCGCTATGCGCTGCCGGATCAGGCGGTCAAGGTCGCGCCGGTGGTGCCAACGGTCCCTGTCGCACCGGCGGAACCTGCGGGCGAAGCGGTCGCCGTGGCGCGGGGCGCGGCGGCGGCTTCGGAGACGTTGGTGGCGTTGCGGGCGGCGCTGGCGGGGTACGACCATTGCGAGATCAAGCGGGGCGCGCGCAATCTGGTGTTTGCCGATGGCAACCCCCGCGCGCGAGTTCTGGTGCTGGGCGAGGCGCCGGGGGTTGAAGAGGACAAGCTGGGACGGCCTTTCGTCGGGCCGGCGGGGCAGATGCTGGACCGGATGTTCGCGGCCATCGGGTTGTCGCGCGGCAGTCCCGATCCGGCGACGGCGCTCTATGTCACTCATGTGATGCCATGGCGCCCGCCGCAGAACCGCGAGCCGGAGCCGGGCGAGATTGCGATGATGCGACCTTTTGTCGAGCGGCATATCGCGCTGGTGGACCCCGACTTTGTGGTGGTGATGGGCAATGCGCCTTGTGTCGCGTTGTTGGGGGTCTCGGGAATCACCAAGCTGCGTGGCGTATGGGCCGAGGCGTCGGGTAAGCCGGTCTTGCCGATGTTCCACCCGGCCGATCTTCTGCGCCAGCCAGCGCTGAAGCGCGAGGCCTGGGCCGGTCTGTTGAGTTTGCAGGCGAGGATGCGGGCATGATCGTCGAACCGGTGGTTTTGCTGGCGTTCATCCCGGCGGCGTTGGCGTTGAACCTGACGCCGGGGGCGGACATGATGTTCTGCCTTGGACAGGGCCTGAAGGGCGGGCCGCGCGCGGCGCTGGCGGCGGACGCAGGGATCGCATTGGGCGGGATGGTGCATGTGACGCTGGCGGGACTTGGGTTGGGGGCGGCGGTGGCGGCCGCGCCGTGGCTGTTCGAGGTGATCCGCTGGGTCGGGGTCGCGTACCTGTTATGGTTGGCGGGGGCGACGCTGCGCGCGGGGTCTGCGCGGGCGGACGTGCCGATGGTGCGGCCATCAAGGGCGTTCCGCGAGGGGTTGGTGGTGAACCTGACCAACCCCAAGGTCATCCTGTTCGTGCTGGCCTTTGTGCCGCAGTTCGTCGATCCGAGCCGCCCGGTTCTGCCGCAGTTTCTGATCTTTGGCGGGGTGCTTTCGGTGGGTGGGTTGCTGGTGAACGGGGTGGTGGGGGTGTTTGCGGGGGGCGTGGGGCAGCGGTTGCTGCGCGCGCCGCGGTTCGGGTTGTGGCTGGGGCGGGTGTCGGCGGCGGTGTTTGTCGGGCTGGCGGCGCGGCTGGCTTTCTTGCCACGAGGTTAGGTTCGGGGGGACAGGTCATGGGCATTGAGGAGAGCCGGGAGTTCATCCCGGTGCGGATTGCGGTTCTGACCGTGTCGGACACGCGGGTTGCGGCAGATGATCGGTCGGGCGATACCTTGGTCGAGCGGTTGGTGGCGGCGGGGCATCTGCTGGCGGCACGGGGGATCGTCACAGATGACCGCGCGCTGATCGCGGCGCAGTTATGGGCCTGGATTGACGATGCGCAGGTCGATGTGATCCTGACGACCGGGGGCACCGGCCTTACCGGGCGCGATGTGACGGTCGAGGCGCACCGCGATGTGTATGAGAAAGAGATCGAGGCGTTCGGCACGGTGTTCACCCATGTCTCGATGGCCAAGATCGGCACGTCGGCAGTCCAGAGCCGGGCCTGTGGCGGGGTGGCGGGAGGGACCTATCTTTTCGCGCTGCCCGGCAGTCCGGGGGCGTGCCGCGATGCGTGGGACGAAATCCTGCGCTGGCAGCTTGATTACCGGCACCGGCCCTGCAATTTCGTCGAGATCATGCCGCGGCTGGAGGAACACAAGCGGCGCAAGTGATCAGGGCGCGGGGCAGCCCATCACCTCGACCGCGCCATTCGCACCGACCACCGTAACGCGCAGTTGCGAACGGTCCAAAGCGAAGGGTGCACCGGAGGACGGCACAAGGTCCGTCACTGCCGTCAGAGTGCTGCCCGCACGGCGGGTGTCGGATTGCGAGACCCAGATGGCCGGATCGGGGGTTTCCACCACCACGGCCTCGTTTCCGCCCAGCGACGCCATGTCGAGGCTGGCAGTCACCCGCAGCCCGTCCGAAATGGGCGCAATCGTGCAGTGGATTGCGGCAACCCCGGCATCGGCCCCAGTGCGCGGGCGGTCTGCCAAGGCGGCGCGAATGGCGGGATCGGGCGTGCTGGTGGTGGGCAAGGTCGCCGTCAGGTCCAGTGTGGCAGGCAGGCAGATGTCCTTGCACACGCCAAGGTCAACACGCAGACGCATCTCGACAGGCTGGTCGGCCAGGCGCGGTGTGACCTCGATCGGCAGGATCAGGGCATCGTGATAGCCGATGGTCTGCATGCCGTTGATTTCGAATACAGAAGGACTGGGCCAGCGCAGGCTGACCGGTCCGAGGTTCCGCGATCCGTCAAAATCCAGCATCGGCGGAATTCCCGCCTCGCCCGGACTGCGCCAGTAGGTTTTCCATCCCGGTGCCAAGGTCAGGGACAGCGCGGCGAAATGACGACCATCGGGGGCGCGCCAGCCGGAAAGCAAAGTGGCCGACAGTATGTCGTCCTGCGTGAGGGCGCGTTCGGCGGCGGCAGGGGTGGCCAGAAGGATGGCAAGGGTGAGGGCGCGGATCATGCGACGTTCATAAAGCTTTGCGGCACAGGGTGAAGTCACAATCTGGCGACGGGCCGTGAGGGTGGCGGTGCTGCCACAATTCCGTGCGGCAACGGAAGGGGTTGAGGACGGGGCGGGGCAGGGCCATCCTGTGACGAAGTCATGGAGGCAAGCGATTCGATGGACCTTGGCGGCAAACTTCTGGTGGCGATGCCTGGGATGGGCGATCCGCGGTTTGACCGGTCGGTCATCCTGATCTGCGCCCACAGTGCCGAAGGGGCGATGGGCCTGATCGTGAACAAGCCGGTATCAGAACTGAGTTTTACGCGGCTTCTGGCGCAGGTCAAGATCGCGCCGAAACCGGGCGCGCGCGATATTCTTGTGCATTTTGGCGGCCCGGTGGAACGCGGTCGCGGTTTTGTGCTGCACTCGACCGATTACGCGGGGGGACCTGCGACCATGGCTGTTCCGGGTGGCTATGGCATGACCGCAACACTGGACGTGCTGGAGGCATTGGCGCGCGGTGGAGGGCCTTCGCGCGCCTTGCTGGCGCTCGGCTATGCCGGATGGGGACCGGGGCAGTTGGAGGCCGAGATCGGTCGCAACGACTGGCTGACCGCCGATGCCGAAGCCGATCTGATCTTTGCGCCCGAGGATGGCGGCAAATGGCTGGGCGCACTGCGCGGCATGGGGATTGATCCCTTGACCTTGTCGCCGATGTCCGGGCGCGCGTAATCATTCACCGTAGGGAATCCACACCGTCTTGATCGCTGTTGCATGGCGCAGGAAGGTCTTGCCTTGTGCTGTGGGGGCGTACCAGTCGCGCGATTGGGCGTGGTTGACCCAGGTGCGTTTGAGGTTGGTGGCCGAGGCGGCCTCGATCGTTTCGGACAGATCGGTGGACGAAAAGCTCCACACCGCGTCGATGTCCATGTGGGTGGCCAAGGGTTTCGCGAGGTCGGCATGCGCACCGGTCACGATATTGACCACCCCTGAGGGCAGGTCTGAAGTGTCGAGCACCTGATAGAAGTCGGTCGCGGCCAGAGGAAACGGGTCGGACGGCACAAGAATCACCGTGTTACCCATCGCGATGGCAGGCGCCATGGTCGAGATCAGGCCCAGAAGCGGGGCTTCGTCCGGGCACAGGATGCCGATCACGCCGGTCGGTTCGTTCATCGCCAGCGCCACGCCGCGCAGGGGGACGGATTTGGCGGCCCCGTCGAACTTGTCGGCCCAGGCGGCGTAGGTGAACAGCCGGTCGATGCTGGCTTCGACTTCGGCGGCCCCCGACTGGCCCGTCAGGTCGCGCAGGCGATTGGCGAATTCAGGCGCGCGGGCCGACAGGTTTTCGGCGATGTAGTACAGGATCTGCGCGCGGGCGTGGGCGGTGGATCTGGCCCAGCCTTTGGCGGCATGGGCGGCCTCTGCCGCGTTGCGGATGTCCTTGCGGTTGCCGATGCCTGCGTGGCCCAGCAGTTTGCCTTTGGGGCTGTAGACCGGTCTGGAATAGGCCCCGTCGGGGCGGGCCTGTTTGCCGCCGACGTAGAGTTTCGCGGTGCGGTCGAGGTCGGGGGCCTCGACGGTTTTGGGTTCTGGGAAAGCGGTGATGGGCTTTAAGGGTTTTGAGGCTTGGATTGGCTTGAGGTAAGCCAACAGCCCTTCCCAGCCTCCCTCGCGTCCAAAGCCGCTTTCGCGGACCCCGCCAAAACCTGCGGCGGCGTCGAACAGGTTGGTGGCGTTGACCCAGACCACCCCGGCGCGCAACTTGGGGGCGATGTCGAGGGCGAGGTTGATGTTTTCAGTCCACACCGTCGCGGCGAGGCCGTAGCGCGTGTTGTTGGCGAGGGCTACGGCTTCTTCGGGCGTGCGGAAGGTCGTCGAGACCAGCACGGGGCCGAAGATTTCTTCCTGCATCAGGGTCGAGGCGGCAGACAGGCCGGTGATCAGCGTGGGGGGATAAAAGCAGCCTGCGGGCAGGGGCGTGTTGGCGTGGTAGGTGGTGCCGTCCTTGTTGTCGGCCACCATCGCGGTGATGGTCGCCAATTGGCTGGGGTCGATGATCGCGCCGACGTCGATACATTTGTCCAACGGGTCGCCGATGCGCAGCCCGTCCATCCGGGTTTTCAGTTTGGCGTGGAAGCGGTCTGCGATGCCTTCGTGGACCAGCAGACGCGACCCGGCGCAGCAGACCTGACCCTGATTGAACCAGATGGCATCGACCAGCCCTTCGATGGCCGAGTCCAGATCGGCGTCGTCGAACACGACGTAGGGGGATTTCCCGCCAAGTTCCAGGGTCAGCGCCTTGCCGGTGCCCGCCGTCGCCGCGCGGATTTTGCGGCCTACGGCGGTGGACCCCGTAAAGGCGATCTTGTCGGTGCCGGAATGGGCGACAAGGGCGGCCCCTGTGTCACCATCGCCGGTCACGATGTTCAGCACACCGGGCGGCAAGCCCGCCTCGCGCGACAGGTCGGCGAACAGCAGGGCGGTCAGCGGGGTGTATTCGGCGGGTTTCAGAACGATGGTGTTCCCGGCGGCAAGGGCCGGGGCGACTTTCCAAGCGAGCATCAGCAGAGGAAAGTTCCACGGAATCACCGCTGCGCAGACGCCCAGAGGGGCTTGGTCGGGCAGTTCCGACGACAGGAGTTGGGCCAAGCCCGCGTGGTAGTAGAAATGCCGCGCGACCAGTGGCACGTCGATGTCGCGCGATTCGCGGATCGGCTTGCCGTTGTCCATGGTTTCAAGGACGGCCAGCAGGCGGGAGTGTTTCTGGACCAGCCTCGCCAGCGCATAGAGGTGTTTGGCGCGCTGATGGCCAGACAGTTTCGCCCATTTCGGCTGGGCGCGGCGGGCGGCGGTGATCGCCGCCGTGACATCGGGTTCAGTGCCTTGGGTGACTCGCGCCAACTCCGCCCCCGTGGCCGGGTTGTTGGTGGCAAAGGTGGCGCCGGATTTGGCGAAAGCCCCGTCAATCCAGTGGCCGAAGGTGTGATTGTGCTTGGCCAGCCACGCCATCGCCTCGGTGTTGCTTTCGGGGGCCGGGCCGTAGGCCATGGTGTCAAAGATATCGCGGACGGTCATGGTCTATCCCATCGCATGGCGGTTGGCGGCGGAATAGGCGCCGGTCAGGTGGTGTTCCAGTTGCCGTTCGATATCGCCCAGCAGGCTCGACGCGCCAAAGCGGAACAGGTCGGGCTGCAGCCAATCGTGGCCCAACTCGTCCTTCATCAGCGCAAGATAGACCAGCGCGTCCTTGGCCTTGGCGATGCCGCCCGCCGGTTTGTAGCCGACCTTGAACCCGGTGCGGTCGAGGTAGTCGCGGATGCAGCGGATCATCGTCAGGGTGACGGGCAGGGTGGCGTTCACCCCCTCTTTCCCGGTCGAAGTCTTGATGAAATCGGCCCCCGCCATCATGCAGATCAGCGAGGCGCGGGCGACGTTGCGCAGGGTGCCCAACTCGCCTGTCGCAAGGATCGCCTTCATGTGGGCCTCGCCACAGGCGGCGCGCATTTCGGCCACCTCGTCATGCAGCGCCTGCCAGTCCTGGGTCAGAACGTGGCGGCGCGAAATCACGATGTCGATTTCCCGCGCTCCGGCCCGGACCGATTCTCCGATTTCCGCGATGCGCAGGTGAAAGGGCGACAGGCCAGCCGGAAAGCCGGTCGACACGGCGGCCACGGGGATGGTCGTGCCTTCCAGCGCGCGGACGGCGGTTTCGACCATCTCGTGGTAGACGCAGACTGCGCCGGTGGTGAGGCCGGTCATGCCCAGCCGTTCCAGCATCGAGGCAGACACCGGCTGTCGCGCCTTGGCGCACAGACGCAGGACCCGGCCCGGCGTGTCATCGCCCGAAAGCGTGGTCAGGTCGATCAGGCTGATCGCCTTGCACAGCCACGCCGCCTGATAATCCTTCTTGACCGACCGCCGCCCGCCGATGGTCGCCGCACGGCGTTCGATGGCAGAGGTATTCGCCTGCACAGACGCCACCCAATCGAGATCGAGCGCCATGCCGGGATTGCGGGGATGGCCGTGGAAGGCAAGCTGCGGCAGCAGGGTGGGGGTCAGGGTTTGCACGGGGTCTCCTCCGCCATGCCGATTTGGCGGCAGGTTTGCACGGGGGTGGGCGGGCTGGCAAGGGTGGGGGTGATGAGTTTGACCATCTGGTCAGGAGTTTGCCAAGGCGTCACGGCGAGTCGAGGTGCGACCAGTCGCGGGGCGTGCCCGTCGGGGGCAGGTCGCTGCGCGGGGTGGTGATCAGTTGGGCCTTGGCCAGAAACAGCGCCGTCAGGGGGGCTGTCAGCACAAGGAACGCAGTGATCAGAATGTAATGCAGGCCGGATATCCCCATCGTCCACCAATGATTTAACGCCGCGGCAAGCAGGGTGGCCCCGACGCCCAGTGTAGTGGCCTTGGTCGGCGCATGCAGCCGCTGCATCCGGTCGCGCAGCTTCAGCAGGCCAAAACTGCCGACCAAACCGAACAAGCCGCCAAGGATCAACGCGGCGGCAATCAGGGTTTCGACGATCGGGGTCATTCGACGATCTCTCCCCGCGTCAGATACTTGCACAAGGCGACGGTCGCCACGAACCCGGTCAGCGCGAACAGCAGCGCCACCTCGAACGTCAGGCCGGACCCGGACTTCACGCCGTAAAGCACGATCAGCGCGATGAGGTTCACCATCATCGTGTCGACCGCCAGAATGCGGTCGGGCAGAGTGGGCGCGCGGGCGAAATGGATCAGGTTCATCGCAAAGGCCAGCACAAAGCAGGCGATGGCAAAGGTCAGGGCAAAGGACAGCATCAGTGGAATATCCTTATCAGGCGGGCCTCGTAGCGGGACTTGATATCGTTGATCGTGGCCTGTGGGTCGGGGGCGTGCAAGGCGTGGATCAGCAGGCTTTTGCGGTCGGCAGACACATCGGTGGTCAGGGTGCCGGGGGTCAGCGTGATGGTCCCCGCCAGCAGGGCAATCGCCTCGGGTGCGTCAAGGTCTATGGGCACGGTCAGGAAGGCCGATCTGATCTGATCGGCGGGCATGAACAGGATGATCCGGGCCACCTGAAAGTTGGCGATGATCACGTCCCACAGCACGAGGGCCGCGTAGGGGATCAGCCGCAACGGTCTGCGCAGTTTGGGGCGGTCGGGCCAATACCGGACCGTAAGCTGCGGGATCAGGATGGCAAGGATCACCGCAAGGACAAGGCTGTTGAGCGTGAACGTGTTGGCCAGCAACAGCCAGACGATCACCAGAAAACCGGACAGACCCGGATGCGGCAGGATGCGGCGCATCATGGCTGCACCTGCTGGGCCGCGATATAGGTGGCGGGATCATGCAACGCATCCGCCGTTCTGGCCAGCGCGTCAGTCAGGGGGCCCGCAAACACCGTCATCGCCAGCAGGGCGGCCAACAGCAGGACCGGGGCCGCAAAGGTCAGCGGGTTCGGGCTGGAGGCGGCTTCGCCTGGGGTTTTCCAGAACAACAGGGACCCCGTCCGGGCAAGACCGATGACAGCGATCAGCGACGTGATCAGGATGGCGGGCCAGACCAAAGTCGCCTGATCCCATCGCGCTTGCAGGATCAGCAATTTGCCCAGAAACCCAGACAGCGGCGGCATGCCTGCCACAGCGATGGCCACGGCAAAGAACAGGCAGGCCAGCAGGCCGGACTGCGGCAGCGTTGCACCGCCGGGCTGTTCATCGCCGCCCCGCGCGTCAATCAGGTCGGCAATCAGGAACAGCGCCGCGATGGCGAGGGTGGAGTGTATCAGGTAATACAGCCCCGCCGTGGTCGCCTGCGGAGTAAACCCCGACAGCGCGATCAACAAAGTCCCCATCGACGCGATGGCGGCAAAGGCGGTCAGGCGGCCAAGACTCTGTGACCCCAGGATGCCAAGACTGCCCACGATCAGGGTGATCAGGGCGGCAGGCAGCAGAATGTCGGGCCACAGGCTTTGCGTCGCAGCCGTTCCGGGCGGAAAGATCAACGTGCCGAACCGCAGCAGCGCATAGGCCCCGACTTTGGTCATCACGGCGAACAGGGCGGCAACCGCCGGGGACGTGTTGGCATAGGTGCCCGGCAACCAGAAATGCAGCGGCACAAGAGCTGCTTTCAGCGCAAACACCACCAGCAGCATGACGGCGGCAACCCGGATCAGCGCATGGTCGGACGGCGGCAGCGACGCCACCTTGACCGCCAGATCGGCCAGGTTCAGCGTGCCGGTCACGCCATAGATCACCCCCAGACCGATCAGGAACAGCGCCGATCCCACCAGATTGGTCGCCACATACCGCACCCCGGCGCGCAGCCGTTCGGCTCCGCCGCCATGCACCGCAAGACCGTAGGACGCGATCAGCAGCACCTCGAAAAACACGAACAGGGTAAAGGCGTCGCCGGTCAGGAACGCCCCGTTCAGACCCATCAGTTGAAACTGGAACAGCGGATGGAACGATGCGCCCTGCCGGTCCAGCCCGGTCGCCACCACATGCAGGGCCACGACCGCGGCCAGCCCCGCCACCAGCAGCAGCATCAGTGCCGACAGCCGGTCGGCCACCAGAACGATGCCGAACGGTGCGGGCCAGTTGCCAAGGTGATAGGCTTGGGGTTCACCAAGCCCCGACAGATAGATCGCGAGCACGATCAAACCACCGGTGCCCGCCAACGACATAACCCGCTGCACCGCCAGATTTTGCCGCGCAAACAGCAGCATCATCGCCGCCAACAGCGCGGGCAACAGGATCGGGGCTACGACGGCGGGGGTCATTCCTGTCTATCCTCGGGGTCAACCGCATCTGACCCCGACTGCAGATAGGCGCCGACCGCCAGCATCACCAGCACCGCCGTCATGCCAAAGCTGATCACGATAGCGGTCAGCACCAGGGCTTGCGGCAGCGGGTCGGTATAACCCGCAGCGGTGGACGAAATGATGGGCGGCAAGCCGGGGGCGAGGCGGCCTGTGGCGAACAGGAACAGATTGACGGCATACGACATCAGCGACATGCCAAGGATCACCTCGAAACTGCGGGGCCGCAGCGCGAGGTACACGCCCGACGCGGTCAAAAGGCCAATTGCGGTGGCGACCAGCGCTTCCATTACCCGACTCGTTTCGTGATGCGCGACAGGGCGTGCAGCATCGCCAGCACCGACCCCAGAACGCAGAGGAACACGCCCAGATCGAACAGGCTGGCGGTCGCCAGTTCGAACTTGTCCAGTGGCGGCAGGGTGACGTAGCCGTACCAAGAGGTCAGGTAAGGCTTGCCAAAGGCCCAGGCGGCCATTCCGGTTGCGGTGGCGATCACCACGCCTGCCCCCATCAAGGCGAGATAGGGCACCCGTTGGCGTGCAAAGGTGCGCTCTTCGCCTTCGGCCAGATATTGCAGCATCATCGCGATGGCGAACACCAGTCCCGCCACGAACCCGCCCCCCGGCAAGTTGTGGCCACGCAGGAACAAATAGACCCCGACCATCATCGCGATAGGCAACAGCAGCCGCGCCGCCACTCCAAAGATCACCGGATGCGCGTCGGCCGAGGCGGGGGCGATGGGCTTGATCGATCGGCGCAACGGATAGCCCACGGCGGCGATGACCAAGGCTGCAATGCCCAGCACGATGATCTCGCCGTAGGTATCAAACGCGCGGAAATCGACGATGATTGTGTTGACCGCATTGTTGCCGCCCGCGCCGGGTTTGGACTGTGCCAGATGGAACGCCGAGATCGGGTCGAACGCGGCATTGCGGGTCAACAGCGCATAGGCCAGCGCGGCCATGCCCAACCCGGCCACCCCCGCCAGTCCCGCATCGCGCCATCGGCGGGCAGCGGGCTCTGGCGGCGCGGTCTTTGGCAGCATGTTCAGCGCCAGCAGCAGCAAAAGCACCGTCACGACCTCGACCGAGATTTGCGTCAGGGCAAGGTCGGGGGCGGCCAGATAGGCAAACCCGACCGAGATCATCAGCCCGACCCCCCCCATCAGGATAAGCGCCAGCAACCGGTCGCGGTACAGCAGCGTCACCGCGATGGTCGGCAGGGCCACGCCAAGCCACAGCACCGCAGGGGCCAGTTCCAGCCGCGTCGAGGGGCGGGTTCCGGCGGTGTGTGTGCCTGTGGCGAAGGCAACGGCGGCAAGGACCGCGAAGGTCGCCAGAATCAGCAGCAGCGCCCGCGACAGCGCGGTGTCCGAGGTGAAGCGGGTGACTGCGCGGGCGGCTTGGGTCAGCGCGGCAATGGTTCGGTCAAAGATTACCTTCGAATCGGGCAGTGGCAGGGCGCGGTCGATTGCGTGCAAACGGGGCAGCGCGCCCACGCACAGCAGACCACCGCCGATCGCCGCCACCGACATCCAAAGCGCCGGGGTTTGCAATCCGTGCCAAAGCTTGATGTAAACTTCGACCGGTCCGCCCGCGCTGGCCTGCACCGCCGCCTGCATCAGCTCGCCTGCGACCAGCATGGGGGCCAGACCAATGGCCAGCACCAACGCTACCAACAGCAGGACCGGACCCGACATTCCCAACCCCGGATCATGCGGCTTTGAAGGATAATCTTGACGCACAGGCCCCAGAAAAACCGCACCGATCAGCCGGAACGAATACCCCGCCGACACCGCAGCGCCCAGCGTGACCAACACCGCCAGCACCCATTCGCTGCCCGCGAATGTGGTTTGCGCGGCTTCTTCCAACAGCATTTCCTTGGACAGGAACCCGTTCAACGGCGGCAGTCCAGCCATCGCCAGCGCCGCCAGCGTCGCCACCACAAAGGTCAGCGGCATCAGCCGGGCGAGACCGCCCAAACGCGGGATTTTCCGCGTTCCGGCCTCGTGATCGACGATCCCCGCCGACAGGAACAGCGCGGCCTTGAAACTGGCATGGTTCAGGATGTGAAACACTGCAGCCAGCAGCGCCGCCTTGGTGCCCAACCCCAGCAGCAGGGTGATCAGACCCAGATGGCTGACCGTGGAATAGGCCAGCATTGCCTTGAGGTCGTCCTTGAACAGCGCGACCCATGCGCCCAGCAGCATCGTGATCAGACCCGTGGTGGTGACGATGGCAAACCATTCCGGCGTCCCGGCAAGCACGGGCCACAGACGGGCCATCAGAAAAATCCCTGCCTTCACCATGGTCGCGGAATGCAGATAGGCCGAAACCGGGGTGGGGGCCGCCATCGCCTGGGGCAGCCAGAACTGAAACGGAAACTGCGCTGATTTGGTGAAGGCCCCCAGCAGGATCAGGATCAGGCAGGGCAGATACAGGGGCGACGCCTGCACTTCGGCGGCTTTGGTCAGGATCACCGACAATTCGAACGATCCCGCAATCCGCCCCAACAGCAGCAACCCCCCGAGCAACGCCAGCCCCCCCGCGCCGGTCACGGCCAGCGCCATGCGCGCGCCTTGGCGGCCTGCAGGCAGATGCGACCAGAACCCGATCAGCAGGAACGACGACAGGGACGTCAACTCCCAGAACACCGCCAGCAAAAGGATGTTGTCCGACAGCACGATGCCCAGCATCGACCCCTGAAACAGCAGCAGAAACGTAAAGAACCGTCCCATCGGATCGCGCGCCGAAAGGTAGAACCGGGCATAGATGATCACCAGCAACCCGATGCCAAGGATCAAGCCCGCGAAAAGCAATCCCAACCCGTCAAGCCGCAGACTGAACGACAGGCCAAGGATCGGCAGCCAGTCGAGCCGCTGTGCCAGCACCTCGCCGCGCAAGATTGCGGGGGCCATGGTCATGACGCCTGCCAATGCTGCCGCCGTCGTCAGGCCGGCCGCCCACGCGCTTGCCCCGCGGCCGGCGCGCATTGCCAGTCCTGGCAGCAAGGCCCCCAGAAAGGGCAAACAGACCAACAGGATCAGGGACATTAGCGCGGCGGTTTCCGTCTTGCTTGGGGCGGGGCGACGCGACAGCGCCCATGCTGATATAGGCAGCGATGCCGCCAATGCCAACGGTTTTCGTCCACCCTGCGCCGCTTTTAACGGTTTTAGGGAAGGCCAAGATGGGCTCCACGGCGTTATCCGTCGCGCAGCGCCGCGTTCTGGTCGATCAGATAGCGTTGCGACAGCGGGATCGCTGCCGCCCCCAGCGACCGCGCCTGCGAGCCCAAGGTGCCTTCGCGTACCTGCGGCGGGGCCACGCCGGACAAGTCCAGCCGCAGCAAGGCGGCCTGGGTGCGACGGGTAATCTCGGCCCGCACGATGCGGGGCATCCAGCCGTCGATCAGCACCGCCTCAAGCTCCAGCAACGTGGCGGCCGACAGGATGGCCCAGGCCAGCCCTTCTGCCGCCCTGTCGATCCAGGCGGACAGCACGCCTGCGCTGACCTGCCAGTGGTCGGGGCGTTCCCAGAGATGGTCGGACGATTCGCCCGCCGCCTCCATCGCGCTGGCAAGGGTGGACAGCGAGGCGACGTCCAGCAAGCGCTGCATCCGCCCGTCAGGCCCCGGCACAGGGACCGGACCCATCCCGGCGGCATTGCCGGTGCGCCCCAGAAACAACTGTCCATTCAGCACCAGACCGCCGCCGATGAAGGTGCCGAAATAGAAATACAGGAAATCTTTGGGCCGCTCGCCGGTGCCGAACACCAACTCCGCGCCACAAGCCGACGTGGCGTCGTTCTGCACATAGACCGGCATCCCGGTGACCGCCGCAAGTGCCGCCTGCATGTCGCAGTCGCGCCACGCGTCCATTTCCGCCTGCGGCGCCCCCAGCGCCTGCACCCAGTTCCACAGTTGAAATGGCATCGCCACGCCCATCCCGCCCAGCCGGTCGCGCAGCGGTGGCGGCAGGGTCGCCAGCATGGCCGGAAGCGCGTCCTGCACAAAGGCCACAACGGCGCCGGGGGTCGGATAGCGGTAGATCCGACGCTGGGTGGCGCGCACTTCGCCCAGAAAGTTGACCAGCGTCAGATCGGCAGAGCGCCGCCCGATCTTGAGCCCCAGAAAGAATGCGCCGTCGGCGGCCAGCGACATCGGCACCGAAGGTTGACCGATGCGACCCCGCACCGGGGCCTCGCGCTGCAACAACCCGTCCTGTTCCAGCGCGCGCATGATCACGCTGACGGTTTGAGCCGACAGTCCGGTGATCCGCGCGATGTCGGATTTCGCCAGCGCGCCCTGCTGACGCACAAGGCTCAGAACCAGCCGTTCATTCTGCGCCCGCATGCCCGACTGGTTGGTGCCGCGCAGCGCGGTCGTTTCGGTCGGGGTGCGGTCAAAAATGGTGTCCTGCATGGCACGCGGCTGGCTCTGTCAACTGTCGCGCGCAACCGTGATCAAGCCCTTGCGCAGGATCACGTTGGCGAACAGGGCCAGTTCCGAGGTGGCAACGATGGTATGGGCGGCCCGGACACGGGGGTAAAGCGCGGCCCCGGACAACGGTGTGACCAGATGTCCGTGCGCCGCACAGAGCGCGTCTATCTCGGCATGTATCGCCCCCGCATGCACCGGATCATTGTTCAGACTGGCGCGAAATACCCCGCCATCCCCGGCGCTTTCCAACGGCAAAACCTGCAAGACCGCCTTCAAAACCGCCAGCAGCCCGTGACCATCGGCCCGGACCAGCCGTCTGGCATGGTCCTGTGCCGGATAATTGCCGTCGACGAGCGCGATTTCATCGCCATGCCCCATCGCCCGCAGCGCGAACAGCAGGTCTGGCCCAAGAAGGGGGGGGAGTCCGATCAGCATGTCTGCATTCCCGTGCGCAAAGGGCCGATCTGCACGATTTGCAGGCGACCCTGACATACAGTGCGGGGCGAACGGGCGGTCTGTCAATAATAAATCAGACTGATTGATTTATCTTGACCCATGGTTGGGAATCGGTGTTTGTAGAGCTTATCGTCGGGCCGAAAGGCTTGGGATGCATGACAAGACCGGGGGGAAACCCCTTCATCCTTGGGAGGACTACCACATGAAATTCAAAGCTGCCGCCCTCATGGGCGCTGCCGCCATGGCACTGATGACCGCTCCGGCATTCGCCGAAGGCATTGCCGCCTGCCTGATCACCAAGACCGACACCAACCCCTTCTTCGTCAAGATGAAAGAGGGCGCCGAGGCCAAAGCGGTTGAAATGGGTGTCACGCTGAAATCCTATGCCGGCAAGGTTGACGGCGACCACGAGAGCCAGGTTGCGGCGATCGAGGCGTGCATGGCTGACGGTGCCAAAGGCATTCTGATCGCCGCATCGGACACCAAGGCGATTGTCGATTCGGTTGCCGCCGCCCGCGCAGCCGGCATTCTGGTCATCGCGCTCGACACGCCGCTTGATCCGATTGACGCGGCAGACGCGACCTTTGCGACCGACAACTTCAAGGCCGGTCTGCTGATCGGTCAGTGGGCCAAGGCAAAACTGGGCGCAGACGCGGCCACTGCCAAGATCGCGATGCTGGACCTTGCCATCAGTCAGCCGTCGGTCGACGTGCTGCGCGACCAGGGCTTCCTGACCGGGATGGGCATCGACACGGTGGATATCACCAAATGGGGTGACGAAACCGACCCGCGCATCGTGGGCAACGAAGTCACCGCCGGCAACGAAGAAGGCGGCCTGAAGGCGATGGAAGCCCTGCTGGCCAAGGACCCGGACATCAACGTGGTCTACACGATCAACGAACCGGCGGCCGCCGGGGCCTACGAAGCCCTGAAAGCTGCTGGCAAGACCGCGCTGATCGTTTCGGTCGACGGCGGCTGCCCCGGTGTGATGGACGTCAAGGATGGTGTGATCGGGGCTACCTCGCAGCAATACCCGCTGCTGATGGCGTCGCTGGGCATCGAGGCGATTGCCAAGTTCGGCATGGATGGGTCCAAGCCTGCACCGTCCGAAGGCAAGGACTTCTTCGACACCGGCGTGTCGCTGATCACCGATCAGCCTGTCGAAGGCGTCGAATCAATCGATACCACCAAAGGCACGGAGTTGTGCTGGGGCTGATCGTCCCGCGCCGTCGCGATTGATTTGCGACGGGGCTTGACCCAAGATTGTGTCCAAGGGCGGCCATTGCGCCGCCCTTGCCATAAGCCGCACCGAATTGCGCGCATAACGAGGGGGGAAAATCATGGCGGATGCAAAACCTTCATCGAGCTTTGAAGAGGGCCTGAAGGGCGCCTCTGAAAAGGTCGCGGAATTCAGGGACGACAAAGGGTTTCTCAAACGCATCCAGAACTGGCTGCACCAGACCCCCTCGGCCGTGCCATTGATCGTTTTGGTGGTGGCGCTGATCGTGTTCGGCGTGTGGGCCGACAATTTCTTCAAGATTCAAACGCTGTCGATTATCCTTCAGCAGATCGCCATCGTCGGCATTCTGGGCTGCGCGCAATCCATCGTGGTCATCACCGCGGGCATCGACCTGTCGGTGGGCGCGATTGCGGTGTTCTCGTCGGTGCTGATGGGCCAGATGTCGTTCCGCTATGGCATCCCTGCCGAGCTTTCGATTGCCATCGGAATGGTGTTGGGCACGGCGATGGGGGCGGTCAACGGCTTGTTGATCGCCTACATGCGGCTGCCGCCCTTCATCGTGACGTTGGGGACCTGGCAAATTCTGCTGGCGGCGAATTATATCTATTCGGCCAACGAAACCATCCGGTCTTCCGACATTCAGGAACAGGCCCCGGCGCTGCGTTTTTGGGGTAATACCGTGCCTGCCGAAGCCCCGCCGGGCGATCTGAAAGTGCTGTATGCGGTGTTCCTGATGTTCGTGCTGGTGGCGATCATGGCCTATGTGCTGCGTCATACCGCGTGGGGTCGCCATGTTTACGCGGTCGGTGACGATGCCGAGGCGGCGGCGCTGGCGGGGGTTTCGACGCGCAAGGTGCTGGTGTCGGTCTATGCGTTGGCCGGGTTGTTCTGTGCGATTGCCGGTTGGGTGATGATCGGGCGGTTCGGGTCGGTGTCGCCCACCGCATCGACCGGGCAGTTGGGCAACATCCAGTCGATCACCGCCGTCGTGATCGGGGGCATATCGCTGTTCGGCGGGCGGGGGTCTATCGTGGGGATGTTCTTTGGCGCGCTGATCGTTGGCGTGTTCGAGATGGGTCTGCGGCTGGTCGGGACCGACCCGCAATGGACCTTCTTTCTGATCGGGGTTCTGATCATCTTCGCCGTGGCCGTGGATCAGTGGATCAGAAAGGCGTCAGCATGATGGTCGAACCCATCCTCAAAGGCCGCAATCTGGTCAAGCGATACGGCAGGGTCACCGCGCTGGACCAGTGCGATTTCGACCTGTATCCGGGTGAAATCCTTGGCGTCATCGGCGACAACGGAGCCGGAAAATCAAGCCTGATCAAGGCGGTGTCGGGGGCGGTTATTCCCGACGAGGGCGAGATTTTTCTTGACGGCAAGAAAGTCAGCTTCCGCACGCCGATCGAGGCGCGCGCAGCGGGCATCGAGACGGTCTATCAAACCCTGGCCATGTCGCCCGCCCTGTCCATCGCCGACAATATGTTCATGGGGCGCGAGTTGCGCAAACCGGGGATCATGGGGTCGGTGTTCCGGATGCTCGACCGCCCCGCGATGGAAAAATTCGCGCGGGAAAAGTTGAACGAACTTGGGCTGATGACGATCCAGAACATCCATCAGGCGGTGGAAACCCTGTCGGGCGGTCAGCGGCAGGGGGTCGCCGTGGCGCGCGCTGCGGCTTTCGGGTCCAAGGTGGTGATCCTTGACGAGCCGACAGCAGCTTTGGGGGTCAAGGAAAGCCGCCGCGTGCTGGACCTGATCCGCGATGTGCGATCGCGCGGCATACCGATCATCCTGATCAGCCACAACATGCCCCATGTGTTCGAGGTCGCCGACCGCATCCACATTCACCGACTGGGCAAACGGCTGTGCGTGATCAAGCCGAACGACTACACCATGTCCGACGCGGTGGCCTTCATGACGGGCGCCAAGGTGCCCGAAGGCGTGGCCGAACAAGCATGACGCCCAAAGCGCTGGCCGCCGAAATCCGGGCACGCGCAGCCGGGACGCGGCGGTTTCTGACCGGTCTTGCCGGACCGCCGGGTGCCGGAAAATCGACGCTGGCGGCGGCGATAGTGTCGGAATTGGGCGCGGAGGCCAAGGCTGTTCCGATGGATGGCTTCCACTACGACGATGCCGTGCTGCATGCGCGCGGTGCACGGGGCCGCAAGGGGGCGCCAGATACGTTCGATGTGCAGGGTTTTCTGCATCTGCTGCGCCGATTGCGGGTCGAGGACGAGGTTGCGATCCCCCTGTTTGACCGAAATCTGGAAATCAGCCGCGCCGGGGCCGATATCGTCACGGTTGCCGACCGGCTGCTGGTGGTAGAGGGCAATTATCTGCTGCTGAACGAAAACCCATGGACGGGTGTTGCGCCGCTCCTTGATCTGACAATCTGGATTGACGTGCCAGAAGCCGAGTTGGACCGAAGGTTGATGAACCGCTGGGCACATCACGGAAAGACGCCAGATGCGGCTCGGGCGTGGATCGACGGAAATGACATGCCCAACATCCGTCGGGTGACGCAGAGGTCGGGCGTGGCGGACTTCACGATCCGGTGGGAGTAACGCCAAGATCTTTCGCCAAAAATATCTTAGCCTTGCGGCGTCATGGCTTTGCGCTGGCGGGCGCGTTCGATCCCCAATTGGCGTTCGCGCCAGATGATCAGGATGCCCGCGCTGACCACCATAAATGCCCCGCCCAGCATCGTCCACGTCGGCATCTCGGCAAATACGAACCACCCGATTCCCAACGCAAACAGCATCGACGCATAGTCGAACGGGGCCACCAGCGACGCATCCGCCTCGCGGTAGCTGGAGGTCAGCAGAATTTGCCCGACCCCGCCCAGCAACCCCGCCCCGATCAGTAACGCGAGTTCAAACGGCTCCGGCATCACCCATCCGAACGGAATCGTGATCAGTGACAGGCCGGTGGCGGTCACGGAAAACCAGAACACGATGGCCGGGGTCTGTTCGGTCATCACCAATTTGCGAACGAACACCTGGGCCAGTGCTGCGAACAACGCGCCTCCCAGGACGATCGACGCGCCGAATGCCTCGCGGTGGCCGGCAGACCCGGCGGTCAGCAAAGTGAGGCGCGGAGACAGGACGATCAGCACCCCGATCAGCCCCATGGCGACCGCCGCCATACGGAACATCCGCACCTCCTCGCCCAGAAACATTGCTGCAAAAACCACGGTCAACAGGGGGGCGGCGTAACCGATGGCGGTCACTTCGGGCAAGGGGAGGTAGCCTAGGCCGGCAAAGCCCAATCCCATTGCCGTGGTCCCAAGCAAACCGCGCCAGATATGGCCGATGGGGTTTATCGTGCGAAATCCTGTGGCCAACTCGCGGCGCATGGCCAGCCACACGACAATCACCGGAATGGCGAAGAACGACCGGAAGAATACCGCCTCGCCCGCCGGAACATGGGCGGACGTGACCTTGATCATCGACGCCATCACAATGAAAATCAGGACCGACCCCAGTTTCAGGGCGATGCCGCGCAAAGGACGAGTCGGGGGGCGGCTGGGGGTATCTGGGGGCATTGCATCCTCGGGTCGCCTCAAGCAAACACCGTTGGCGGGGGGGTACAAGGCCAGATCGGCGCTTTACCTCAGGCGCCCTCTGGGGTTCCTTGGGGAAAACGGAGGTTACCGATGATCAGTTCCAGCTTGTCCGACCGGATTGACCAAGGGCGCGGGGTGGTGCCTGCCGATCTGGTGTTGAAGGGGGGACAAGTGTTCGACCTGATCACAGGCGATCTGGTGCGCACGGATGTGGCGATCTGTGGCGATATGATCGTTGGAGTTTACGCCGAATATCAGGGGGTTAGAGAGGTCGATGTGTCGGGCAAGGTTCTGGTGCCGGGCTTTATCGACACCCATCTGCATATCGAATCCTCGCTTGTGACACCCTTTGAGTTTGACCGTTGCGTCTTGCCGCATGGGGTGACGACCGCGATCTGCGATCCGCACGAGATTGCCAATGTCTGTGGGCTGACCGGAATCCGGTACTTCCTTGAGGCGTCGCAGCGGACGTTGATGGATATTCGCGTGCAATTGTCGTCCTGCGTGCCGTCGACCCATATGGAAACCACCGGCGCGCGGTTGGAGGCGGCCGATCTGGTGCCCTTGATGGACCATCCACGGGTCATCGGGTTGGCGGAATTCATGAACTATCCCGGAGTGTTACATCGCGATCCGGGGTGCATGGCCAAGCTGGAGGCCTGGGCCGGTCGCCACATCGACGGTCATGCGCCGTTGCTGCGGGGTCATGATCTGAACGGCTACATTTCGGCCGGGATCAGAACCGAGCATGAGGCGACGAGGTATGACGAGGCGCTGGAAAAACTGCGCAAGGGGATGCGGGTTCTGATCCGGGAGGGGTCGGTTTCCAAGGACCTGCACGCTTTGGTGGGGTTGCTGACGGAGAGACACTCTCCCTACCTCTGTTTGTGCACTGATGATCGCAATCCGCTGGATATAGCGGAGCATGGGCATCTCGACTACATGATCCGCACCGCGATTGCGCTGGGCGCGCCGCCTTTGGCGGTGTATCGCGCGGCGTCGTTGTCCGCGGCGGAGGCGTTCGGGCTGAAGGATCGCGGGCTGATTGCGCCGGGCAAGCGGGCGGATATCGCGGTGCTGGACGGTCTGGAAAGCTGTCTGGTTTCCAAGGTTTATGTTGGCGGCATCGAGGTGACGGATGCGGCCTTTGCCGCGCGGGACGTCATTTCGCCGATCGCGCGGCATTCGGTAAAGGCGCCTGCAGTTGTAGCGGGGGATTTTCGGACCGGGGGGAACCGGGTGGAGACGCCGGTGATCGGGATTCTGCCGGGGAAGATCATCACCGAACATCTGACGTTCGAGATTGCCCCGGTGGATGGCGACAAGCGGCCTGATCTTGACCGCGATCTGGTCAAGATTGCGGTAATCGAGCGCTATGGGATCAACGGAAACAAGGCGACGGGTTTTGTCAAAGGCTTTGGGCTGAAACGCGGGGCGATCGGGTCCACGGTTTGCCACGACCATCATAATATAGCGGTTGTGGGGGCGGATTATGGCGATATGGCGCTAGCGGTAGAGAGGCTGGGCCAGATCGAGGGTGGGTTTGTGGTCGTCGCGGACGGCGTGGTGCTGGCGGAGCTGGCGCTGCCGCTTGGGGGGCTGATGTCGTTGCAACCCTTTGAAGTGGTTCACAAAGACCTTGTGGCGTTGCGGGCTGCGGCGCGGTCTTTGGGGGTTACGCTGGAGGAGCCGTTCTTGCAACTCGCCTTCCTGTGCCTGCCGGTCATTCCGCATCTGAAGATCACCGATCACGGCATGGTCGACGTGGATCGGTTCGAGGTGATGCCGTAGGGGCCGGAAAACAGGCGTCGGACAAGTGACGGATAAACATCGCGCCTTCGTCCGGGGTGGGGCACCTAGCCAACACACTGATCGCCTGACCGGCTTCATCCAGCCAGATTTCGTCGCCCGGACTGGGAACGCCCTCGGCGGTCGGGGCGTTTCCGGTGGGCAAGTCGCAAACAGGATCAGGGGAACGCCATGGGGATCATCTGGACCATCATCATCGGGT
>JBBRVJ010000024.1:0-27333 GCA_038246975.1 Rhodobacterales bacterium | reverse complement strand
CGAAGCTCCATAGGAAGTGGCTTGCCCATCAATGACCCCCAACATCTGCCATAGACAGAGGGAATCACAAAACAGCCCTCATGGGAATCCCGAATCGGAATGGCTGCAACCCGCTCTAAGATCCATCCCCTGTTCCCCAAGGGCGGCGGGTTCCCTTTCGATCATGCAGGCGTGGGAGAAACCGCACTGATGCTGGCCTTGGCCCCCGATACGGTGGATATGCCCCATGCGGGCGATGGCGGTCATTGGTTCACCGAAACCGCCCGACAGGCGACGGCGGAACTGGGCGAGTCGGGAGTGGCCATCGCCCTGACCCACCTGCGCCGCTGTTTTGGTCTGCCCGCCAAAACGTGAGGCAGGGCGACCCTCGCCCTACAACCCGGCCAAGTTCACTACGCCCTTCTTCGGAATGAAACACCCATAAGGGTCGGTATCCGCCGTCCGGATGCCGCCACGGAGAACGCAAACCGCTCGACCGCCTGCACGGTGACCGCACGCCTCGTGGTCCGGTCGAACACCACATGCATTCATGCAAAGACCGGCCAATGCCCCTGCGGTCCGACCACGACCTGCATTTGCAGCGCAACGCAGATCACCTGTATGTCGCCCTGCCCATCCGCATCAGCACATGGACAATCTCGGACGACAGTCGTTGATCGCACCCTACTTCCCTGCCCCTGCCGCCATGCCCTTGATGATGTAGCGCTCAAGCACTACCCCGATCACGATCAGCGGCAGAATCGCCGCAAAAGACAGCGCCGCCATGCTCCACCATGAAATACCCTGACTGCCGGTCTGGCTTGCGACCATCACCGGCAGCGTATTGGCATAGGTCGAGGTCAGCAGCGCAGCAAAGAAATACTCGTTCCACGTCAGCACCAGCGACAGGATCATCGCTGCCACCATGCCGGGCAGGGCGATCGGCATGACGATGGTCAGAAACGCCCCCCAGATCGACAGGCCGTCGACCAGCGCCGCCTCCTCCAACTCCACCGGAATACCGGCGAACTGGTCGCGCATGATCCAGATCACGATGGGCAGCACGGACAGCGTATACAAAAGGATCAGCCCGATCCGCGTGTCCAGCAGCGCGAGCGATTTGTACAGCACCAGAAACGGCAGGGCCAGGACCACCGGCGGAAGGATCAACTGGCTCAGGAAAAAGAACGAAATGTCCGAATTCCGCATGAACCCGAACCGATACGAAAACCGCGACAACCCATAGGCCGCCAGACTGCCCAGCACCACGGCCAGCAAAGACGACGACACCGAGATGACCAGCGAATTGGCAAACCGCGCCAGAAACTCGACCCGGACGGTGGAATAGGCCCCGATGGTGTCGGGCGACAGCCCCATCGACTTCCATCCCAACCATTTCGGCTTGAAATCCCACCATGGGATCAGACTGCCCTTCATCACGTCGGGGGCCATCTTGAAGCTGGTGGTCAGCGTCCAATAGATCGGGAACAGGCAGATCACCGCCCACAGGATCAGCATCCCGTAAATCGCGAACCGGCTGGCGTACCACGCCAGTGGCGCTTTTCGGTCGTGCGGGCTGTCGTAGAAAACCTGGGCGCTCATGTCAGTACTTCGGCCTCGCCCAACGGTCGGTTACCTTCAGCAACAAGGTCATCGCGAGGACGATGCAGACCAGATAGACCATCGCCAGCATCGTACCGTACCCCACGTTCGAGCGGTCACGATATTCTCGGAAGATGAAGCTGGTCACGCTGTCCGTCGCACCCCCCGGCCCGCCGGACGTCACGTTGATGATGATGTCGGCCAGTTTCAGCTTGAAGATGATGCGGATCAGGATCGCGGTGATCGACACCGGCAGCATCAGGGGAAACGTCACCTCCCAGAATCCGCGCCAGCCATTGGCCCCGTCAACCTTGGCCGCTTCCTGCAATTCCTTGGGGATGGCCTGCAACCCGGCCAGAATCATGATCATCATGAAGGGGATGAACGTCCAGGCATCCATCGCCATGATCACGAACCGCGCCATTTCCGGCGTGCCGAAGAACGAGGGCTCATCCCACCCTAGCGCGCGCGCCAAACTCGCCAGCGGGCCGAACCGCGCCTCCATCATCGACTTGCCGATCATCCAGCTTACCGCCACCGGCGACAGCATCAGCGGCATCAGAAACGCCACGCGAAAGAACTTCCGCGCCCGGATCTGACCGTTCAACAGCAGCGCCAGACCAAAGGCGATGGCATATTCGACCACGATGGCCAGCGTGTACCAGACCATGTTCAACATGGCGTTCCAGAAGAACGGGTCGGCCCACATCTGGCGCAGATTGTCCAACCCGTTGAACTTGCGCCCGGTGGGCGATGACAGATTCCAGTCGGAAAACGCAATGCCAAGGCCAAAGATCAACGGCAAAATCGCCAACGACAGCACGAACAACACCGCAGGCAACACGAACAGCGTGCGCTTGCCCTGCTCGCCCCGCGTCAGAACCTGACCCCAGCAGAGACAAATCGCCCAGAAGACATACGCATACAGCGTCGGTCGCCAGTTGACGAACCCGATCGCGATTTGTCCGGCGGCGTCCAGCGTCTGTACCGTGGCCATGCCGACCAGCACCGCCGCCCCACTCCAGATCACCGCCCGACCAAACGCCACGCGACGCGGCGACAGGTTGTCGTCGGTCACGATATGCAGAAGGTCGCCATCACTGGTCATGCGGGGATGCTAACGCTGTTTGCCGGGTAAGCAAGCCTAACCTGCAGGGTTTCAAGGCTTTCCTCGATAGAAAAACCTTTTTGATTTCATGAGGTAACACATAAAAAGGCGCGCAGGAAAACCCGCGCGCCCATCTTTTGTCGATCGTTCGGTCACATCCCCAAAGATGCCTTGTACAGCGTGATCTGGCTGTCACGCCCGATCTGATCGGTGATCTTTTCCCAGGCGGCTGCGATGGCATCGGCGGTTTCCTGTGCCGACGCATAGGTGCCCGCATAACCCTTGGCCAACTCGTCCTCTGCCACCGAATAATACTGGAAGATGCCGGGAATGCGGGGTTCGATTGCGGCGTTCGGATGGTTGTAGCTGTCGGCGTTGGAGGACAGGTAGTCCTCGATGAACGCCCGGTCGTAACCCGCGGTTTCCCACTCGTCGATCTGGAAGTGCGAGTTGCGATAGGGCTGGAAGCCCGACGGATAGGCCGACATCCACAGCGACAGATCCTTGCCGCCCAGATGCGCCGCAGCCGACCATGCCGCCTTGCGCTTTTTCTCGTCGCCCGACACGCGGTTGGTTACATAGACGCCCCAGCCAAGGAAGGCCATGTTGGGGGCCTCGTTGTAAGTATCTTCCCAAGCCGCAGTCTGGCTGTTGTAAACCCTGTCGGACCCGCGGTTGGTGCCAAAGCCCACGACGTCGCCCACGACCGAAGTGTCAGACGTGCGCGCGTTGGACCCCACGTCGCCCCACCACATCAGGCTGGACCCGGTACCGGCGAGGAACTGCGAGAAGGCTGTCGTGCCCGGATCGGCGTTGATCTGGTCGGCGGGATAGGCCCCCGGCGTGGCGATCAGGTCCATCACGTCCTGAATGGCCTGAACCCAGGCCGGGTTGTTGACGCGGGGTTTCATCGTTTCGGGATCAAACAGCCACGCCGGATCGGATGGATGCTTGGCATAGGCTGCCGCGCGGTTTTCAAGGAAGTAGAACCCAAACCCGCCCCAGCCTTTCAGCGGGTCCAGATAGCCGATGGCAGCCTGCCCGGTCAGCGGGTCGGACTGGCCGACAACGGCCTTGGAATAGGCGTTGATTTCTTGCCAGGTCTTGGGGGGTTCCGCCATGCCACTGATCGACCCGTCGCCGAAATAATCGGTGCGGTAGGCAAAGGTGTGGCAATCGCCGTCGATCGAGATGCGATAGGTCTTGCCGTCCCAGGTGCCGACCGGCGCCTTGAGGTAGTTCACGTAGTCGTCCATTTCGATCTGGGTTTTCACCCAGTCCGGCATCTCGTCCAGCAGACCCTTGCTGGCCGTGTCGCCTTCCAGCGGTGCCCCCATGGCCAGAATGTCGAAATCGACGGTGCCGGTGGCAATGCTCTGCTGCAAGCGCGGGTTGTAATCCGCTTGGGCAAGGTCGATCCAGTTGATCTTGGCCCCGGTATAATCTTCCCAGCCTTTCAGCAGGCCGCGGAACAGAATATTGTGCAAGCCGTTGTTGTTGATGCCAAAGAAACTGAGTTCCACCCCGGCAAACTCGCCCTCGGCCACGTTGGCCTTGGTGGCGTCCAGACACATCGCGCCGACCTTCTGCCAGTCTGCATCTGTGGGCGACCCCATGCCGACACCCGGAATTTTCAGAATCTCGGCCCGCACATTGCCATGCGCCTCGGCCATCGCGGCGCGCGGCAGGGCAGCCCCCATCACCGCCATCCCGCCCATGCCTGCCACCCCTTGCAGCAAGCGGCGGCGGGTCAGACTGACCCGTGCTGCGTGTTCGTAAAGTCCTACTTTCATGAAAAACCTCCCAGTGGATCATCCGCGCGGAACGGCGGTCCGGTCAGGCGGGCCCTTCGCCCCATTCGGGGTCTTGTGGCCACAGGTACGCCCGGTCCGGGTCCGGGCACGGCCGGACATGCAATGACATTCTCAGCCTTGGGAACCTGAGTCAATCCTCTAACATGTTAGCATGTCTGGATGGTGGACAGGGGTCCGGCCCTGCGTTACCAAGAAGCCCAAAGGTGCCCTTACGGGCGGAACGAAAAATTTTCGGCGAAAATTTTTCCGTTAGAAAGGGTGCGTCTTGGCCGAGGTGAAAATCCGCGATCTGCAAAAATCCTACGGGGCCGTCAAGGTCGTGCACGGGGTCAGCGTCGATATTCCCGATGGCGCATTCGTGGTGCTGGTAGGGCCCTCGGGTTGCGGAAAGTCGACACTGCTGCGGATGATTGCGGGGCTGGAGGCGATTTCGTCCGGCACGATCAGCATCGGCAACCGGGTGGTCAACAACCTGCCCCCTGCCGAACGCGACATCGCGATGGTGTTCCAGAATTACGCGCTTTACCCGCACAAGACGGTGGCCGCCAACATGGGTTTCGCGCTGAAAATGGCGCGGATGGACCGCGCCGAGATCGACACCCGCGTCGCCCGTGCCGCCGAGATTCTGGGATTGCAGCCTTATCTTTCACGCTTCCCGCGTGAATTGTCGGGCGGCCAGCGGCAGCGCGTGGCGATGGGCCGCGCCATCGTGCGCAATCCGCAGGTGTTTTTGTTCGACGAGCCGCTTTCCAACCTCGACGCCAAACTGCGCGTTCAAATGCGTAGCGAAATCCGCGAGTTGCATCAGCGTCTGTCGACCACCACCGTCTATGTCACCCATGACCAGATCGAGGCGATGACCATGGCCGACCGCATCGTCGTGATGCGCGAGGGCCAGATTGCGCAGCAGGGCGCGCCGCTGGACCTTTATGACCGCCCCGAGAACGTCTTTGTCGCGGGCTTCATCGGATCGCCGTCGATGAACCTGATCGCCGGAGTGGCGCAAGACGGCGTGATTGACGCCGCGGGCCTGAGGCTGCCATCCCCCGGTGGCACGGTGGACGGGCGGCGGGTGGTTTGGGGCGTGCGGCCCGAACATCTGGACCTTGTCGACAGCGGCATTGCGGCGACGGTGGTGGTGGTCGAACCCACCGGGTCGGAAACCCATGTCGTCCTGCGGATGGGCGGGCATGACGCCGTCGCGGTGTTCCGCGAACGCCACGTCTTCCGGATGGGCGAGGTGATCCACCTTGCCCCGCGTCAAGGCTTGGTTCATCTGTTCGACGAAGCATCGGGAATGCGGATCAACTGAGGGGGGGACATGCTGAAAGGTCTGGATAATCGGTTGAATGCCGATGTGCTGCATGCATTGCGGGCGATGGGGCACGGCGATACGCTGGTCATCGCCGACACCAACTTCCCCGCCGACAGCATCGCGCGGCAGACGGTGCTGGGCCATCTGTTGCAGATGGACAATCTGACCTGCGCGCAGGCGGTCGAGGCAGTTCTGTCCGTGCTGCCGCTCGACACATTCGTCGACGATTTCGCAGGCCGGATGGAAGTGGTGGGCGATCCATCCCGCATCGAACCGGTTCAGGCCGAGGTGCAGGCCGCCATCGACGCCGCCGAGGGCCGCCCGCGCCCGATGATCAGCATCGAACGTTTTGCCTTCTACGAACAGGCGAAGGAAGCCTACGCGGTGATCCAGACGGGTGAGCGGCGGTTCTACGGCTGTTTCATCTTCCGCAAGGGCGTGATTCCGCCGGATGCGTCCGGGGCGGCATAGATGGGGCGCGTCGTCATCCTTGGTGTGTTCGTCGCCGATACCGCTTACCGCGCCGAACGCCCGCCCCGGATGGGCGAGACGATCATGGGCCACAGTTTCGCGCTGGGGCCGGGAGGCAAAGGGTCCAACCAGTCGGTCGCCGCCGCGATGGCCGGGGCGGAAACGCATTTCATCTCGCGCCTCGGAGCCGACCCGTTTGCAAACATGGCGCTGGCAACATGGGCCAAGGCGGGCGTGCAGCCTGCGGTGACGCAGCATGCCGACAGCTACACGGGTGCTGCCTATATCTTCATCGAGGCGGCAACGGGCAACAACGCGATCATCATCTGCCCCGGCGTGGCGGGGACGATTTCGGTTGCCGATATAGACGCGCGGGCCGATCTGATTGCCAGCGCCGATGTGTTCATCGTGCAGTTGGAACAGCCGATGGACGCGGCGGTGCGGGCGCTGCACATCGCCCGCGCGGCGGGGGTGGCGACGATTCTGAACCCCGCTCCGGCCGCGTCTCTGCCTGACGGCATGATGGCCCTTTGCGACTACATCACCCCAAACGAATCCGAGGCAGAGGCGCTGACCGGCCTGCCCGTGACCACGGTGGATGAGGCGGTTGCAGCGGCCCGCGCCTTGCGCGCGATGGGGGCAGGGGCGGCGCTGATCACCCTTGGCGACAAGGGCGCGCTCTTTCACGACGGGGCGCAGACGGTGCATGTTCCGGTAATCAGCGCGGGACCGGTTCTGGAAACCACCGGCGCCGGCGATGCCTTCAACGGCGGCTTTGCGGCGGCGCTGTCCGAAGGGATGGACCCGATTGCCGCGGTGCGGTTCGGCTGTGCGACGGCAGGCATCTCGGTAACACGGGCGGGCACCGCCCCGTCGATGCCATCGCGCGCCGAGATCGAGGCGCTGCTGGCGCGGGGGTAGGGGAAACCGCTCCTTCTTGCCGGATTTGACGACCAGACAGATCGGGCCGCGCCTGCCTGCCGCTTGGCAAAAGCGACAAAGCACCAGCCAAGGCAGGCGCGGCATGATTACAGCCGTAAGGTTGGCGGAAAAACCCCATGGCTTCTGCTTCGCGTCTCGCGCCAACGGACCGGGTGATTTGCCACTGGCAAATCCCCTGGTCGGTCCGGGCATTCGACCTGCGCGGCGATCTGCCCACTGCAACCGGAAAAGTCCTCTGTTACCCCGCCCGCGCCAACCGCCGTTCCACCACCCGCACGACTGGCGCCCGATTCAACCCGGCCAACAGGACGCGCGCCTCATGCGCCTTCAGCGTCATGCGGGCCGACGCATAGCTGCCGTCTGTCAACGGCTGCTCGCGTTCCGGGAACACAGCGAACAACTCCTGACGCTGATCCTCGTCCAGACCGCCGATGCTGCGGGGCGCGGGCTGGAAACTCTCGCTCCACGCCCCGTCGGCGCGGATCACCTCGTGGCGGTCGAACATCAGATGCAGGTAGGTTACCGCAGACACCACCACAGGCATCACATCGGGCAGGTCCAGCAGATGGGCGGCACGCACAAACACCTCGTCCTCGCCAAACAGCAACTCGGCCCGCACCGACTGCACCAGCATCCGGTGCTGGCGCGACACCATCGTGTCGCGGGCAGGCACCCCCGGCCCCAGCGCCCCTTTGCGGATCAGGATCGGCTGCAACGCCACATTGCCGCGCAACTCCGCCGCCTCCAGCGCCTTGCGCCCGACCCAGCGGATCGTCTGATAGCCGTTGTCACGCGTCAGAATCCGGTCCCCCGCCACCAGCGTCTCTACCGCGCGCAGGCCCCGCCGGGTTTCGATCATCGTGCCGGGGGTAAAGCAAGCCACGATGGTTTCGATGTTGGCAAAGGTCAGGCTGCCTTGCAGCACCCCGTTGGCATCCAGAAAGTCGACGCGGCCGCTTTCGGCATTGTCGGGATCCCGCCGCACCCGGAAGTTGCCCGCCCCCACCAGATTGAGCACGTCGTTGTCGCCGTTGTTTTCCTGCCCGTCGATCACATCGCCGATGCGGCCGATGAAGACGTCGTCGCCAAGGCCGCCGTCCAGCGTATCCGCGCCGTCGCCGCCGATCAGTGTGTCATTGTCGTCACCGCCAAACAGTGCGTCGTTGCCCGCGCCCCCTTGCAGCGTGTCAGATCCGGTGCCGCCAAAAAGCTGATCCAGCCCGTCGCCGCCCGACAAGACGTCCGCCCCGGTGCCGCCGGACAAGGTATCATTGCCGGTGCCGCCGTCCAGCGTGTCGGCCCCATCGCCGCCATCCAGGCTGTCGTTGCCGGTCCCGCCCAACAGACTGTCGCCATCGGCCCCGCCAGACAGCGTGTCATTGCCATCCCCGCCGTCCAGCGTATCCGCCCCGGAGCCCCCAACCAGACTGTCCGTGCCCACCCCGCCAAACAGCCGGTCAGCGCCATCGCCGCCATCCAGCAGATCGTTGCCGTTGCCCCCGCTCAGACTGTCGTCGTCCGCCCCGCCAAACAGGCTGTCGTTGTCATCGCCGCCGTCCAGCGTGTCGCTGCCAGCCGCCCCATAAAGCGCATCGGTGCCCGTGCCGCCAAAGACATTGTCCGCGCCCGTGCCGCCGTCCAGCGTATCGTTGCCAGTGCCCCCAAGCAGGGTGTCGTCGCCATCGCCGCCGGTGACCGTGTCGTTGCCATCGCCTGCATCGACACTGTCGCTGCCGGCACCGCCCGAGACCGTGTCATTCCCCGCACCGCCGAACAGCACGTCATTGCCATCCCCGCCATCCGCCACGTCATTGCCGTCGCCCGCCAGGATCGTGTCGTTGTCGGCCCCGCCATAAGCAAAGTCATTGCCGCCGCCGACATCGAGGTAATCGTTGCCCGCACCGCCGTAGAACTCGTTCCAAAAGATGTCGCCGGTCAGACCTTCGAAATCGAACCCCAGCAGCGTGTCGTTGAACGCCGACCCCAGGATGCCGTCGATCCCCTGCAACCGGTCGCCCGTCGCATCGCCGCCCGAGGCCGCGTTGGTGGTCAGGTTGACCGAAACTGCCGCCGACGATCCGCTGTAATCGACAAAGTCCATCATCACGCCGCCGTTCAGCGTGTCGGCCCCGGCCCCGCCGGTCAGCGTGTCATCCCCGCCGTCGCCGCTCAGACTGTCGTTGCCCGCGCCGCCGAACAGCCAGTTGGCAGACCCGTTGCCGGTCAGCACATCATTGCCCGCCGACCCGATCGCATGCTCGATCCCGGTCAGCGTATCGCCCGCTGCATCGCCGCCGCTGCCCGACCCGCTGCCAAGGTTGATATTCACCGCACTGGACGAGGCGGAATAGTCGACCCAATCCACCCCCGCGCCGCCATCCAGAACGTCCGACCCCGACCCGCCAATCAGCGTGTCATTGTCGTGGCCGCCATACAGGCTGTCATTGCCCCCGGCGCCGTTCAGCAGGTCGGCCCCGGCCCCCCCGGTCAGCACGTTGGCAATGGCGTCGCCAGTCAGCGTGTCGGCCTGCGCCGACCCGGATGCATTCTCGAACCCCGACAGCAGATCGCCTGTGGCATCCCCGCCGCTCGCCGTCTGGGTGGTCAGATTGACCGAAACCCCTAAGGCGGATCCGGCATAATCCACCGTATCGGTGCCCGACCCGCCGAACAGCGAATCCGCCCCGGCCCCTCCCGTCAGCGTGTCATTGCCAACCCCGCCATACAACGCATTGGCCGCCGCATCTCCGGTCAGACTGTCGGCCAGCCCCGACCCGACCACGTCCTCGATCCCCGACAGCGCATCGCCCGCCGCATCACCGCCCAAGCCGACGCCCGTCGCCAGATTGACCACCACTCCAGCGGTCGAGGCCGAATAATCCGCCCGGTCAAACCCTGCGCCGCCGTCCAGAACGTCCGCTCCCGCGCCTCCGATCAGCGTATCGGCGTCCGCGCCTCCATAAGCCGAGTCGTTCCCGCTGCCGCCCGACAACAGGTCGCCCCCAACCCCGCCGGTCAGGACGTTTGCCCCGTTGTCCCCGGTCAGCGTATCGGCAAAGCTGGACCCGGTGACGTTCTCGACCCCGCTCAGCGTATCGCCAGCCGCATCGCCGCCCGCCCCGGCCCCGGTCAGCAGATTGACCGAAACCCCGGCCCCCGAGGCCGCGTAGTCAACCGTATCCGTCCCTGAACCGCCGTCGATCAGGTCGGACCCCGACCCGCCGGTCAGCGTGTCGTTGTCATTTCCGCCATATAGGCTGTCGTTGCCCGCCCCGCCCGCCAGGATATCCGCGCCCACCCCGCCCCACAGGGTATTGGCCGTCCCATCCCCCGTCAGCGTGTCGGCAAACCCTGAACCTGCCAGTTGCTCGACCGACGTCAGCACATCGCCCGCCGCATCGCCCCCCGACCCCAACCCGGTCGAAAGGTCCACCGCCACAGCGGTAGCCGAGGCGGAGTAATCGGCCCGGTCGATGCCGATGCCCCCGTCCAGAGTATCCGCGCCGCCCCCACCGATCAGCGTGTCATTGCCCGACCCGCCCGTCAGCACGTTGCTGCCCGCGCTCCCGGTCAGAGCATCGGCAAACCCCGAGCCACGCAGATTCTCGATCCCGGCCAGCGTATCGCCCGCCGCATGTCCTCCACTGCCAAGCCCGGTCGCAAGGCTTACCGTGACCGCCGAGGTCGACGTATCATAGTCGGCAAGGTCGATCCCCGCCCCGCCGTCCAGACTGTCGTTGCCCGCCCCGCCGATCAGCGTGTCATTGCCGTCCCCGCCAAACAGCCGGTCATTGCCGCCGTTGCCGAACAACACGTCGTTGCCGCCAAGCCCGTTGAGCGTGTCGGACGCGTTGCCGCTGGTGACGGTATCGTCCCCGGACGTGCCATTGATCGTTGCCATGTCTTCTGCCTGCTCGTGCCCAGCCCGGATCTTGCTGTCCGGGTCCGCCGCTCACACCCCAGATGCCCTTGGACAGGCAAGGCAGGACCATGACCGATCCCCGCCAGCAAAGCGGCGCATTTGTGGCGAATTTTGGGCATCGCGGGCGGATGGCCAGACAAAGGCGGTTTTTGCAAGCATTGCGCTGGAAAAGCCCAAGGAAAAGTTACTATTGCCCTTTCAAGCCGCGCCCTTTGATACCGTCAAGTTTCCAAAGTCCCCGCCATGGGCGATCTGGTCAAGGATTCCCATGGCTTCTGCCTCGCGCCCGTCCGGAACGAACAGATGGTCGTGGAAATAGCCGGACACAGGATTGACCCCCACGCCGTGCTGCGCAAGCGTCGTGGCGATATGCGCGATGAAACCAACGGCTTCCAACGATGAATGGACATCAAGCGTTATCATCCGGCAGGGAAACTGACAGGATATCCCATGCGCGTCCGCATCTGATTTCAACAGGATAAGCGTGGTGCCCTCGGCTTCATGAAAGGTCATGCGCGGATTCACCCCTGCCGGGACCGCGTCAGGATCGACCGTGGCAAAGACGAAAACACCGTCGATCAGCGTTGCAGACAGACCCCGCAACAAGGCGTCAAGGTTGGTCTCTCCGCCCATCGTGCTTCCTCCCTCATTCGGCAACCCATCACAGCCGAAAAGCCCTCACAGCGAAATCGAAATCCCGCCATCGACGAACAGCGTATGCCCGTTAACAAATGACGACGCCTCCGACGCGAGGAAAATACAGGCCCCCGCCAACTCCTCGACCCGACCCCAGCGGCCCGCCGGCGTTCGCTGCTCCAGCCAAGCGGTGAATGCCGGATCGTCTTTCAGAGCGGCATTCAGCGGAGTGTCGAAATACCCCGGCGCAATCGCGTTGCAGTGCAGCCCATGGCGCGCCCAGTCGGTCGCCATGCCCTTGGTCAGATTTGCCACCGCCCCCTTGGTCGCGGTGTAGGGTGCGATGCCGGGCCGCGCCAAAGCCGTTTGCACCGACGCGATGTTGATGATCTTGCCGCGTCCCCGCACAATCATGTGTCGCGCGCAGGCCTGGCCCACATGGAACACCGATGCGATATTGGTCTGCAACAACCGGTCGAACATGTCGGCCGAGAAATCTTCCAGCGGCCCGCGATGCTGCATCCCGGCGTTGTTCACCAGTATGTCGATCGGGCCAACCCTGGCCTCGAACCCGTCCACCGCTTCGCGAACTGCCCGATGGTCCGTCACATCGAACGCCAGTACGGCCGCCCCCGGCAGCATCGACGCCGCCGCCGACAGCCGCGCCGGATACCGCCCGTTCAGAACGACCGACGCCCCCGCCTGCGCCAATCCCTGCGCCAGGGCCAGCCCGATACCCTGCGAAGACCCGGTAATCAGCGCCCTGCGCCCCGACAGATCGAAAAGCTGCATTTTTATTGTCCCTCGGGGCACCCCGCGCCCCCTCCTCACAAATATTCCGCATCAGCCCCCGACATACCACCCCCAAGCGCACCTTCGGCGCGCAGGGCGATCGACCTCGAGAACGGCCCACCGACCCGCCGTGGGCCACCTGGGCAGCCACTGCGACTGACTTGTCCCTTTCCTCCTGGTCCAAATATCCCACGGGGGTGCGGGGGTGTGAAACCCCCGCTCTTTGTCTCGGGTGCGGAGGTGTGAAACCCCCGCTCTTTGTCTCGGGTGCGAGGGTGTGAAACCTGCGCTCTTTGGCGCGGGTGCAGGGGTGTGAAACGACCTCCTATTTCAACCCATAAACCCTCCGGGCCGTCCCTTGCGCAATGGCGAACTGCTCATCCTCCGACAGCCCACCAATCAACGCCCGCGTCGCCGCAATCCAGTCCGGCAACCGCATCCCAAGATTTACGACAGGCCAGTCGCTGCCCCACAGCATCCGGTCGGGGCCGAAACTTTGCATCAGGTGGTCGAAATACCGCTGGAACACCGCCACACTCGCGGTTCCGGGCGCGCAATAGGCGGCGATGCCCGACAGCTTGACCACGACCTGCGGCAACTTTGCGATGGCGGTGATGCCCCCCGCCCACTCCTCATAGGCGCCGCCCGCAATATCGGGCACCCCGCAATGGTCCAGCACGAACACCTGATCCGGGCAGGCCCGCACCAGCGCCTCGGCAATCCCCAACTGCCGCGCCAGAAAGTTGATGTCGAACGGCAACCCCGCCGCCCCGATCTTGCGCAGATTGCGGCGAAAGGTGTCGCTTTGTGACACCTCATCCGGCACCACATGCAGAATGCGGCGGAACCCCACCACGCGCAGCCCCGCAGATTCCGCCAGCCAGTCGTCAAATCCTGCGTCAAACTCGGGCCGGATCGACGCGATCTGCCCCAGCAACCCATGCGACCCCACCAACCCCGCCACGAACCGCGCCTCGGTCTGGTAGTCGGCCTCGTCGACACCGACCTCCATGAAAACCTTGCCGACCACGCCCGAACCATCTGTCAGCGCGTCGTAATCCGCCTGGGTGAAATCCCCCGTCGCAAGGGCGGGAATATCCGCCGTCCAAGAATAGCCGACCAGGTCGCGGTAGATCAGGTGCTGATGGGTGTCGATGAACTCCATCAGGTGTTCGCCCAGCCGCCGTCGATCACATGCGCAACCCCGGTGGTATAAGTGGATTCGTCTGACGCCAGATAGACGACCAAAGCCGCAATCTCCTCAGCGCGGCCGATCCGTCCGATCGGCTGGCGCGCGATGAACGCCTTCTTCGCCGCCTCGTAATCGCCCGTGGCGCGCAAACGATCCTCCAGCGACGGGCTCTCCACCGTGCCGGGGCAGATCGCATTGGCGCGGATCCCTTGCGTGATGAAATCGGCGGCGATGCCCTTGGTCAACCCGATGACCCCGGCCTTGGTCGCCCCGTAGACGAACCGGTTCGGCGCGGCGATGATCGAAGACGCCACCGACGCCATGTTGATGATGCTGCCGCCGCCCTGCTGCAACATTCCGGGCAGAAAGGCGCGGCACATCCGGTACATTGCCGTCATGTTCAGATCGAGGCTGAATGCCCACTGATCATCGTCACAATCCAGGATCGTCCCCGCAGCGACAAACCCCGCGCAGTTGAACAGCACGTCGGGCGAAACGGCGGCCACCGCCGCCGCGATCGACGCGGGGTCGCGCACGTTCAAGACCCTCACCTGCAACCCCTCGGCGGCCAAACTGGCCAGCGCCGTTTCGTTTACATCGGTCGCCACCACCGTGGCCCCTTCCCGCGCCATGGCCAGCGCTGACGCCCGCCCGATCCCTTGACCCGCCGCCGTCACCAATGCCGTCTTGCCGTCCAGCCGTCCCATAGCACGCCTCCCCTGTTCGGGCCGACGCTAGCCGGGGGCGGGGGGCCATTGCAACAGGTGTCAGAGCCGCCGGGGCCGGGGCGGTACCACCTGCTGGGCAATTCCGGCAAAGCACAGGTACAGCGACGTCAACACCAATCCCCAATGCGCCCAACTTCCCTCGTGGAAATCGGCCAAGGCGGCCCAACCGGCAAACATCACCCAAGCCAGCGACACCGGCAGCGACACGTTGCGCCAGCGTTCGGTGCGCACCGGGTGGATGAATTTCAGGTTGGTGAACATCGTCACCGTCAGGCCGACCACCAGCACCAGGATTACCCCTTGCGGCGGCGCCAACGCGAACAGCACCAACACCACCATATTCCAGCAGGCCGGAAAGCCCGCAAAGGATTTGTCCTTGGTTTTCATGCGGGTATCGGCGAAATAGATGACCGAGCCATAAACGATGGCGATGATCGCCAGCCACCCCGTCCACCCGGTCAACAGGCCCGATTTAAACAGCGCATAGGCCGGAATGAACACATAGGTCAGATAGTCCACGATCAGGTCCATCAGAACCCCATCGTAGTTCGGCCAGTTGGTGGTCACGTCATAACGCCGCGCCAAAGGCCCGTCGATGCCGTCAACCAGCAATGCGACCACCAGCCACAGGAACATCAGCGACCACTTTTCCTCGACCGCCGCCAGCATGGCGAACATCGAAAGGACGGCTCCGGTGGCGGTCAGCAGGTGGACGGACAGGGCTTTGATACGGACGTGCATCCGACCCTGATGGCGCAAATCGGCTTTCAGCGCAAGTTCAGGCGGCAGTCAGACGCGCGGATGGGCGGACAGATAAACCTCCATCAACCGCGCCGTATCGACAGCCGTATAGCCTTGGGTTGTCGACAGAGAGGCGTGGCCCAGCAACTCCTGAATAGACCGCAAATCGCCGCCCGCCGACAACAGATGCGTGGCAAAGCTGTGACGCAGCGCGTGGGGCGTCGCGGTGGCGGGCAGTCCCAACTGCATCCGCGCCTGCTCTGTCACCTTCTGCACCAGCCGCGCATTCAGCGGCCCGCCCCGCGCCCCGCGAAACAGCGGGGCAGGTCCGGTCAGGTCGAACGGGCACAGCCGCACATATTCGGCCACCGCTGCCTGCGCCACCGGCAGCACGGGCACCAGCCGCGTCTTGCCGCCCTTGCCGGTGATCCGCAGCACCTCGGCCAGCGGATGCGCAGCCCCCGTCAGCCCCAGCGCTTCGGAAATCCGCAGCCCGCACGCATAAAGCAGCGTCACCACCGCGACATCCCGCGCGGTGATCCACTCCGCGCGCCCCTGATCTCCAACCGTGTCCAGCAAGGCCGCCGCCGCCTCGACCGACAGGGGACGCGGCAGTTTCCGGCGGAACTTGGGGCCACGGGTGGACAGGATCACCGTGGCATCCGTCCCGCCCCGATCCGCCGCCCAAGCGGTGAAATTCTTGACGGCCGACAACCCCCGCGCCAGCGACCGCGCCGAAATCCCGCGCCCCCGCTCCGCCGCCATCCAGGCCCGCAGATCGGTCTGGGTCAGCCCGGTCACCTGATCCAGCCCCGCCGACCCGCCCTGATGCTGTCCGATGAATTGCAGGAACCGCCCGACATCGCGGCCATAGGCGGTCACCGTATGCACCGCCGCCCCGTCCAGCGCGCGGATGTGGTCCAGCCACCGCGCCAACCCATCGCGCAACCCCGGCGAGATGCCCAGATCGCTGGCGTCCTGCAGCGTAGCCCCGGCGGTCACCACAGCCATCGTCGCCCCTGCGGTCACGACAGCCATCGCCTCATGGTCCGCTCAAACACGCCCGCAAAAAACCCCAGCAAATCGGTGCCATGCGTGGTCTTGAACTGATGCGGGTCCTCGGCCCCCAGCACCAGCATTCCCGGCAGCCGCCCCTTGCCGAAGTCAAGCTTCATCAACGCCTCGGACCGCACCCACCCCGCCCGTTCGCCATACAGCGTATCGGACGCAGGCAGCACCTGCCGCAGGATCACCGGGCGCAGCGGCACGTTCCGCCCGCCCGACAGGTATTCGGCGACGAACCCCGGTTCGGCCACATACAGAACCTCGCCCAACCGCCGCAGCGCGGGGTCCTCGGCCGACTGCACCGATTCCAGCACCAGCCGCACGCAATCGACCCGCAACGTCTGCGCCACCTCGGTGTTCATCGCCTTGAGGAAATCCTCGAAACTGAGCGGGTCGAGCATTTGCAGAATGGCCCGGTGCACCTGATTGGTCCCCGCGAGGTTTTCATACGCCGCCGCGATAACGGTGCGGTGGGTGTCTTCAAGCCGCCCCAGACGGCTCTCCAACCGCTCCATCGCGATGCCGCGCAGATCGACGATGTTAGCCCCCATGGCCCGCTCGTTCGCCCCGATCAGGGCGTTCATCACGTCGTTGTCTTCGAGCAGCGTCTCGGGCGCCGCAAGAATCCGGTCGCGGGTATCCTGATCAATCATGCCGTCCCTGCTCGTTTCTTTGTTCTTTTCCGGCAGTATAGAGGGTTTTTCCGGCCTGTCGCGGAGGGATTTTGCGACGGGGAGCAGGTGTGGCGGAGGGGTCGCACAGGGAGGTCCCATGCGTGGGACTTTGGGTAAGGGGTTGATGGGATTGGGAGTTTTGGCGCAGTTAAGGGTTTGTTAAGGTTGAAAGGTTTGGGAATAGTGGGATGTCACTCATCCTGCGGGTTGCAGCCTCGCTTCGCAGAAATACCCGATAAACTTTTCCCTGCGGCACACGATTTCTGGCTTTTGGAAGCTTCATTGGGCGCTTGGACATGTGAAACACGTCGTAATGGGGGTCAGCAAGCTTGACCGGAGGGCAAGCTTAGGCAATCGTGAATAGTATCAGAATGGCACTTGGAGAACTTTGGATCAGAGGGGAGGCGAGCATGAGCATGTCGGATGGCAGGTTTTTCGGACGTTCGTTTGATCTACGCATTGCTTTCGTTGCCGTGTTGGCGATGGCAATCACCACGGGCAGCGCAGACTCGGAGACTTTGCTGCAAAAGGCCCTGCGGGAGTCGATTGCCACGCCGGAGACCGACTATTACGGCACGCAAGGCACCTATCTGCGGGCGCAGGAAGCAATAACGACGCTGCAGCCTGGCACCGATCTGGACTTGAGCCTGCACATGGAGAAACTGGTCAACCTGCCACCGGAAATCGCGACGCGCACGGACCTGAAACGGCTGACGATCCGCAAGAGCGGTGTGTCGGATTTGACACCGATTGCCGGGCTGACCGGTCTGGAATGGCTGACGCTTGAAAATTCGCCTGTGCGGGATCTGACGCCGCTGGCCGGTATGACAAACCTGAAAATTCTTGACCTGCGCGACACCCGGGTGTCCGACCTGACGCCGCTGGCGGGGATGACCGGGCTGGAACAGATTTATCTGCGCAACACGACTGTGGCCGATCTTGCGCCGCTGGCCGGGCTGACCGGACTGCGCGCGCTGTCGGTCGATCACACGCGCGTCACCGACTTGGGCGCGTTGGCCGCCTTGACCGGGTTGACGAACTTGAACCTGATGGGAACCGGAGTTTCCGACATCTCTGCGCTGCGCGGTCTGACCGGGATGCAATACCTGAGTATTGACGACACGCAGGTTTCAGATCTGGCCCCGCTTGCCGGGATGACCGGCATGGTTGACCTGAAGATCGCGAATACGCCTGTCACCGACATCGCGCCTTTGGCCGGGATGCGGGGGATGAAATTGCTGGACCTGCTTGGGACCGGCGTTGTCGATCTGACGCCACTGGCAGGGCTGACGCAGATGTGGTGGCTGAGCGTCGACAAGACACGGGTGACCGACCTGTCGCCGCTGGCCGGAATGACGGCGATGGAATACCTGTTCGTCGAGAGGTCCTGTGCAACCGACCTTTCGGCGACGCAAGGCATGGTCAAGATGGTGCGCAAGGTCGAGATCGCCGCCGACCGTCCTCCACAATGCGTTGCGCCGTAGGGACGGCGCGGTGCCGACGTTGTGCGGCTTGGGGCTGCAGGGGGTGCCGCTCTAGAGAATTTTCTGCCCCGTCTTCGCCCAATCCTTCATGAACTGATCCAGCCCCTTGTCGGTCAGCACATGGCCTGCCAGCGCCTTGATGACCGCAGGGGGGGCCGTGATCACATCAGCCCCGATCAGCGCGCATTGGGTGACGTGGTTGGCCGTGCGGATCGAGGCAGCGAGGATCTGAGTCTCAAAACCATAGTTGTCATAGATCTGGCGGATGTCGCTGATCAACTCCAGCCCGTCCAGGTTGATGTCGTCCAGCCGTCCGATGAAGGGGCTGATGAAGGTGGCCCCCGCCTTGGCCGCCAGCAGCGCCTGATTGGCGGAAAAACACAGCGTCACGTTGACCATGAAGCCTTCACCCGACAACACCTTGCAGGTTTTCAGCCCGTCCCAGGTCAGCGGCACCTTGACCGCGATGTTCGGCGCGATCTCGGTCAGTTTGCGGCCTTCGGCGATCATCTCGGGGGCGGTCAGGGCCACCACCTCGGCCGACACCGGGCCGGTCACAATGCTGCAAATCTCACGCGTGACCTCGATGATGTCGCGGCCCGATTTCAGGATCAGCGACGGGTTGGTGGTGACCCCATCCACCATCCCCAGATCGTTCAATTCGGCGATGGCGTCCACATCGGCGGTATCGACAAAGAATTTCATGGGGGCTGTCCTATTGGGTTGCGGGTCACGGCACCGGTGTCATACCCCAAGATGATCCATCGGGAAAGGGAGGGCGGTTTGGTCGAGCGGTTGTATGAACCGGAGTCCCCTGTGGCGGTGCTGACCACCGAGCCGCTGGGCCGCAGTCTGGATTACCGCGCGCCGGAGGGCGGCTGCGGGACCGGGGATTTTGTCGAGGTGCCGTTAGGGCCTCGCCGGGTGCTGGGCGTGGTCTGGGGCGACGCACAGGGTGGTTTCGACGTGAACAAACTGCGCAGCATCATCAAGGTGTTGGAGGTGGCCCCGATGCGCGCCGAACTTCGCAGCTTTCTGGCCCGCGCCGCCGACTATACCCTGACCCCGCTGCCCGCGATGCTGCGTCTTGCCACCCGCGCGCCGGGGCTGGCCGATCCCCCCGCGATGCGACGCGTCTATGCGCTGGCCGCAACCCTGCCCAACCAGTTGACCGACGCCCGGTTTCGCGTCGTCGAGGCGCTGCGTGCGGCGCAGGGCCCTGTGACGCTGGCCGAATTGGCCGAGGCAGCGGGCTGCGGGTCGGGCGTGGTCAAGGCGATGGTCAAGGCAGGGGTGCTGATCGAACAGGAGGCTCCCCGCGATCTGGATTACCCCGCGCTGAATCCCGCAGGGTCGGCGCGGCTGGTGGGCGATCAGGTAGCCGCAGGCGATGCGCTGGTCGCCTGCGTGGCGCTGGGGGGCTATTCCTGCACGCTGCTGAAAGGCGTCACCGGGTCGGGCAAGACCGAGGTCTATCTGGAGGCTGTCGCCGAATGTCTGCGGATGGGGCGGCAGGCGTTGGTTCTGCTGCCCGAAATCGCCCTGACGGCGGAGTTTCTGACACGGGTCGAGGCGCGGTTCGGCGCGCGGCCCGCCGAATGGCATTCCGGCGTCACGATGACCGAACGCCGCCGGTTGTGGCGGATGGTGGGGCAGGGCGGCGCATCGTTTGTGGTCGGCGCGCGGTCGGCGCTGTTCCTGCCGTTTCGCGACCTTGGCCTGATCGTGGTGGATGAGGAACACGACAGTTCGTACAAGCAAGAGGAAGGGGTGCTGTACAACGCCCGCGACATGGCCGTGCTGCGCGGGGCGATTGTGGGCGCGACGGTGGTGCTGGCCTCTGCCACCCCCAGTCTGGAATCCTGGGCCAACGCCGAGGCGGGCAAGTATGGTCGTCTTGACCTTGGGTCGCGCTATGGCGCGGCCGAGATGCCGCTGATGCGCGCCATCGACATGCGGGCCGAGCGGCTGGCCTCGGACCGCTGGATTTCCGACACGCTGGCGGCGGGGGTGACGGCGCGGGTGGCGCGCGGCGAACAGGCGATGCTGTTCCTCAACCGGCGCGGCTTTGCCCCGGTTACCCTGTGCCGCGCCTGCGGGTCGCAGGTGGGGTGCGATCATTGCGACGCGCGGATGGTGGAACATCGGTTTCTCAAACGCCTCGTCTGCCACCAATGCGGCGCGACCAAGCCTGTGCCTGTCGCCTGTCCCGCCTGCGGGGTCGAGGGCCGGATGGCCGCTGTCGGGCCGGGCGTCGAACGTCTGGCCGAAGAGGTCGCCCTGCGGTTTTCCGGTGCGCGTCTGGCTGTGCTGTCGTCCGATCTGTTCGGGTCGGCACGCGCGCTCAAGGAACAGATCGGCGTGATCGCCGCCGGGGGGGCCGACATCATCATCGGCACGCAGATCGTGGCCAAGGGACACAACTTTCCGCTGCTGACGCTGGTGGGGGTGATCGACGCCGATCTGGGCCTGCAAGGGTCGGACCTGCGCGCGGCGGAACGCACGTTTCAACTGATGCGGCAAGTTGCGGGGCGGGCAGGGCGCGCGGATTTGCGGGGCGAGGCGTGGCTGCAAACCCACCAGCCCGACCACCCCGTCATTCGCGCCATTCTGGGCGGCGATGAAGAGGCGTTCTGGCGCGCCGAGGCCGCCGAGCGTCGCATGGCAGGCGTGCCGCCTTATGGCCGGATGGCCGGGGTGATCCTGTCCTCGCCCGACGTGGCGGCGGTGTTCGACTTCGCCGCAGAACTCGCCCGCCGCGACGAACCCCTGCGCCGGGTCGGCGCGCAAGTCTTCGGCCCCGCCCCGGCACCCATCGCACGGGTCAGGGGACGACACCGGGTGCGGCTGCTGGTCAGGGCGGAAAAGACCGTCGTCCTGCAAGCGGCACTTTCCGAGTGGGTGGCGCAACTGAAATGCCCCGCCAATGTGCGCCTCGCCATCGACATCGATCCGCAAAGCTTTCTTTGACCTGCGATTCCTGGTCCAACGCCTGTCGGGACGGATGCCGGACGTTTATCCGGCACTGATCCGACGCCAGTTCTGCGGCCTCACACTTCTGCTCTGGTCCGGCCAGAATGCCGGGTGTATGCAGACGAAATGACGACACGCACCATGACCACGGCCGAGGCGCAAAGCCTGCCACGCTGGCGCAGGCCGGAAAGCCTGCTGTTGCTTCTGGCCTTTGCGATGCCGGTGGCCTTTGCCACCTGGTCGGCTTTGCTGAACAACTTCGTCATCGAACGGGCGCAATTCACCGGCGTCGAAATTGGCTGGCTGCATACGGTGCGCGAGATTCCGGGGCTTCTGGCCATCGGAGTGATCGTTCTGCTCTTGTTCATCCGCGAGCAGGTGCTGGGCGTTATTGCCCTTGTTTTGCTGGGGGTTGCAACGGCGTTGACCGGGTATTTTCCGACGTTCAACGGCATTCTGATCATGACCCTGCTGTCGTCGATCGGATTTCACTACTTCGAGACGGTCAACCAATCCCTGCAACTCCAATGGATCGACCGGGCGCGCGCGCCGCAAATGCTGGGCTGGCTGACGGCGGCGGCATCGGCGTCGTCGCTATTGGTCTATACGATCATCGTCGTACTGTGGGAGCCATTGGACCTGACCTACAACAAGGTCTATCTCGCGGCAGGTAGCTTTACGGCGGCAGTGGCGGTGTTCACCTGGTTCGCTTATCCGCAATTCGCGTCCCCCCATCCGCAAAACAAGAACATGGTCCTGCGCCGCCGGTATTGGCTGTACTATGTGTTGCAGTTCATGTCCGGCGCACGGCGGCAGATTTTCGTGGTCTTCGCAGGCTTCATGATGGTCGAGCGGTTCGGCATGAAAGTGTCTGAAATGACGCTGCTGTTGATGATGAATTACATCCTGCTGACGGTGGCGGGGCCTGCGATGGGGCGCGCGTTGGCTCGGTGGGGCGAGCGGAATGTCATGGCTTTCGAATACGTCGGCCTGACGCTGGTGTTCATGGCCTATGGCGGGATCTACTGGTTCGGCTGGGGTCTGGTCGCCGCCGGGGCGCTGTACATGCTGGACCAGATGTTCTTTGCCCTGTCCTTTGCGCTGCGGACCTATTTCCAGAAGATCGCCGATCCGGCCGACATCGCCCCCACTGCTGCGGTGTCGTTCACCATCAACCACATCGCAGCCGTTTTCCTGCCCGCCTCGCTGGGCTACATGTGGGCGGTGGCGCCGGATTATGTGTTCGTCATGGGGGCCGCGATGGCGGTGCTGGCGCTGGGTCTGGTGCTGCTGATCCCCCGCGACCCTTCGCCGGGCCATGAGACGATCCTTTCGCGCGGAAATCCCGTCGCGGCAGAGTGATCGGTCGGGTGACTGGCGGGAGGGCGGGGGATGCCCTATATTCGTCTGGCAACCTCAGGAGGGATAGCCATGTTTTTCGGTAGCGGCAAGAAAACCCAGATGGTCAGTGCCAAGGACGCCCTGCCGGGTCGCCCGACGCCGCTGCCCACGGCAGAGACGCATTTCCTGTCCGGGATCCCGTTGAAATCGCCGGTTCCATCCGGGATGGAAGAGGCGATGTTCGGCATGGGCTGTTTCTGGGGGGTCGAGCGCTCGTTCTGGCAGGTGCCGGGCGTCTGGCTGACGATGGTTGGCTACGCGGGTGGCATCACGCCCAACCCGACCTACCGCGAGACCTGCACCCAGTTGACCGGGCATAATGAGGTGGTGCGGGTGATTTATGACCCGGCGGTAGTCAGTTATGACGCGCTGTTGAAGCTGTTCTGGGAAGGCCACGATCCGACCCAAGGCCTGCGGCAGGGCAACGACGTGGGGTCCACCTATCGTTCGGGGATCTATGCCTATGACGACATGCAGATGGCGGCGGCGCTTGCGTCCAAGGCGATCTTTGCCCCGCGCCTGCTTGCCGCTGGCCATGGCGCGATCACGACCGAGATCATCGGCGCGCCGGTATTCTATTTTGCCGAGGCTGAGCATCAGCAATACCTTGCCAAGAATCCCAGCGGCTATTGCGGGATCGCCGGGACCGGGGTGACCTGCCCGATCGGCGTCACCGCCTGACAGGCCTTCGACTTGACCAAAGCAGGGGCGGGGTCTATCCCGCCCCAACGCTTTGAAAGGCCCGTCCATGACCACTTACACCGCGCTGACCACCCTTCCGGGCGAGGATGAAGCCCTTGCCTTGGCCGAGGCGCTGGAAAAGCTCGACCCCGAACCTACAGGCGTGGGCGTCTTCGAAATCGAGGACGGGTCGGAACTTTGGGAAGTCGGCGTCTATTTTCTGGAAGAACCGAATGCCGCCCTGCTGGACGTGCTGGCGCTGGCCTTCGGGGCCAAACCGTTCGTTCTGTCCGAAGTGCCCGATATCGACTGGGTCGCCAAGGTGCGGCGCGAGCTTTCGCCGGTCGATGCGGGGCGGTTTTTCGTGTTCGGCAGCCATGACGCCGACAAGGTTCCGGCGGGCCGCGTCGCCTTGCAGATCGAGGCGACCGTGGCGTTCGGCACCGGACATCATGGCACGACGTTGGGCTGTTTGAAGGCCTTCGATGCCCTGTTCAGTGCGGGCTTTGCCCCGGCGCGGGTGGCGGACATTGGTTGTGGGACGGCAGTGTTGGCGATGGCGGCGGCGGCGGTCCTGCCCGACGCGCTGATAATTGCATCCGACATCGACGAGGTGGCAGTCGAGGTGGCGATTGCCAACCTGTCGATCAACGGTCTGGCCGGACGTGTCGACTGTGTCGAGGCGGCTGGGTTCGATCATCCGCAGCTTCTGGCCGTCGCCCCGTTCGATCTGGTGTTCGCCAACATCCTGAAAGGCCCGCTGATCGAATTGGCCCCTTCCATGGCCCAGAATGTGGCAGCCGACGGCCTGATCATCCTGTCGGGGCTGCTGGTCGAACAGGCCGATGCGGTGACTGATACCTATGTGACCGCCGGTTTTGCTGCCAAAACCCGAGACGAAATTGGCGATTGGGCGACTTTGGTGCTGCGGCGGCTTTGAGACGATTTAAATAAAATGCCTAAATCTTGACATATTCTTAAGGCATAAAAGTGTTGGGTGGGGGTCGACATTGTGGAGTTTCGGTTATGTCCGACCCGAGTCTGTCTGAATTCTACGGGCGTATTGCCCGCATAGAGCGCGCGCGCGCCAAGGGCTATGGCTTTGAAGCCAATGGCACTCTGGGCCGTTCGCATTATTTTCGCCCCGTTCGCAAACGCCGCCCGTTGCTGCGGGTTCTGATCTTTGCGGCGGTCTGCGTGTTCGGCCTCAAAGGCACCATCCTGCATTACGTCGGACCCGAAGGTTATGCGGCGCGCGTCGCAAACCTGCAGAATGGCGAAGAATTTGACAAACTTGGCGCATGGTTCATGCAGGCTGATCCGGTCACCGTCTGGGTGGCTGCCCAGATAGTCGCCGTGCAAGCGTTGCTGTAATCCGCCCAGCAAAAAGCCGCCGTCCTTGCGGATCGGCGGCTTGCGCACGTCGGTTGGTCGCTGTTCAGCGGCCAAGCATCTCGACATCGCCGCGGCACAGGCCGATATCGTCAAGCTCGCGGTCCGACAGTTTGCCCAGCGCATTGCGCGTCATGCGGGCGTCATTCCAGACCGAGAGCGAAGAAAACAAGTTCCGAAACCCGAAACCCGAGCGAAAGATCGAGACGGCGCCAACGGGCGCCGGGTGGGACGACTGATAGGCGGCCATGGCGGTGATCCTTTCAAAACTGCACAATCGACAAGCATCGTGCTTGTCATGACGGGCATATAGGGGGCAGTAGGAAAACGGGCAAGCCATAGCAAAGGCATGACAGCCTTGCACGCATTGCATATCAGATGCCACAATTCCGCCTTGTTTTTTTGGGCGAAACAATGCGGCCATCCACACCTGTCGCTTTCAAGCGGTGTGGTGTCGGTATCGAAGTCCTGAAGTAACGCCTGTGTGACCGGCAATCAAGCCCCGATTGGGACTTGGCGCATGTTCCCGGTTCGTGCTAGCTCTGTTTCAAAGAAACAAAGGGGCAGGTCATGCGCGTCTTGGGGATCGACCCCGGCCTTCGCAACCTCGGTTGGGGTGTGATCGACGTGGCAGGGGCGCGGTTGGTGCATGTCGCCAACGGCATCTGTCATTCTGCGCCCGGCGAAGGCGACGGCGATCTGGCGCTGCGACTGCTGTCGCTTTACGATCAATTGACCGCGGTGTTGCGGACCCATGTGCCCGATGCGGCGGCGGTCGAGCATACGTTCGTCAACAAGGACGCGGTGGCGACGCTGAAACTGGGGCAGGCGCGCGGGATTGCGCTGTTGGTTCCGGCGCAGTTCGGGCTGACCGTCGGGGAATACGCGCCGAACGCCGTCAAGAAAACCGTGGTGGGCGTCGGGCATGCGGCCAAGGTGCAGGTCGATCATATGGTACGCCTGCATTTGCCGGGGGTGGTGATCGTCGGGCCGGATGCGGCGGATGCGCTGGCCATCGCGATCTGCCACGCGCATCATCTGCAATCGGCGGGGCGTTTGCAGGCGGCGCTGCGAAAGGCGGTAGGATGATCGGCAAACTGTCGGGGCGGCTGGATTGGCGGGGCAGCGATCAGGTGCTGATCGACGTGCGCGGTGTAGGCTATATCGTGCATGTGTCCGACCGCACTCTGGCTGCGATGCCCGCGTTGGGCGAGGCTGTAGCGCTGTACACCGACCTTTTGGTACGCGAGGATTTGCTGCAACTTTTCGGCTTTCCGACGTTGTTGGAAAAGGAATGGCACAAGCTGCTGGTGTCGGTGCAGGGGGTCGGGGCCAAGGCGGCGATGGCGATTCTGGGCACTTTGGGGGCCGAAGGGGCGGCGCGGGCGATCACCTTGGGCGATGCGCGGGCCATTCAGGCCGCACCGGGTGTCGGACCGAAACTGGCACAGCGGGTCATACTTGAATTGAAATCCAAGGCGCCGGGCGTCATGGCGATGGGGGTCAATCTGGGGTCGGCAGCGGTGGCCGATCCTGACGTGGTAGACCCCACACCGGCGCGCCCGACGCGCAGCCCGGTGGCCGTTGCACCCTCGGCCAGCCAGTCCCGCGCCGCGTTCACCGCCGACGCTCTGTCTGCGCTGGTCAATCTGGGCTATGGCCCTGGCGATGCGGCGCAGGCCATTTCGACCATCGCGGGCGAACAGCCCGAGGCGGACACCGCCAGCCTGATCCGCGCCGCCTTGCGCCTGCTGGCCCCGAAGTAACATGCAACCCGACCCCGCCCTGCGCGCCGAAAAGCTGCCCGAGGATCTGGACCGCGCCTTGCGACCCCAAAGCCTTGACGAGTTTGTCGGACAAGCCGACGCGCGGGCCAATCTGCGGGTTTTCATCCAGTCCGCCAAGATGCGCGGCGAGGCGATGGACCATACGCTGTTCCACGGCCCGCCCGGTCTGGGCAAGACCACGCTGGCGCAGATCATGGCGCGGGAACTGGGAGTGGGGTTCCGGATGACGTCCGGCCCGGTGCTGGCGAAACCCGGTGATCTTGCGGCGATCCTGACCAATCTGGAACCGCGCGACGTGCTGTTCATCGACGAGATTCATCGGCTTAGCGCGGTGGTCGAGGAGGTGTTGTATCCAGCACTTGAGGATTTCGCGCTGGACCTCGTGATCGGCGAAGGCCCTGCTGCGCGCACCGTGCGAATCGAATTGCAACCCTTTACCCTGGTCGGGGCGACGACCCGGCTTGGTCTGTTGACCACGCCGCTGCGCGACCGTTTCGGTATTCCGACCCGGCTGGAGTTCTATACCGAGGACGAGCTTGACCTGATCGTGACGCGCGGTGCGCGGCTGTTGGGGGTGACGGCGGACCCGCTGGGTACGCGCGAGATTGCCAAGCGGGCGCGGGGCACGCCCCGG